>CAXTWM010000008.1:0-32845 GCA_964247915.1 uncultured Armatimonadales bacterium | reverse complement strand
CGAGACGCGGGTCAGCCCCCGGCCGCCCGAGACGCGGGTCAGCCCCCGGCCGCCCGAGACGCGGGTCAGCCCCCGGCCGCCCAGGCTGCGGCACAAGCCTCGCCCTTGAATATGAGCACGATGAATCTCCTGTTCAACATCGGCGGAGACAATATCGAGATCACCAGCACTGCCCTAACGCCCGACACCCTGCTTAAAGTCAACGGCAAACAGGAACGCTTCGGCGACCTGACGCCCCGGCAGCAGGAACAACTGCAGAAACAAGTGCGGCACGAGCTCAGTCTGGTGAGGTGGATCTTCTCACCCAAGTTCGTCCAGGACCTGGTCGCCACGGACAAGCTCCTGTTCTACATCAATGGGGATAAGGTCGAACTTAACAGCACCGACCTGACGCCCGATACCCTGCTCACGGTCAACGGCAAGGAAGGGCGCTTCGGCGACCTGACGCTCCAGCAGCAGCAGGAACTCCGAACGAAGATGAAAAACGTCCCGCAAGTGGACATGCAGAGCCTGCTCGCCAAAGCCATGAGCGACAGGAACGGCGGCCCCTTGGTCCATGTGTTCGTCGCGTTCGACATCAATGGGGACAGGATCGAACTTAACAGCACCGACCTGACGCCCGATACCCTGCTCACGGTCAACGGCAAGGAAGGGCGCTTCGGTGACCTGACGTCCGAGCAGCAGAAACAGATCCGCGCGCATCTGCAACAGGCCCGCGAACACCTCCGGGCGTGACGGTCTCTGTCAGATCCTCAGTATAGGCACAGTCGAGGATGCCCTCCATTTCTGGAGGGCATCCTCTTCCCCTGTCTGCTCGGGTTTTCTAATGCTTGAAGGTCCAGAAGCGGTTGGCGAAGAAGTTCCAGAAGACGATGGCGGCGGTGGCGACGAGCTGGGCGGCGAGGACGGCGACGCGCTCGATCTTGTCGGGGGGCCAGGCCGCCTGCCAGTGGTGCAGTTCGTGTTCCAAGGGGACGGAGGCCAGGCGGATGATGAGGAGGTCCAGGCCCAGCCCGATCAGGTTGACCAGGACGAACTGGCTGAACTGCGTGTGTATCGCCTTGGCGGGGGCCTCTTTGAACGTCCAGCGCCGGTTCCAGTAGTAGCCGTTGACGACCGAGACCAGGAACGCCGCCGTCGCGGAGACGTACCGATGGCCGTGCAGCAGTCGCAGCATCAGGTACAGCACGACCAGATTGATGATCGTGCTGCTCATCCCGACGATGGCGAACTTGACGAGCTGGCGGACGCCGCGCCGCTGGGCGAGGTCTTTCAGCGGGGCGCTTCTCGTCGTCTCGTTTTCGGGGGCGATGGTCACGCGGGTACGGTTTCCTTATGCACGGAGTTACGGCCCGGCAGGTCCGTGGGCGCTTTGTCCGTGGGCGCTTTGTCGGTCGGCGCCTTGACGGCGGGCTGCGCGGACGCCCGCCCGATGGAGTGGTACTCGAAGCCGAGCCGGCGCAGGCGCTCCGGGTCGTACAGGTTGCGGCCGTCCAGGATCAGCGGGCGGGCCATCAGGCCGCTCAGGCGCTCGAAGTTCAGGTTCTTGAACTCGTTCCACTCGGTCACGATGACCAGCGCGTCGGCCCCCGTCGCGACCTCGTAGGCGTTCGCGCCGTAGGTGATGTGCGGGAAGACGGGCCTGGTGTTCTCCATCGCGATGGGGTCGTAGGCTTTAATCGTCGCCCCGGACGCGAGCAGGTCGGCGATGACGTCCAGCGACTTGGCCTCGCGCATGTCATCGGTGTTCGCCTTGAAGGCCAGGCCCAGGATGCCGACCGTCTTGCCCTTAAGCGACTCGCCGCCGAGCGCGTCGTGGATCTTGGCGATGAAGCGCTTGGGCTGCTGCTCGTTGGTCTCGATGGTGGCGGCGAGTAGCGGGAAGTCGCAGCCGAAGGCCTGGGCGGTGTGCAGGAGCGAGCGGGTGTCCTTGGGGAAGCACGAGCCGCCGTAGCCCAGGCCGGCGCTGAGGAACGCCTGGCCGATGCGCGCGTCCAGCCCCATGCCCTTGACGACCTGGGTGACGTCCGCGCCGGTCTCCTCGCAGATGTTGGCGATGGCGTTGGCGAACGAGATCTTGGTGGCGAGGAAGGCGTTGGAGGCGTACTTGATCATCTCCGCCGAGGCGACGTCCACGACGATCATGGGGCGCTCCAGCGGGGCGTACAGCTCCAAGAGCCGCATGGCGACGATCTTGGACGGGGCGCCGATGACGATGCGGTCGGGGACCAGTGTGTCCGTGATGGCCGAGCCTTCGCGCAGGAACTCGGGGTTGGAAACGACGTCGAAGTCCACCGACCTGCGCTTGTTGGTCTCGATGACCTCGCGGACGAAGTCGCCCGTCCCGACGGGCACGGTGCTCTTGTTGACGATGACCTTGTAGCGGTTCAGGGCGCGGGCGACGCCCTTGGCGGCGTCCTCGACATAGGACAGGTCCGTCGAGCCGTCCTCCTTGGGGGGCGTGCCGACGGCGATGAAGACGATCTCGGCCTTCTGCACGGCCGTGTCCAGGTCCGTGGTGAACTGGAGCCGGCCGTCGGCGACGTTGCGCCCGACCATCTCCTCCAGGCCCGGCTCGTAGATGGGCATGACGCCCTGGTTCAGCCCGTCAATTTTGGCCGCGACCTTGTCCACGCAGACCACGTCGTTGCCCATGTCCGAGAAGACGACGCCCGTGACCAGCCCGACATACCCTGTCCCGATGACGCAGATGTTCATGTGTGAAGACTACTCCCCTTGCTGATGCCCGCCGTGGCCGTTTTTTCCGTGGCGGGAGACTCTTTGACTTGATACCAGTGTAAAGTCCGTGCCAATCCGTCGCTGAGGCTGACGGAGGGCGTGAATTGCAGCAGCCCGGCGGCGGCGGCGATGTCGGCGCGGGAGTGCTTGATGTCGCCGGAGCGGGGCGGCCGGCAGTCGGCCTCGACGGGCCGCTCCAGGATCTGCCCCAGCGTCTGCAAGACCTGCTTGAGCGACGCGCTCTGGCCGCTGCCGACGTTGACCACGCGCCCCCCCACCCCGCGCGTCGCCGCCACCGCGCGCAGATTGGATTCGACGACGTCGTCCACGAAGATGAAGTCCCGCGACTGCTCGCCGTCGCCGTACAGGACGGGCGCTTCGCCCCGTGCGAGGGCGGTCAGGAACTTGGGGATGACGGCGGCATACGCCCCCTCGGGGTCCTGCCCCGGCCCGTAGACGTTGAAGTAGCGCAGCGAGACGGTTTGCAGCCCGTGCAGCCGAAAGAAGTTGCGGCAGAAATACTCGCCGGCCAGCTTCGAGGAGGCATAGGGCGAAAGCGGGTCGGTCTGCGACGCCTCGTGCTTGGACGCGCCGGGCGTGTCGCCGTAGACGGCGCAGGAGGAGGCGAACACGAACCGCTTGACCGTCCCCGCCGCCCGCGCGGCTTCCAGCAGATTGACGGTGCCGCCGATGTTGACGGCGACGCACTCGGCGGGGTCGGCAACGGACGCCTGCACTGAGGCGTCACCGGCATGATGGAGCACATAATCCGCCCCGGCCAGGGTGCGGCGGCACACGTCGGGGTCGCGGATGTCGCCCTGGGTGATCCCGACGTGTGGGACGGACGCCAGCGCGTGCGCGCGCTCCCGCGAGGCCGCCCCCGTCAGGCTGTCCAGCACACGCACCTCATGCCCGGCCCGCCCGATGCGGGCCGCCAGGTGTGATCCGATGAACCCCGCCCCCCCGGTCACGACGTAGATGCTCAAAGCCCGACACTCCCCTATACGATGGCCCGCAACGGTCTATTATACCATGCCAGGCCCGCCGCCTTACAGTAACTTACGATAACTGTTGTCGGAAATCTGCTATAATATCTTTAATCAAGGTACAAATATGGCGACTGCGGCAAAAGACAAAGAGGAAAAGAAGCGCAACCCGACCATGCTCAACCGCAAGGCGCGGCACGAGTACGCGCTGGAAGAGACCTATGTGGCGGGGATCGCGCTGACCGGGACGGAGATCAAGTCCGTCCGGCTGGGCCTGGCGAATTTGCAGGATTCGTTCTGCCGGGTGCAGAACGGGGAGGTGTGGGTCTACAACCTCTACATCGCCCCCTACGAGCAGGGCAACCGCTACAACGTCGAGTCGCGCCGCCAGCGCAAGCTGCTCCTGCACAAGTGGCAGATCACCAAGATCACCACGCGCGTCAACGAGCGCGGCCTGTCCGTGATCCCGACCAAGATGTTCTTCGAGAACGGCTTCGCCAAGCTGGAGATCGGCCTGGGGCGCGGCAAGAAGCTGTGGGACAAGCGCGAGAGCATCGCCGACCGCGACCGCGAGCGCGACCAGCGCCGCGAAGTCTTCGGGCGGGAGTAGCTTCGGGAGCAGAGGTGCCAAGATGAAAACTCGGAGAGGCCTTCAGCGGTACTACTACCTTTTTTTGACGCTGTGCTTTGCAACCCAGGTATGGAGCAACCTGCACAGACACGCGGTTGGCGAGACCATTTTATACTCCATCGCCCTTGCCGCCAGCCTCTTCCTCACGGTGCTGCCACAAAGCATCTGGGATGGGAAAAAGCCGGGACAGAGGGAGAGACAGGAAGAGCGTCGGGAGGAAAAAACCCCATGACATTGACCCTGAACCTGCCGCCGGAGGTGGAAGCCGCCCTGGCGGAAGATGCGCGGCGCAGGGGCACGACGCCGGAAGAACTCGCCCTGGACAACCTGCGGCGCTCGTATGTGACCCCGACGCAGGAGCCTCTGGCCGCCCCGACCGCAGCCGAGAAGCGCGTCAGCCCAATGGTAGCCCTGTTCGCGCAGTGGGAGGCCGAGGATGCCACGGACGATCCCGAAGAGATCGCCCGCCGCACCCGCGAGTGGGAGGAGACCAAAGCCAATCTGGAAGCCAACCGCTTCAGCCTGGAGGGGCGCACCGACTTCCGCGCCCTGCTGGGTGATGACGCGGAAGACACCCCGCCGGGGGAAGCGATGTGAGGATAAACGCCCCACTCGCCGTCGTGCTGGATACAACGCCGCTCGGACTGTTGAGCCAAAAAGAGGGCGGTGCCCGAAGCCGACGCCTGCCGCGCCTGGGCCGCCGATCTGGATCAGTTTGGCTGTCTATTCTTCGTTCCTGAGATCGCGGACTATGAGCTACGCCGCGAGTTCATCCGGCAGGGCAACGTAGGTGCCGTAACGCGCCTGGACGTTTTCAACGCCGCCGTCACGGGCCAGTACCTGCCGCTGACCACGCCCGCCGTCCGTCTGGCGGCAGACTCGTGGGCGCGGGTGCGGAACCAGGGAAGGACGACCGCCCCGCCGGACGCCGACGCGCTGATTGCGGCGCAGGCGGGCCTCCTGAACCCCGCCGCGTTCGGCCTGTCGGCGGTCGTGGTGGCAACGGCGAACGTGGGGCATCTGAGCGCCCTGACCCATGCCGTCTTGTGGAGTGACATCCGGCCATGACGGGCCGTGAAAAGGAGTAGATAATGGCGAATATCCCCATCGGGTTGCAGCTTTATTCGGTGCGCGACGACTGCGTGCGGGACCTGCCCGGCGTCCTCAAGGCCGTGGCCGGTATGGGCTATGCGGGCGTCGAGTTCGCGGGCTACTACGGACGGACCGCCGAGGAACTGCGGCGGATGCTCGACGACAACGGGCTGGCGTGCTGCGGGACGCACACGGCCCTGGACACCGTGTTGGGGGAAGAGCTGGAACGCACAGCGGACTTCAACCGGACGCTGGGCAACCCGTTCCTCATCGTGCCGAGCCTGCCGCGCGAGCGGGTCGGCTCCCAGGACGCCTGGCGGGAAACGGCGCGGCTCTTTGACGGGGCTTCGGAGCGGGCGGAGGCGCTGGGGATGCACGTCGGCTACCACAACCACTCCGAGGAGTTCCTGCCGGTCGAGGGCGGCGCGCTGCCCTGGGACATCTTCTTCGGCCACACGCGGCCCGACGTCGTCATGCAGGTGGACACGGGGAACATGATGCACGGCGGGGCCGCGCCCGCCCCGTTTTTGGAGCGCTATCCGGGCCGCGCGCTGACGGTGCATTTGAAGGAGTTCTCGGCGACGGACCCGAACGCCCTGATCGGGGAGGGCGACGTGCCCTGGGGCGAGATCTTCCGCCTGTGCGAGAGCGTGGGCGGGACGCGGTGGTACATCGTGGAGCAGGAATCCTACGCCCACCCGCCGCTGGAGTGCGTGGACCGCTGCCTGCAAACCCTGCGCGGCCTGGGGAAATAAGACGATGATGCCTATCGAGCCGGATCATTATGGGGTCCTGGAGCTGGAGCCGGGCAGTTCGATGGAGGAGGTCAAGGGTCAGTACCGGCGGCTCGCCAAGCGCTGGCACCCCGACCTGCACGGCAATGACGCGCGGAGCCAGGAGCAGTTCCGGCGCATCAATGCCGCCTATGCCTTCCTTTCGGACGCCCCGCGCAAGGAGGCGTATGACGCCTGCCTGGAGGCCGCGCGGAGGATCGGGGCGCCGCCGCTCCGCACGGCGTCGCCTTCAGCCACGGGCTATCATGCGCCCGTGACGGCCACGGGCTACCACGCGCCCGTGACGGCCACGGGCTACCACGCGCAGGTGCCCGCCGATGTCCGCATGACCCGGTCCGCCTGGCTGGGGGCGACGGCGGGGGCGGTCGTGGTCCTGCTGGTGATCGGGCTGTCTCTGGACGGCTCAGGCCCGCGCCGCCCGGTGGTCGTCGAGCGCGCGTCGCCCGCCCCTGATCGCGCGCCCTCAGGAGTGCCGGAAGACGGGGCAGTGGCAGGAGACGAGACCGCTCCGGTCACTGCCCCGCTCTCCACCCCCCCGCCCTCCGCGACCTTCGCTGCTCCCGCTGTCGGCGCACCCCAGGTTCGCCCGCACCCCCTGCCGCCTGGCGTTCCCGCGCCGCTGCGTCGCACGGTCGTAACCCGTGCGGCTGTCCTGCCCGCCTTCCGCGCAGACAACGCCGGGACGGCGCTCCACGCCAGCGAGGCGAACCCCGTGGATGCTCTGAAACAGCGGCTCCAGGCGCGGTATCAGGCCGCGCTGCCGCGCGCCGACCAGCTGCTCAACCGGGGCTACGCCGTCCGCGCGTCTCACTTAGACGCGGAGGATGGGTCGCGCCGCATCCTGCGGGACCAACTGGCGGCGGACATGGCGGAGTTGAGCGCGACGCGCGCGCGCATCCGGCCTGCCATCGCCCGACTCCCCCGGCAGGGCACCCCCCAGGATCTGCAACAGGACGCCGGCCCGATCCTGGCGGACCTGCGGCACCTGGAAGATGCCCAGCAGCCCGTCCGGGACGACATCAAAGCGCTTTCCTCCGCGTTCCACTTCACCCCCCCTGCCCCGGCGCGGACGGCCTCGGTCGTGCCCACCGCTCACGCTCCGGCCGCCCCCGCTGCTCCCGCGCCGCGTGTGGCGACGACTATCGCCCCGGAAGCGCCCAAGCCGCCCGATACCCCACCGACCAAGCCCAAAGCGCCGGCCTCGGCGGGCCAGGAATTTATCATGTGGGGCAAGTAGGCGATGAGCTGGGCCTTGTTCGCCAAAGAAGCCTTGCGGCGGGGCGAAACGGTGCAGGTAAAGCCGCGCGGCCACTCCATGCGGGGCAAGGTGGATGACGGCGACCTCGTGACCCTGGAGCCGATCTCGCCTGGCTCGCTGGCTGTGGGCGACATCGTGCTCGTGCGCGTGCATGGGCGCGACTACCTGCATCTCGTGAAGGCCATTGACGGCGAGCGGTTCCAGATCGGCAACAACCGGGGCGGCATCAACGGCTGGGTCGGCCCGAACGGCATCTACGGCAAGGCCGCGAAGGTCGAAGCGCCGGGTTGAGGAGGAGAGACGCGCATGGCGAAGACGCTGGAACTGCCCGCGCTGGGCAACAGCATGGAGGAAGGCACGATCACGCGCTGGTTCAAGGCCGAGGGGGAAGCCGTCGCGAAGGGTGATGCGCTTTATGAGGTGATGACCGACAAGGTCAACATGGAGGTCGAGGCGCCCGAGGCGGGCGTACTGCGAAAGATTCTGGCCGCCGTAGATGCGACCGTCCCGGTCAATGACCCCGTGGCGATTCTGGGCACGGCGGACGAGGACATCTCCGCTCTGCTCGGCGGCAGCGCTCCGGCCCCGACTGCCGAGGCCGGGCGGACGGGCAAGGAGGCGGAAGTAACGTCGCCGACGATGGAGGACGCGCCGGCCCTGGAGGAAGGGCGGAACACTCCTGCCCAGACGGGCATTGGCCGCGTCTTCGCCAGCCCGCGCGCGCGGCGGTACGCCGACGAGTACGGCGTGGACATCGCGCAGCTCGCCGGGCGCGGCACGGGCGTGAACGGGCGGGTCGTCGAGGCGGACGTGATCGCCTTCTACGAGGAGCAACAGGCCCAAAAGAAGGCCGCGCCGCGTGTCTCGCCCCTCGCCCAGCGCGTCGCGTCGGAGTATGGCGTGTCGGTCGAGAGCGTGCAGGGCACGGGGCACGGCGGTAAGGTGACGCAGGAGGACGTAAAGCGCAGCGTCGCTCCTCCTCTCCCGCCGGGTGCAGTTGCGCCGTCGGGTGCAGTCGCGCCAGAGTTGGGGGGCGGAGGGCAGACAACGACCGTTACCCTGCGCGGGATGCGGAAGATGGTGGCCGATGCCGTGGCCCGCAGCGCCCAGACCGCGCCGCACGTCACGCTGACCCTGCCCGTGGACATGAGCGAGGCGACCCGGTTCCGCCAGCAAGTCCTGCCCGCCGTCGAGAAGACGGAGGGCGTCCGCGTCTCGTTTACGGACATCATCGCCAAAGCCGCCGCGCGCGCCCTGAAGGACCACCCGTACCTGAACAGCACGCTGGCGGGGAACGAGATCACGCTGCACCAGGCAGTGAATCTGGGCGTCGCCGTCTCGCTGGGCGCGGACGGCCTGATCGTGCCCGTCGTCAAAGACGCACAGGCAAGATCGCTGGGCGAGTTCAGCCGCGCGCTAAAAGAATTAGCCGCGAAGGCCAAGAGCGGCAGCCTGGAGCGGGACGAGGTGACGGGCGGGACCTTCTCCCTCACCAACCTGGGCACGTTCGGCGTCACCCAATTCAACCCCATCATCGTCCCGCCCCAAACCGCCATCCTGGGCGTCTGCGCCATCGCCGACACGATCGTGGCGGTGGACGGCCAGCCGCAGGTGCGCCCGATGATGAACCTCTGCCTGTCCTTCGACCACCGCGTCGTGGACGGCGCCCCCGCCGCCGCCTTCCTGGCGCAGCTCAAGGAGACCCTGGAACAGCCCTATCTGATGTTCTCGTAACTAGGGAGGAAGGAGGAATGCAGGATGCCTCTGCGCCAACGGCTAGAAGCGGTTCCCGAAACCATACAAGAGTTCGATCTGGCCGCCGCGCAGAAGTACCAAGAGGGCACGGCCCTGATTACTGGTGGATACAACGGAGCAGGTATCTATCTGCTAGGTTACTCGGCGGAGATGCTGCTGAAAAGCGCTTATTTTCGTTACACGGGCGCGCGTCCCACCGATCTGACGCAGCCGAGACTGGGAGCGGCCCTAAATGCTGGACGCAGGTATGTTCCGCTCATCTCGCATGAGGCTTATCACAGCCTGCGTTTCTGGTCACTGCTGTTGCGCGAAGTGCGACGTCATGAAAACCGCCCGCTGCCCTCGGCTGTAGACGCGCCTTTCGTTTCCCGCACTCGACGCTTGTACCAGAACTGGTGGATCGGAATGCGCTACCATCAGGAACAAGCAACCCTTTTGGAAGCCCGTAGCGTCTACAGCGATGTCACCTGGCTTCGCGACAACTACATAGCATTGTGGAGGTAGCCATGCCGTTAGCAAAGATCGTTCACCTCATTGATCAGAAACATCAATCGCTACAGAATATGCTGGTTCAGGAGTGGAAGCATCCCCAGCGGGAAGCCTCAGAGCCAATCATCATCGAAGACAGACAGGGGCGGCAGGGCCCAATACATGTCTATGTCATCTGGCAGGACTGGGCTGGCCTGGATCAGATCGAACGCTCGGAAATTATTGTGGATGCCTGTGAGCAGGTGCGCGGAGCCGATTTCGCGCTGGACGTCACCGTGGCGATGGGTCTGACAGCGCAAGAAGCCGCGCGCATGGGCATTGAGTACGCACCGCTGGAACCGGCGGCATGAGTGGGCCGGCATCAAGGCACATCGTTGCGCTGGGCGGGGGTGGGTTCTCAGAAGAGCCAGAGAATCCCCTGCTGGATGACTTTATCCTGAACCTGACCGGCAAGCCGCGCCCGTGTGTATGCTTCGTGCCGACAGCCAGCGGGGACGCGACGGGGTATGTGCAACGGTTTTATGACGCCTTCCCGGCGGGGCGAGCGAGGGCGTCCCACCTGCCGTTGTTCCGCCCGACGGTTGTTGACTTGCGGGCGTTCGTGCTAGGGCAGGATGTGGTGTACGTCGGCGGCGGCAGCACGGTAAACATGCTGGCCGTTTGGCGGGCGCATGGGCTGGATGCCGTGCTGCGGGAGGCATGGGAGGCGGGCGTCGTGCTGTGCGGCTTGAGTGCGGGGGCACTGTGCTGGTTTGAAGCCGGCAGCACGGACTCGTTCGGGAACGGCCTGTCGCCGCTCCTGGACGGCCTGGGCCTGCTGCCGGGCAGCGTCTGCCCGCACTATGACAGCGAACGGGAGCGGCGGCCCACTTACCAGGCGTTTGTCCTGGGCGGCCTGCCCGGTGGCTACGCGGCGGACGACGGGGCGGGGCTACATTTCGTCGGGACGGAGTTGCGGGAGGCCGTCGGTTCGCGGCCCGACGCCCAGGTGTATCGCGTCGAGAGGCAGGGTTGGCGGGTGACGGAGACACCGATAAGCACACGCTTTTTAGGTTGAGAAAGGTTCTTGATGCCTGTTCTGGACACGACCGAATTTGACTTCTCGCAGGAGCACGCGCTGGAGGCGGACCGGGTCGCGCGGCGCGTGGCCGTGGTGCGGAATGAGAACGCGCAGGCGGTGCTGCATGTCGGCATGAAGTCGCCGGTGCCGTGGCTGGACCTGTACCCGTCCGAGTTCGCGTTGGCCCCGTCCGAGGCGCAGGCGGTCGTGGTGGAGCTGCGGCCGGAGCGGGCGGGGCATGCGGCCTTGGCCCCGGCGCGGGTCTCGCTGTTCGGGCAGTATCTGGCCGTGCAGGCCTCAGACGCCGCCGCGCTGCCCGCCGATGTCGAGCTTGGCATTGCCGTCCTCCCGCCGCTCTCGAACTGCCCGCACTGCGCCGCCGATCTGCCGGAAGGCGCGACCGAGTGCCGCCGCTGCGGGGAGCGCATCCGCCTGTGCCCAGTCTGCGGGACGCCGAACACCTGGCTGGCGCGCGCCTGCCGCCTGAACCCGGCCCACGTCCTGCGGACCCAGGCCGACTGGCGGATGGGGCCGGGCGGGGACGCGAGCCACGCGCTGGCGTCCGAGGCTCCCCTGGGCGCGCACCTGGCCCGGCGCTGGTCGTTCCCGACGTCCGCGCCCACGCGGGCCGCCGACGCCCTGGAATGGAGCGCGCCGCTGGCCGCCTTCGGGATGACCGTCGCGTCGGCCATTGACTCCGAAGCGGGCCGGGCGACGATCTACGCCTTTGCGCTGGCGAACGGGGCCGCCCTGTGGGACTTCGACCTGCCGGACGGTCGGGGATTGTACCCCGACCGGGGCGCGATGGCGCTCGCCGAGGATGGAGCATTGTACGCGGCCACGCTGGGCGGGTCCGTCCTGGCGATGGACGTGATTCGGGGGACGCGCCGCTGGGAGGCGCGCGTCGGCGGGGCGGTTTATGGCGGCGTCACGGTGGCGGACGACCTCCTGCTGGTGCCGGCGGGGACGGACCTGGTGGTTTTGGACCGAAACGACGGGCGGCTGGTGCGGGCACTGCCGGTCGGCGGGCAGCTCGACACCGCCCCGGCGGCCTGGGGCGGCGGGGTCTTTGTGGGCAGCGACGACCACCACCTGCGCGCCTTCGATCTGGCGACGGGGGCGGAGGTCTGGGCGACCGAGACGGACGGGCCGTTCGACGCCGCGCCGCTCGTCCGGGACGGCGTCGTGTACGCCGCCACCATGACGGGCATGGCCTGGGCGCTGGAGTCGGCGACGGGGGCCGTGCGCTGGAAAACCAGCGTCTCGTCCCGCCCCGTCTCTGTTTCGCCCGCGCTGTCGTTCGACGGGCTGCTGTATGTAGCGGGCGATGACGGCTTCCTGCACATCGTCGCCGCCGGCACCGGCAACCTGATCCGCTCGCGCCGGGTCAGCGCCGCGCCCCTGCGCTGCGCGCCCGCCGTCGGCGGCCATACCGTGTTCGCGGGCGCGGACGACGGCAACCTGTATTCGCTGGACGCCGAGTACAACGTGCAGCGCGCTTATGAGACGACGCCGGGCACGCGCCTGGGGACGGCGGGGCTGGCCTTGTACGGCGACACCCTCGTCTGCGCCGCCACGAACGGCGTGCTGTATGTGCTGCAAGCGACGGCCTGAAGGAGAGTCAACTATGCCTGAGACACTGCCCCGGCGACAGGACGTGCCGGACGAGAAGAAGTGGAGCGTCGAGAGCGTCTTCCCCGACGCCGAAGCGTGGGAGGCCGAATACGCGCGCGTGGGCGGGCTGCTGGAAGGCTTTGCCGCCTATCAGGGGCGGCTGGGCGAGTCGGCGGCGACACTGGCCGAGGCCATGACGCGCGAGGAGGAGGTGGGGCTGGCGGCGGGCAAGGTCTACCTGTACGCCTCCATGCTGCGGGCGGGCGACACGGGCGATCAGGCGGCGGCGGCCCTGGCGAGCCGGGCGGGGGGGCTGTACGCGCGGTTCGCGGCGGCGACCGCGTTTTACGAACCGGAAATCTTGCAGATCCCCGCCGAGCGGCTGGCCGGGTGGCTGTCGGAGGACGCCGGGCTGGCCGTCTACGGGCACTACTTGGACACCCTGAACCGGCGGCGGGCGCATGTGCGGTCGGAGGAGGTGGAGGCGTTGCTGGCGCAGGTGTCGGAGCCGCTGGGGGCGCTGGGGGCGGCGGCGAGCGTCCTGACCAACGCCGACCTGAAGTTCGCGCCCGTGCCGGACGGGGCGGGGGCGCCGCTGGAAGTGGCGCAGGGGACGATCAGCGAGCTGGTCCGTGACCCCGACCAATCTCTGCGTCTGCGGGCATGGGAGTCGTATGCCGACGGGTATCTGGGCGTCAAGAACACGCTGGCGGCGACTCTCAGCGGTCGGGTCAAGCAGAGCGTGTTCGGGTCCCGCGCCCGGCGCTACCCGTCCTCGCTGGAAGCCTCGCTCGCCCCCAATGCCATCCCGCGCGAGGTCTTCGACACGCTCCTGAGCACGTTCCGGGCGAACCTGCCGATCTGGCACCGCTACTGGGGCCTGCTGCGGAAGGGCTTGGGGGTCGAAACTCTGTCCTGCGCCGACGTGCCCGCCTACGCCGTCCCCGCCCCGATGCCCAAAACGGAGCGGACGATCTCTTTTGCCGAAGCGACCGACACGCTCTGCTGGGGCATGGAGGCGTTGGGCGGCGAGTATGTCGCCGCCATGCGGTTGGGGCTGACCGAGGACCGCTGGGTTGACGGGGTGCCCAGCCAGGGCAAGGGCAGCGGGGCGTTCTCGTCGGGGACCAAGGGGACGCGCCCGTTCATCATGATGAACTTCCGGGACGACCTGTTCTCGGTCAGCACGCTGGCCCACGAGCTGGGCCACTCCATGCACTCCTACCTGACCTGGGAGAACCAGCCGCCGGTCTACTCCCACTACTCGCTGTTCGTCGCCGAGGTCGCCTCCAACTTCAACCAGGCCCTGGTCCGGGGGCACCTGCTGGACGAGAGCGCGGACCGCGACGGGACTTTGACCATCATCGAGGAAGCCATCTCGAACTTCCACCGCTACCTGTTCGTCATGCCCACCCTGGCACGGTTTGAGCTGGACTGCCACGAGAAGATCGAGCGCGGGGAGGCATTGACGGCGGACGGCATGGGCCGGACGCTGGCCGGCTTCTTCGCCGAAGGCTACGGCGGCCTGGTGGAGATGGATGAGGCAAGGCTCGGCATCACCTGGGCGCAGTTCGGGCACCTGTATTCGCCGTTCTACGTCTACCAGTACGCGACCGGCATCGCCGCCGCCAACGCCCTGGCCGAAGACGTGCGGACCGAAGGCGCTCCCGCCGCCGAGCGTTACCTGCGCTTCCTGAAGGCGGGCGGCTCGCTGGACCCGCTGGACGCCCTGAAACTGGCAGGGATCGACATGACCTCGCCCGCCCCCATCCAGCGCGCCTTCGGCGTCCTGTCCCGGATGGTGGACCGGCTGGAGGAGATCGTGGGGTAGGCGCGCGTGTCCCCGACGCCGGCAGGGACCGGCACTGGAAGTGCCGGCCTACTCAAAGTGAAAGTGCCTCCGGCACTGAAGAACAGCCTGCGGACACCTATCCTCAGTCGCGTAGCGACTTCCACGGGGAGTAGGCCGGCACTTCCAGTGCCGGTTACTTGACCGCGAACGTCCCCACATACGTTCCCTGCGGCAGCGCCTTCGCGCGGACGGCACCGGGGCCGCCCGACACCTGCCCCGGCGTCAGAAACTTGACGTGCCCATCGGCAAACGCGAAGTTGAGCGAGTAGGTGCTGTTGAAGGTACTGCTGTCATGTCGCTTGCTGTTCTGTGGGGCGCTTAGTCCAGTCGCGCTGTTGGTTTCCGAGGTGGAGGGGTCGCAGCCCACTGTCGTGAACTCATAAAACGCGACCGTCGCGGCGGGCGCGGGGAGGTTCGCGCCGTTCTGCTTGACAAGGTTCCGGTTCTCGGCGTAGGAGACATAGGCACCGTTCTGCGGGTCGTTAGGGCAATGATAGACGCCTGTAGACTTGATGAACGGGTACAGTTCACCTGCCCAGCCGTTGCCCGCTGTGTTCGTGCCTGCCGGAAATCCCCCGTCGGCATCTTGCTCGTACTGTATCATGGCGAGGCCGAGCTGCTTTGAATTTGACGCGCACCAGGAACGGCTATTCCCATGACCTTCCTGTACATGCTGAGTCAGAGGAAACAAGACTGCGGCGACGACCACTATGATGGCGAGAACGCCTACGATTTGCATGAAGGTGACGCCGGCGCGGGATCGGGAAGACATGGGACGGTTCCTCCTCTGTCGCGATACAGGCAATATACCACAAACAACCTAAACATGGTCGTTGGCACGATTCATCGTCCCCGTGTCCCCTCAGCGCCGAGCGTACAGCCCTGCTCGATCCTAGAAAGAGAACGCTTTTGGCCGCTGTCACCGCCTCATCCGTCTACGACACCGCCCCGCTCTCGCGCGCCCAGAACCGGCGGCTGATGCTGGTCATCGGCCTGAGCCTGCTGCTGTCCAACAGCGTCGGGCTGGCGGGGCTGCCGCTCCAGTATCTGCTCAAAGACCGCCTGCACCTGGGCGCGACGGCGATCTCAGGCTTTTTCGCCCTGGCGGGGGTGGCGTGGTACGCGAAGCCGCTGGCCGGGATGCTCTCGGACAGCGTGCCGCTGTGGGGGACGCGGCGGCGGCATTATCTGCTGGGGAGCAGCGCCGTGGCCGCCCTGCTGTGGGGGCTGCTGGACGTCCTGCCGCGCCGGTACGGGCCGATTTTGTGGACGATGGCGGGGATCAACGCCATGTGCGTCCTCCTCAGCAGCGTCGCGGGCGGGATGATCGTGGAGGCGGGGCAGCGTAGCGGACTGACCGGACGCCTCAGCGTCCTGCGCCAGCTCATCCTGGGCGCGGCGGGCCTGGCGGCCGGCCCGCTCGGGGGCTTTCTGGCGGCCCGCGCCCTGGGCTGGACCTGCGCGACCGGGGCGATGCTGTTCCTGCTGCTGATCCCCACCGTGGCCTGGCTGCTGCCGGAAGCCCGTTCGGCGACACGGGACACAACGGTCGGGGCGAACCTGCGGGCGCAGTTCGGGGCGATGCGGCGGTGCCGCCCGCTCTGGATCGCCGTCGCGTTTTTGTTCCTGGATTCGCTCGCGCCCGGCTTCGGGACGCCGCTGTTCTTCTATCAGACGGACACGCTGCGCTTCTCCAGCCAGTTCATCGGGAACCTCGGCCTGGTTTCCGGGCTGGCCGGTTTCGCGGGCATCCTGCTCTACGGCGTGCTCTGCGCGCGCGTCCCATTGAGCCGCCTGCTGCCGATCGGCATCGCCGCCAGCGCGCTCGGGTCGCTGCTCTACCTGGGCTACCACTCGCATCGGGCGGCTATCGGCATTGAAGCGGGGAACGCCTTCCTGAGCGTCGCCATCGAGATCGCGCTGATGGACCTGGCCGCCCGCGTGACCCCGCGCGGCAGCGAGGCGCTGTGCTACTCGCTGCTGATGAGCGCGCTCAACCTCGGCGCGTCCGTCTCCAACGTCTTCGGGTCGTGGCTGTACGAGGGGCGGCACGTCCCCCTGCCGGACCTGATCTGGATCAACGCCGTCACGTCCGCCCTGCCCCTGCTGGCCCTCCGGTTGATCCCCCCCGCACTGACGGCCCAGCCGGACCACGCCGTCAATCAGGCGGATTGAGCGGCCAATTCTTTGACGGGCGGGGCGGCGGGGATGTCCGCCGTGAGACTTGCGAATGCGACGAGCGACATCATGTAATCCGTCGCCGACCAGTCCGTGACAAGAGTGACTTGAATCTCGTCGCCTGGACTGACTTCCGCACACAAACGCTTGAACAGAGCGTCATCGCGGACGGCTACTTTCTGTGTGATGTGCCGTGCGATGCCACGGGGATTGACGGCGCGCTTGATCGTCGTCAGGCTGGGAGGATCGCCCGCCGCAACGGCCACAACTGTGGCAGTGGTCGTGATCCTCGTTTCCGTCGGCTCATTCATGGTTTTTCCCCTGCTTGCCCCGCGTTATTTTCGGAAGGCGTTCGCTTGCCGGAGGCAGGTCATCAGCGGCTTCCCCACTCCCACCTGTCTCAATCTCCGAACTGCCTGCTAGGTCATAGATCGCGATCTGGTTGTACCGAGCGGCTAAGGCCACTGCCTCATCCCTATCAGCCACAGTTGTTGAAACGTCAAGATACGTCTCACCCACTTCACGATTGTACCACGTCCCGATGTTGTTCCTGACATCTTGCAACAGATGCTGATTGGCCTGAACATAGGCACGGAGGTCAGCCGCTGAGAGGCTCTGACCGGGAAGTGTCGCCGACCTTTCGGGATAAAGTGCGGCGGCATAAAGCCTCTGACCCGACATATCGCCGAAGTACGGGTTGAACGTCGCGCCGCCGCTCTGCGCGTGCAGGCTGACGATGCGCGCGGCCATGTCGTCCGGGGCGAACGGCTCCGGCAGAGTCGTGGCCGGGTCGGAGAGATAGTCCAGCAAGTCCGTTGCGGTGCGCGGCATTCCCTGCCTCCTCTGCCGTCTACTAGAACGTCTACTCGCGTCTACTCGAACAGGGCCTCGACGAAGGTGCGGGGGTTGAAGTATTCCATGTCGCCGGGCTTTTCGCCCGTGCCGATGAGCTTGATGGGGACACCGAGTTCGTCCTTGATGGTGATGACGATGCCGCCGCGCGCGGTGCCGTCGAGCTTGGCGAGGATCAGGCCCGTGACGCTGACGGCGACCTTGAACTCGCGGGCCTGGTTGACGGCGTTTTGGCCGGTCGTGGCGTCCAGCACGAGCAGGGTTTCGTCGGCGGAGCGGCCCCCCAGCTCGCGCATGACCACGCGGTTGATCTTTTTAAGTTCTTCCATGAGGTTGGCCTTGTTGTGCAGGCGGCCCGCCGTGTCAATGATGAGGTAGTCGGCGCTGCGCGCCTTGGCGGCCTGGATGGCGTCAAAGACGACGGCGGCGGGGTCGGCCCCGTCGCGGCCCTTGACGACCTCGACGCCGATGCGCCCGCCCCAGAGCGAAAGCTGGTCCACGGCGGCGGCGCGGAAGGTGTCGGCGGCGGCCAGGACGACGCGCTTGCGCTCGCCCTTGAGCTTGTGGGCCAGCTTGGCGATGCTGGTGGTCTTGCCGACGCCGTTGACGCCGACGACGAGGTAGACGGTGGGGGCGGACGGCGAGACGTTCAGCGTGGGGTTCTTGGCGTCGTCCGACACCAGCGTTTCCCACAGGAAGCGCCGGAGGTAGTCGGTGACGTCGCCCGCATTGTGGAGCATGTTGTCCCGCACCATGCCGCGCAGGGCGTCCATCGCCCGCAGGGTGGTGTGGACGTTGAGGTCCGCCCCAATGAGCGACTCTTCGAGTTCTTCAAAGAGTTCTTCGTCTATTTTCCCCCGCCCGGTGACCATCTGGTCTACCTTCTGGAAGATGCTTTTGAACAGTCCGCGTTTCAGCATAGATGATCCTTGTCCGGCCCTACCCGAACCGGTGCGCGGTGGTCGGCACGAAATAGGTCACGAGGGCGGCGAGCAGGCCGCCGAGCAGCAGGTAGTTCGCACGGGGGCCGCGCCACTGGGCCAGCGCGTGCAGGGCGAGGTAGACGCCGTAGACCAGCCAAGTGACGACCGACGTCAGCACCATCGGGTCCGCGCCCCAGCGCCCGCCGAAGCCGCCGGCCAGCGCCTGGACGACGCCTGCGGCCAGGCCGACCGTTAGGAGGGGGAAGGCGAAGGCGACCAGGGCGAAGGCAAGCCCGTCTAGGCGGGCGAGCGGCGGCAATTTGCCGAACAGGCTGCCCGCCAGGCGCTTGCGCTTGAGCATCCGATGCTGGGCCAGGTACAGGGCGGCGCAGCCGAAGGCGAGTACGAGCAGGCCAAAAGCAAATAAGATCGCCAGGATGTGCAGGCTGATCAGGCGTGAGTTCAGCAGCGGCGTCGCGGGCGTCAGCGTGATGGGTTGGGCCGGGTGCAGGAAGGCCCCGGCGAACAGGCACAGAAAGGCGGCGGGCAGGACAACCGCGCCCAAGGCAGTCGGCTTTGGCTTCAGCCCTAGCTCCAAAGCAAGGTACGCCAGGGCGACGGCCCAGGCGGACGCCGAAAGCGTTTCGGCGGGCGTCGTGAACGGCGTCTGGTGCGTCCGGGCGCAGTGGACGCCGATGGCGACGGTGTGCAGGCCGACGGCAAGGGCTGTGGCGAGCCGCCCACCCCCTGCCAGCGCGGGCAGACGCAGGAACAGAAACGCGCCGTAAGCGACGGAGCCGAGCAGGTACAGCGCGGCGGCGGCGATGAGAAGGCCGACTTCAGTCATGCGCGGCCTCCTCCACCCCGAAGGCGCGGCGGATGGCGTCAAGCGTCGCTTCAGCGTGTTCGGCTTCGGGGGCGGCCTTGAGGGCGACCGTGGCGGGGTGAGCGATCTTGTTGGTCAGCGCCCCCATCGCGGCCTCGACCGCGCGCCAGTCCTTCTCCGAAAGATTAGGCAGGCGGGCGCGCAGGCGGTCGAGTTCCGCCTGCCGGACGTCGTCGAGTTTCCGGCGGACGGCGACGACCAGGGGGGCCACGTCCAGCGACCGTTCCCAGCGCCCGTACTCGGCGACGGACGCCTCCACGATTTCCCGCGCCCGCGCGACCTCCCCGGCCCGCGACTGACGCGCCCCGGCCACGAGTTCCTGCAAGTCGTCTATGTTATAGAGATAAGCGTTTTCGAGGCTGCCAACCTCGGATTCGACGTCGCGCGGGACGGCGATGTCCACGAGGTACAGGGGGCGGCCCCGGCGGGCGCGCATGACGTCCTGCATCAAGGCGCGCGTGACAATGGGATGGGGCGCGGCGGTGGAGCAGACCACGATGTCGGCGGTCTGGAGGAGGTGGGGCAGGTCTTGGAAGCGTCGCGCGACGCCGCCGAACTGCCCAGCCAGCGCCTCGGCCTTCTCGAATGTCCGGTTGGCGACCAAGACGGCGGGGGCGCCCGCCGCCTGCAAGTGCCGGGCCGTGACCTCGCTCATCTTGCCCGCGCCCAGCACCAGAACGGTGTGGCCGGACAGCGACTCGCCGAAGATCTGGGTCGCCAGCTCGACGGCCGCCGCGCCGACCGAAAACGTCCCGCGCGCGATGCCGGTCTCGGTCCGGGCGCGCTTGCCTGCGACCAGGGCCTCCTGGAACAGCCTGTTCAGCCGCGCCCCGACACTCCGCGCGGCCTGTGCGGCCTCCAGGGCCGTCTTGACCTGCCGCTGGATGTCCGGCTCGCCCAAAATCATCGAGTCCAGGCCGGACGCGACCGAGAACAGGTGGTTCGCGGCTGCGCCCGCGCGGTAGCAGTAGAGGTGGCCGTCGAACTCGCGCCGGGACAGGCCGTGCCAGCCCGCCAAAAACTCGGCCAGGGCGTCTTCGGGCGGGGCGGCGTGGGGCGCGGCGAAGGCGTAAGCCTCGGTCCGGTTGCAGGTGGACAGCAGGGCACCCTCCTGCACGTCCGGCAGCCGCGTCAGCGCCTGGAGCGCGCGCGGCAGCTCGTAGTCGCCGATCGCCAGCTTTTCGCGCAGGGCGATGGGGGCGCTGGTGTGGTTTATTCCGAGGACGAGGAGAGACATTGTCGAATCCGCGTTTCCGCTTCTAACCGCCTGCCCGCGCGGAGCAGTTCCGTGACCTCAGCGTCGTCCAAAACGCGCCGAATGGCGGCCTTGCGCCCGGCCTCGCTCGGGTTCGTTTTGACAGTTTCACGCATCGCGCCGAACACTTCTACCAGCTCCGCCCATTCCGGCCCGAACTCGGCTTCCAGCCGCTCGCGCAAAACGGCAGCCAGGGTCGGCCCGGCCCCGCCGGTCGAAACGGTCAGCAGCAGATCGCCGCGCCGGACCGTCGCCGGGGATATGAAACTGCCCGCCTCGGGGTCGTCGGCGCACAGTACCAATAAACCTCGTTCCAACGCCTCGCGCGTCACGGCGGCATTGACTTCGCGATTGTCGGTGCAGGCCATCACAAGAAACACCCCGTCGAGGCACGCGGTTCCATTCCTACCCTCATATGGCTCCCGCCGCCACTCGATCTCGCCGCGTTCGGCCATCGCCTGAAGCGCGGGCGCGGCTTCGGGCGAAACCAGCAGGACCTCCGCCCCCGTCGCCCGCAGCCCCGCGACTTTGCGCGCGGCCACGCCGCCGCCGCCGACGACGAGGCAGCGGCGTCCTTGCAGATGGAGGTGGATCGGGTACAGGTCCATGCGTGCCTTTATTGTACCCGATTGGGGGGCCGGCGGAGATCTCAGGCTGGGGAAAGCGCCACGGGTTGAACCCCAAATTTCATTGGGGTGGGGCTGAGAAGTGCCCATGTTTGGGGACAGTAGAACAGAAAAAGGGCTTTCCTGCTGTGGAAGGCTGCATGGGAGTAAACTCCTGCGCTGTGGGGCCTGCGGCCAAGTTTCGACCTACGTCGAAACAAAGGCGACCTTCACCGTATAAAACCGGCGTCCGCCCTGGTTTCTCGTCTCCCCGCAGAGGGAGACTGGGCGCTTCGCCCCATAGCGCAGGAGTTTACTCCCACGCGGCTTCCCACGGCAATCATGCCTGCGCTACATCAGAAAGTCAGGCTTATCGAACTCTGACAAAGCAGCCTCCGCGCCATTGCAAGTCGAAAACATGGCGGCGCGACTGCGTATCCAAGTTGAATTTATAGACGCCAATGGTGGTGCCAAAGCGTGGAATCTCATACAAAAGTCGGTCGGTTTGAGGAGGCATCGGCAACATCTGGCGTGTCACATCCCGCAGCCTGCCGTTTTGCAGGCGGAACAGCGCGAAGTAATTGTAGTCGCTCTCGGAATCGGGCATGCTCACCGCGAGCAGATCGGCCTTGCCGCGCTCCCGGAATACCGCGATCTGTTCCGCAGGCGAAGCGTCGGGATGCACCAGCAGGTAGTCGTGGCGCACGTCAACGATGGGATGACTCTCGGCTTGCAACAGTTGGCGCTTTTCCTGCCGCGTCGCGTGATAGCCGATGCCGAGCGACGGCAGCAGATAGAAATAGTCAATCACGCTGCGCCGCTGCGCCTGTGCTTTTATACGGGAGGCGTGGGAAGGCAGGGGCTTGGCGTCAACCCGCACTGTGGTTGACAACAATGCAAGGAGAATCGCCAAGCACCTACGGAAAAGACTTGTCAGGCTCATCGCGAGGCCGCCCCGCCCGGCGCGGGGCGGCTGAGGTAGACGCGGCTGTAGTTCCACTCGTAGAACTTGCCCTCAAAGGCCGAGGCTGGCAGCGTGTGGTTGACGCTGCCGACCTGGGTGTGGCCCCAGCCGCCGTCGAACAGGAACACCACGTCAATCGGCTCGTCCCCGGCCTTGTTGCCGAAGGTCCACCAGTAGTCCGCCCCGCTTTGGACCTGAATCCCGTCCACATACATGGCAAAGGTGTTGTCCTTTTTGTAGTGCCAGGTCCAGATGTGGTACTGGGAGGCGTCGTAGTTTTTGATGCCGTGCGCGGCCATCCCCCGCCCCCAGTCCGCGTAATCCACGGTGTCTTTGGTGGGGGTGGCGACGGTGTTGACGTGCCAGAATCGCCCATCATAGTTGGTGTTGCCGCCGCCGTTGTCGTAGCCGAAGGATTCCACCAGGTCCTGCTCGGCCCCCTGGGCGTGGCCGTCCCACTTCCACTTGTTGCCCGCGATCCAGATGCCCAGCCAGAAGTAGGGCGGGGGGACGTAGCGGACGCGCGTCTCCCAGACGATGTCCTGGCCCAGCAGAGAGCCGCCGTGGGGCAGGTTCCATTTCGCCATGAACGAGCCGTTACCGGCGTTGTGCAGGTTCGGGTCTACGGTTGTCGCCCCATTCAGAGGGACGAGGAGGGTCTTCAGCGAGTCCGCCGTCCACTGGCGCACCGGGGGGCAGTTAACGCCTTCAATGGGCTGTGCGATGTTCAGGTTGCCGTCGTGGACGGCGTTCGCCGCGTCGGGGGCGACGATGACGGCTCCGTAGTTCTTGCCGTTGGCGATGTTGCCGAACTGGTCGTGGTAGAAGAAGTTGGCGCTCATGTCGGCGTAGTTCTTGACCGTACCGCCCCCCCCGAAGTGCCAGTTCTTGACCAGGACCATGCCCGGCCCGCCGATCCCGAACGAGGGGGCCGGGCCAACGGCGGGGCTGTCCACGGTGCCGCCGCCGACCGTTTCCGGCGCTTTGGCCGCCGTCTTGAGCGCCTTGGCGGGCCGGGCTTTCGCGTGGTGTGCTTTGGCCGGGTGTGCTTTGGCCCTCGCGGCTTGGGCGTGGGGCGGGAGGCCGAGGAGGAGCGCGGAGGCTCCGAGGAGAAGGAGGGCTGTCTTGGGGGCTTGCATGGTTTGGCTCCGAGTGTGTTCGCCGCCCGTTCAATTTCGGGCTAGCTCGGCAATCATAACACGGATCGGCGGGGGCGTCAAGGCAGGCAGAACCCATCCCGGCTCGCCAAAGGCTCGCCATCCCTCCCTGTTAAGGAGGGGAAAGGGAAACAGCATCATGCGCCCACGCTGCGGATGATGTCATGGAACAAGAGTGGCGGGTCTTGCGCGAATGCATCCAAAAGCGGACGCCCAAAAATGCAAAGGCTTTCTTCCCAGGGGTGTCCAAAAGTGCCAAAGGAAAAGTCCTCGGCGAGAAAGATGTAATAATCGCCGTCAGGGAATACAGGAACGAGCCATCGGTCGGTATGATCCCCATGCGGGTAGAACCAGTATCCTTCATGCTGCCAGTCAAGTGCGTAGAGCCGCTGGCTTGCTCCTGTGCATCTCTGGAACGCCGCCAGGGACTTCTGCGAAAGGTCAGTGATTAGAGTTCGCTGTGCTTCCCTGTTCAGTGCAAATGCTTGGCTTATTTTGTAGGTGATGGAGGGAGCCGGTTCCACAATGGCAGGCTGCCTGCCTGGGTTGAACTGAAACTCGGCGTAAAACTTATCCCAGACTATGTTGTGGGTGCCGCCGAAAACTTCTGCGTCTAAATCCTGCCATGATTCCATTTTATTGATCTTCGACTTTCTACGTCGGTTTACACAAACGCGACCATGACTTCGCTTCCCAGGAAGATGCCTTGCGGGGTCAGGCGCAGGCTGTCCCCGGTGACTTCAAGCAGGCCGCGCCGGGTGAAGGTTTCGATTTCAGTGGCGAACTTGACGCGCGGGTCTATGCCGAAGCGGTCACGGAAGCGGCGGCAGTCCACGCCTTCTCCGGTGAGGCGCAGGCCGAGCATCATGGTTTCGGCCATTGTTTCTTCTACCGTCAGGGTTTCGACGGCCAGGGTCAGGTCGCTCCCGTTCTCGACGGCTTCGGCGTATCGAGCGGGGGATTTGACGTTCATCCGGCGTGCGCCGTCCTGGTAGGCGACGGCCCCGCAGCCGAAGCCGTGATAGGGTTCGTTGCGCCAGTAGTGGAGGTTGTGGCGGCTTTCGCGGCCCGGACGGGCGAAGTTGGCGATCTCGTACTGGGCGTAGCCCGCTCCCTGCGCTGTCTCACGGGCCAGGGCGAACATGTCGGCGGCGAGGTCGTCCGAGGGCAGGGGCAGGCGGCCCTTCTGCTGCAAGGTGTAAAAGCCTGTCCCCTCTTCCACGATGAGCGAGTAGAGCGAGAGGTGGTCGGTGTCCAGGGCCAGGGCCTGGTCCAGCGTGTCCCGCCACTGCCCCAGCGTCTGGCGCGGGAGGGCGAACATCAGGTCTAAGGAGACGTTCTCGAAGCCCGCCGCTCGCGCGGCGCGGACGGCGTTTCGGGCCTCCTCGGCGGAGTGGATGCGGTCTAGGGTCTTGAGCAGGTCGCCGTCAAAACTTTGGACGCCGAAGGAGATACGGTTGAAGCCCGCCGCGCGTAGGGTTTCGAGGTGCCGCACGTCCATCGTGCCGGGGTTGGCCTCGGTCGTGATCTCGGCGTCGGGCGTGACGGGCAGGGTTTCCAGGACGGCGCGCAGGAGGGCGGCTTCGTCCTGGGCCGGAATGGCGGTGGGAGTGCCGCCGCCGAAGAAGACGGTGTCTACGGGAGAAAGCCCCCCAGCCCCCAATCCTGGGGGAGCTTGCCTAATCTCGTGCGTGAGCGCCTGCACATAGCGGGCGACGGAGCCGTCGGTGTAGCCCGAATAGGAGTTGAAGTCGCAGTAGGCGCACTTGCGGACGCAGAAGGGAATGTGGACGTAGCAGCCGATGGCGTTCATTCGGGTATTGTACCTCATCGCCCCGGCGCTTACTGTGGCGGGGCCTCTTGACGCCGCCGCCCCTGTGCCTTATACTAGGCACATGACATGGAAAACGCTCCCGCCCTGGCTGCCGTATGTGGCCCCATTCGCTCTGTTCCTGCTGCTGACGACGCTGGAAGGGCATGTGCCACCCTCGACGTTTCCCTTGGTCTACGCGGTCAAGATCGCGCTGGTAGGCGGGCTGCTGATCGCGCTGCGCGGGGGCTTCCCCGAAGCGCGGCCCGGCGGGGGCGGCTGGGCGGCGGCGACGGCGCTGGGGCTGGCGCTGTTTTTCCTGTGGATCGCCGTGGACAGGCACACCCACCATTTCGCGTTCCTGGGGACGCGGACGGGGTTCAACCCGAGCCGCGAGATCGCGACGACGGCGGGGATCGTCTTCTTCCTTTTCGTGCGCTTTCTGGGGCTGGTCGTGGTCGTTCCCATCGTGGAAGAACTGTTCTATCGGGGCTTTCTGCTGCGGTTCGTCTCGGACTTGGACGACTTCCGGCGCGTCCCCGTGGGAACATTCTCCGCCCTGGCGCTTGGGGTGAACGTCGTCCTGTTCGCGCTGTCGCACCCGGAGTGGCTGGCGGCGGCGATCTTCGCGCTGGCCCTGTGCCTGCTGCTGCGCTGGACCAGGAACCTGTTCGCCTGCATCCTGGCGCATGGGGTGACGAACCTGCTGCTGGGCGTCTACATCCTGCACACGGGCCAGTGGCAGTATTGGTGACGCGCAGGGTGATTGAAGAGGCGGGCGCGGGGGAGCGTCTGAGGAGGTGGAGGAACGATGATGACACGAACACTGATTTATAGCGCGGTGGCCGTGCTGTTGGCCGGGCTGACGGGTCCGGCGTGGAGCCAGGAGCAGATCACGCGGCCCCTGCCGCCCCTGCTGTCCGTCTCGCAGGGGCTGACGGCGCACGGGCACGGCGAGGTCAAGGTCAAGCCGGACATCGCGCGGCTGACGGCGGACGTGACGACGCACGACAAACGCCAGGCCCCGGCGGTGCAGGACAACGCCCGCCGGATGACGGCCCTGATTACGGCGATCAAGGGCCTGGGCATCGCCGATAGGGACATCGGGACGCAGGGCTACACCGTCAACCCGCAGTACGAATACAGCGACGGGCGCGCGCACCTGACGGGGTACGAGGTGACGAACTCTGCCCTGGTAACGTTGAGGGACTTGACTCAGGCGGGTACGCTGATTGATACGGTGACGCAGGTGGGGGTGAATCAGCTCAGTGGCGTCTCGTATGACCTATCGGACCGGGCTGCCTCTCAGGATCAGGCGCTGGCCTTGGCGGTCGCCGACGCCCGGCGGCGGGCCACGGCGATGGCGTCCGCGCTGGGCGTGACGCTGGGCGGCCCGCTGTCGCTCAGTGACAGCGAGGTTGCTCCTGTCCAGCCCATCTTCGCCCCGAGGGTGATGGCATACACCGCCGTCGCGCCGGCCCCGACGCCGATCATGGCACAGGAGATCACGGCGACGGCGGACGTGACGCTGTTATACGCGCTGGGGGCGGCGAAGTAGGGGCGGGGCTGTCTACGCAGACGCGCGGAGCAGGCGGTTGTCAATCAGCCGGACCTGGCCGAACGTAGCCGCCACCAGGGCGATGGCGTCGCCCTCAGCGGTGTCTATCTCTTGAAGCGTGTCGGAGCGGACGACGACGGCGTAGTCCAGGCGGGCCAGAGGCTCGGCTTCGATGGTTCGGCGCATCCCCTCAGCGAGTGCGGCGGCATCTTGCAGGCCCCCGTCGGTGCGGTCCTGGGCCTTGCCCAGCGCATCGGACAGGACGAGGGCGGCCCGGCGCTGCTCCGGCGTCAGCCGGACGTTGCGGGAGGACAGGGCCAGCCCGTCCGGCTCGCGGACGATGGGGAGACCGACGATCCCGGTGGGGATGTCTAGGTCGCGCGCCAGCGCCTTGACGATCTGGAGCTGCTGCCAGTCCTTCTCGCCAAAGTAGGCGCGGTCGGCCTGGGCAATGTTGAGCAATTTGGCGACGACGGTGGCGACGCCCGCGAAGTGGCCGGGGCGGGACGCGCCTTCCAGACGCTCGGACAGGGCGCGGACAATGACTGCTGTGTCGAAGCCCTGGGGGTACATCGCTTCCGGCGTCGGAGTGAACAGGAAGTCCACGCCCTCGCCCTCGGCCATCTGGGCGTCGCGGGCCGTGTCGCGCGGGTAGCGGTCAAAGTCGCTCCGGTCGTTGAACTGCGTCGGGTTGACGAACAGCGTCACGATGGCTAGGTCATTTTCAGCCTTGGCCCGGCGCATCAGGAACAGGTGGCCCTCGTGGAAGGCCCCCATCGTCGGCACCAGCCCGACCGTTTTTCCCGCCCGGCGGGCGTTGGTCAGAGCTTGGCGTAACGGCGCGATGTCGCTGATCGTCTGCATGACATCCTTTGTTTCTAGACGGCGACCGGCTGCTCTGTCACGGGCCTGGGCGATGGGTTGGCCGTGATGAGGAATGCGTGGGTTATGTAGACGCCGTTAACGTAGGTGCTGCCGATTTCTTCTAGCTGATGCTCAAAATGAAACTTGCGCGTGATCGCCTGCACGAAGTCGGAGGATTCTTTCATCGGCACGACTGTGGCAATGATCTTCCAGTCTTTGACGCTGAAATAGGCGTTCAGCGTATCTATCAACTCTTTGATGTCGTTGCGGCTCGTGTCCAGCCAGGGAGCAGCCGCGACGAGGTCCCACTTACCGGGCGCTTCTTCCCGTTCAAAGAGCGCAAACAGCGTGAAGCTGCCTCGCTGTCGGGCGACCTTTTCTTCCGCCTCGCGAAACTTTTCCGCGACGCCGACTGAAGTCGTATCAACGATGTATGTGGTCATAACAAAGCCCTCAGCATCTTCTGCGTTGCCGTAATCATTTTGTCGGCGTCAGTGAGCGTTTTGGTCCCCTGAGGATTGTACCGCTGTTCGGGTGTCCACTGACATACGGCTGACCATTCATTCAGCAAGCCCGCGCGGATGTGATCACCAATGCCGGTATATTCCAGCAGCACCAGAAAGTTATGCGTCTTCAGCAAAGTGCCTTTGTCGTGGAACTCTGCATTAGTTTCAGGAAAGCCAGTCGTCCAGTAGAGAGTCCGGCAGATGCGCGCTTTGAGGGCGATCTCCACGGCGTAGCCGCAAAGATAAACGGCGGCGTCGTAGCTGCGCCGGGTGCGGAGCAGCTTCGCGGCGCGCAGGTACTCGCGAGCGGTGCCGTGGAGGGCAGCGATGGAGATCATGTCGTGGGGCCTCCCGCCCCGCCGGTGTCTTCCTTGACGGCTACGCTTTCTTCTCGTCCTCGCGGGTGAACAGATAACGCTTGGCGGTGATCTGGCCCGTGTCGTCGAAGTCATAGACCAGCGGGATGCCGGTGGGGATGTTGAGTTCCAGCACCTGCTCGCGGGTCAATTGGTCCAGCTCCATGACGATGGAGCGGAGGGAATTGCCGTGGGCGACGACCAGGACGTTCAGGCCATTTTTGATGTCGGGCAGGATGTGGGCCTGGAAGTAGGGCAGGGTCCGGGCGGCGGTGTCTTTCAGGGACTCGCCTTTTTCGCCGGGCGGAGGGACGTCGTAGGAGCGTCGCCAGATCTTGACTTGGGCGTCACCGTACTGGGCCGCCGTTTCGGCCTTGTTCAGCCCTTGCAGGTCGCCGTAGTGGCGCTCGTTCAGGGCCTGGTCGCGCTCCGTCGGCAGGTCGGCGGGCTTGCCGGCGGCCTCCAAAGCGATCTTGGACGTGTTGATGGCGCGCTGCAAGACGCTGGTGTAGACCTTGTCGATGGGCAGATCGCGCAGGTGCTCGCCCGCGATGCGCGCTTCCCCCTCGCCGCGCGGGGTCAGCGGCACGTCCACCCAGCCGGTGAAGCGGTTTTCCAGGTTCCACTGCGACTCGCCGTGTCGCACTAAGATCAGTTTCGGCATGTTGGGGGCAGGCTCCTCACGAATTAGGTTTCGGTGGTGAGTATACCCCAGACGCGAAGAAAGGCCGCAGGGCTGTCCCTGCGGCCTTCGGCGTGTTCCAGGTCAGACGCCGGCGGACTGGCGAGCGAACTTCCCGATGACCGGGATGTCATACCACTCGCCCTTGTTGGCGGCGAGGCCAGCAAGGATGCTGAAGACCAGACCGAGGAGGCCGAACAGGGGGCCGGTGATAAACCCGACCAAGACCACGATCAGAACGCTGGACAGGATGTAGCCGATGGTGACAACGGCGTGCAACAGCAGCGCCTGTAGAGCGTGGAAGGCGACGAACTTGGACTGGTCCTTTTTGATCAGCCAGAGGACAAGGGGGCCAAGGAAGCCGGTGAAAATGCCCAGGACATACGACAGCATCGCCATCGTCTTGTCTTCCTGGGAAATGCCGGAGGCGTTAAAGGGCGGGATGCCGCTTTCAGGGGATGGGATACTCATGCGATGTCACTCCTTCAATATTCCAGAACAGCAGAACAGCGACTTACGGGAATTGACCGGCTTCCACCTCCTCTCGGTATGCGTTCAGCGCGCGCGCGATCTCGGCCCCGACCTGGGCGTACTGCCGGACGTGCTTCAGGGGCGGGCGGTCCGGGCGCAGGCCGATCAGGTCGGACGTCACCAGCACCTGGCCGTCGCAGCCCGCCCCCGCGCCGATGCCGACCGTCGGGATCGTGAGCGTGGCCGTGATCTGGGCGGCCAGCGTGTCCGGGATCAACTCCAGGACGACGGCGAACGCGCCCGCCTCCTGCACGGCCTGGGCATCGGCCAGCACCTGCGCCGCCCCCGCCTCGTCCTTGCCCTGCTTCCGCAGGCCGATCTGGTGGACGCTTTGGGGCGTGAAGCCGACATGCCCCATGACGGGGATGCCCGACTGGACCAGGCGGCGGACGGTCGCGGCGACGGCGATCCCACCCTCTAATTTCACCGCGCCGACCTCGCCTTCCTGCATCAATCGGCCCGCGTTGCGGACGGCCTCATCGGCGTTCACCTGGTAGGAGAGGAAGGGCATGTCCACGACCAGCAGCGCGCGCTGCGTCCCGCGCCGGACGGCCTTGGCGTGGTGCAGCATGATCTCCATCGTGACGGGAAGGGTGGTATCGTAGCCCAGCTCCTCCATCCCCAGCGAGTCGCCAACTAGGGTGATGTCCACCCCGGACCCGTCCACGAGCAGAGCCGTCGGGTAGTCGTAGGCGGTCAGGGCGGTGATCTTTTGGCCCCGCCGCTTCTTCTGCGCCAGGCTGGCGAGGGTCACTTTGGCTGTTATGTCGGGGTAGGCGCTCATGTTGTTTCTATGTTGTTTCAGAATACGCAAAGTATCACGGGTTGAAACCCGTGGCTGGGACTTCCAGCGGCGCGTCAAAATCGTCAGCCATATAGATAAGAACGTCTTTGGCGTTGCCGAAGTGCGAGACGGGCTTTTCCTCCGGCAGCGGGACGATCTTGGCGACGGGGGTAGCGTCGCGCAGGATGATGACTTCCTCGCCTCGGCTGGCCTGCTCCACAAGGCGGGCGAGCTGGCTGTTTGTGTCTTCGAGCATGACCTGGGACATGGCGGGCCTCCTGAGATCAAAATACAAGATATCGGTTCAAGTATACCCGCGTTGACAATGGGAGCGTTGCCGGGTTACAATGGGGGCATGATTGCAGCGGAACCTCGCGGGGCGGAGACGAAGACACTGCGCGTCGCCATTGACGGGCCGGCGGGGGCGGGTAAAAGCACGGTCGCCCGCCGGGTGGCCGCGCGCCTGGGCCTGACCTATGTGGACACGGGGGCGATGTACCGGGCGCTGGCGTGGGCCGTCCTCCACAGGGGAGTCGCGCCGGACGATGAGGAGGCCGTCTGTGCGTTGGCCGCCCGGCTGGACGTGCGGCTGGAGCCGGAGGGGCGTGTCCTTGTGGACGGGCGGGACGTGGCCGGGGAGATACGGACGCCCGAGATCAGCAACCTGACGTCGCCGCTGTCGGCCCTGCCCTGTGTGCGGACCCGCATGGTCGCCTTGCAGCAGGCGATGGCCCGGCGCGGCGGCGTCGTGATGGAGGGGCGGGACATCGGGACGGTCGTCCTGCCGGACGCCGAGGTCAAGGTCTTCCTGGTCGCCTCGCTGGGCGAACGGGTGCGGCGGCGGCGGGAAGAGCTGGCCCTGTCGGGCGCCACACCGACCCCCGAAGAGCTGGCGCGCGACATCGCCGCACGGGACGCGCGGGACGCGGCGCGGGACGTCGCCCCGATGGTGCCGGCGTGGGACGCCGTCCTGCTGGACAGCGACGGCCTGGACGTTGATGCCGTCGTGGCGCGTATTCTGGCGCTGTGCGCCAAGGCAGGGGGAGACGATGGCCGATAAGACAAAAGCGCCGGAGAAGAAGCTGGCGGAGATGCGCCCCGAGGAGTTCCCGCCTGACGGCCACACGCGCGCCTACGCGATCACGCGCGTCCTTGTGCGCGTTCTGGTGCCGCTGCTGGGTGGGATCACGGTGCGCGGCGGGGAGAACATCCCCGCGCGCGGCCCGGTTTTCCTGGCCGTGAACCACCGGGCCTACATGGACCCGCCCTACCTGGCGATGGTCACGACGCGGCAGCTCCACCTGATGGCGAAGGAGGAGCTGTTCCGAATCCCCGTCTTCGGGCCGTACATCAAGGCAATGGGCGCGTTCCCGGTCAAGCGCGGGGCGGCGGACCGGGGGGCGATCCGGCAGGCCATAGACGAGCTGAAGGCGGGGCACGTCCTGGGCATCTTCCCGGAAGGGACGCGCGCCGATCCGGGGACGCTGCTGCCCGCCGAGCGCGGCTTCGCCCTGATCGCCAAGCAGACCGGCATCCCGATCGTGCCGATCGCGCTGGAGGGGACGGACCGCGTCCACCCGAAACACGCCAAGCGGCTGCACCGCGCCCACGTCACGGCGACGGTCGGCAGGCCGGTCACGGCGGCGGAGATGCTGGCGGCAAATCCCGATCCGCGCAAGGACGCGCTGACGATCATCGGCGAGGCGACCACGCGGATGATTGCCGCGCTGATGACGGAGCCGGTCACGGTTTTGAGTGCGCCGCCTCCGGGTGAAGAAGCGGCTGTTGCCCCTGTGGAAACGGCCTCGCAAAATAATCCCGCGAAGAAGTGGCTCCCCCTCTTGACTCTCGGTGCGGCCGGTGTCATACTACTCCTCGCCGCCCGGTCAAAGCGCCGACGGTGAGGGCAAGGGTGCTGAAAACATCCTGAAAAAAGTTTTCTGAACCCCTTGACAACGGCGGAACGCGATGCCATAATATCCCTCGTTGCCCGGCCAACAGTGCCGGACAGCGGGAGCCGCCGGAAAGTCAACAAAAAAGATTTTCCAAAACCCTTGACAAAGGGTAAGCGGTTCTGATATACTAAATCTTGTCGCCGGGCCAAAGAGCCAGCGACAAAGCGACGCTAAAAAGCGAAGCGAAAAAGAATTGAAAAACTTTGACGAAGGGGTTGACAAACTGGAAACGGTTGATGTATACTATCCCTCGTCACTAAGCCGAAGAGCAACGACCTCCGCGCTGCAAGGGTAACCGAGTGGAGGTGACGACGAATTGAAAAGCGTCCGCGCCGATCAATTTTCTTCACCTTGACCAACGGACTATCCAAGCGATAGCGTGGTTTTTTATTGCTCTTTCCAAACAGGTAAAAGCCTGGTCGGCGATGCACATTGAAAACTAAATAGTGGAATCATGTAATGAACCTTTGAGCGTGTAAATCTTGTGGTGTCCTTTGGGATACTTCCAAGAAGAACAAAGTAACAAAGAAGCCAAGGAAGTTAAACGCCGATCCCTGCAAGGGGAAAGGCAAAACTGGAACCGTGTACCTAGCCGGACACGGTATCTCAGACAATCCAAGTTTGCTCTGGTCCTTCGGGACCTTAACAATACATTTATGGAGAGTTTGATCCTGGCTCAGGACGAACGCTTGCGACGTGCCTAAGAAAT
>CAXTWM010000007.1:0-34716 GCA_964247915.1 uncultured Armatimonadales bacterium | reverse complement strand
GTTCTATTAGAAGTCTTTCACACCGAACGGCAGCCCCACCCGATCCCAAACCCTGTTTCAATTCCAGCCTGGTTCTATTAGAAGGCCATATTTAGTGGCGGTTGGCCGTTGCCCTACTATAGCTGTCCGGGGCGAGACGCTGGCATAGCCATTATGGCACAAGAGGCAGGATTTCTAACCCACTCCTGGGTCAAAAGAGTCGTCGGCCTCCTCTGTGACACGGAGCTACCGGGGTCCGACGACGCACACGGGGAGGTCGAAAGCGACGGAAAGAGCGGGTGGAAAGAGTGGGTCAGAGGAAGTTGCTGACGGGGAGCTTCTCCGTGCCCAGGGTCTGGCGGTCCACCCACTTGGCGTCGCGCAGCACCCACAGCAGCACCGAGTCGCGGTTCTCCACCAGGAGCTTGTTCAGGCCGACTTTCAGGGCTTCCAGCTTGGACTCGGGCAGGTCGCCCTCAAAGACCGAGTTCTGGACGCGCGGCAGGTAGCGGCGCAGGTACTTGCAGACCTTGCCCACGCGCTCCTCGCCCACGTCGTAGACGACGATGACATACATCAGGGGGTTCTCCTGAACGGCGTTACCCGGCGGGGGTCACCACCAGGCGCGGAAGGCGCGGTAGGTCTCGACGCCGGTCAGGTGGCGGATCAGCTTGTAGCACTCCAGGCGGATCAGGTGGCGGTACGAGACCGAGCGGCCCAGGCGGCGGTGCTTGATGGTGGTCGCCAGGCGGTCTTCCAGGGCGGCGAGGAACAGCTTCTTGCCCGCGTCGGTCAGAAAGCAGCCGTCCAGGCTGCGGTCGAAGTGGCTGTCCTTGAGCTGGCCGGTGTTGATGAGCCGGAAGATGGCGCGGTCCACGATCAGCGGCTTGAAGATCTCGGAGAGGTCCAGGGCCAGCGAGAAGCGGCGCGCGCCCGGCTCGTGCAGGTAGGAGATGGTCGGCGTGAGCTGGGTGCGGTAGATCTCGCCCAGGCAGACGGTGTAGAGGTGGGAGTTGCCGAAGGAGATCAGGGCGTTGACCTCGTTGTCGGGCGGGCGGCGGACGCGGCGCTCGAAGGTCCAGCCATCGCTGAGGATGTGGCGCCAGGCCTGGTAGTAGCGCTCGCGCATCTTGCCCTCGATGCCCCGGAGCGCGTTGACATCGGCCTGCGCCCCAATCAGGTCGGACAGGCCGCCGACCACGTCGCGCAGGGTGCCGAGGGGGCTGACCGCCTCGTCCCAGACCACGGCGCCGGTGAGGGGATCGGCTTCCTCCAGCGTCTCCCCCTCGGAGGAGTCTGATGCCGGCAGGGCGGGCGCGGTGGCGGCGGCGTCCACGGCCGCTTCGGCGTCGGGGTCCGTGGGGACGCCGCTGTTTGTCCCGCTCTCGCTGCTGACAGGGGCGGCCTCGGTTCCGACCTCGCCGGGCGGCTCGCGCTCCTCCGCCGCCTCGCCCTTTCCCTGAGTCTTGCGCTTTTCGTAGTAGGCGATGTTCCGCAGGAGCGAATGGGCCGCCCCGCGCACCAACTCGCGAGCCAGAGTCAGGCGCCGGTCCGTGTCCCCGTAGTGGCTCACCTGATGGACGAGCAGGTAGCCGGAATGCAGGTACTCGCGGGGGTAGTAAGAGCCGGCGTAGAAGCCGTAGTAGTTGAAGACGTGCAGGGGGATCTTCTTCTGGGACAGGAAGTTGAGCAGCCGGGTGTTCAGGTCCACCTCGCCGTAGAGATAGAGGCTTTCCACGTCCTCCACGGGCACGGGCTTCTTCTGGCCCGCCTCGTTCTCGATGTAGAGCGTGTTGGCCTCACGCTTGACCCGGCCGTTGGAGAGCACATAGTAGTTTTTCATGGATCGCAGGCTTTCAAGCCGTCACCCCCAGCAGATTCATCCCCAGCAGAGGTCCTGGTACGAGCACTTCTTGCAGATCGCCATCGGGGCGGGCACGACCGGCGGGGCAGGGAGCGCCCGCGTCTGGCGCACCCCTTCGATCACCCGCTCCACCTCGGCCTCCCCTTCCGCCGTCAGCACGACTTCCTCGCGCCGCCGCTGCTTGGGGTAGTCAATGACGCCGGTGGTCTCGATGCCCTTCTCGTGTTTGAGGTAGTAGAGGTAATACAGAAGCTGGAAGAGGGTGGCGCGCTGTCCGCCTTGGCTCTTCTTGACCTCGTGGACGGCCCCGGCGTCGGTGAAGTCCAGGCGCAGGAGGCCATCAATGAGGACATCCTTGCGGCTTTTGTTGGCGTAGCTCTCGCTGTGGACGAGTTGCCCCAGGGCGACGTTCTCGGCCCCGATGCCCCCCGTGACATGCTCCTGCTCCATGCCGTGCGAAAACCACCACAGCTTGCGCGGGCAAAGGACGTAGTAGTGAACCTCTGTCCCCCCGATGCGGAGGGCTTTGAGGGAGTCTTCATCACTCATTGTTTAGTCCTCATCGTCGAGATCGTAATGTAGACCCATATCGAAATCATAATGCCGCGGCTTAACGATCCATGACTTTTCTTCTGTGTATTCGTCTCGGCTGTTAGAGCTTATGAGAAAGGTCGCTTTCTCTAAGCAATCATTTTTGTTAGCCTTTTCAAAGTCATGGGCATAGCATTGAATTCCATGTTCTAACTGGAACCTTCGGAAGTCCTGCCAGCTTGCGAAAGTCTGGTTAGCATCTTCCGTGAAACCGCTCACTTTGTAGTTAGCATAAACCATTTTCTGCAATGGAATGTCGCGGCTTTTCCAGTCTTTAGTATCTTCGTCATCTTCTTCAACTCGTTCTACAGGTCCAAGAAGCCAATTGGTGACGATGCAGTTTTCGAGCTTGTCGTTGTTGTCCTTGACATGGGATTGAATGGGAGGGACGGCAGGATAAACTTCATTGACCATATCTACAAATCGCTTTGCAGAGTATTCTCCTTCTTTCAAAAGCTCGTCAGACTTCTTTAGCGCCTCACTTGGCTCCCATCCTTTATTGCTGACCCACCTGCCATATGGAGCAGGATATAGATTCTCATCGCCCATCTTGTAGGGATCAACAACGTACAATTCGCCTATCTTGTCCTTATCAAAGCGTGATAGCCGCCCGACGCGCTGGGCAAGACGATCTATCGGGCAAAGGTCAGAGATCATAAAGTCGGCACTGATGTTGACGCTGAGTTCGCCGATCTGTGTCAGGATTGCTACTCCGTGCGCTTTAGGTGGCTTATCATCGCCTTTTTTTGACCAAGCCTCTTGCCCGAGCATTTCGTATAGCTGACGCTCTTTTTCGGCTTTATCCGGCTCCGTAAAGCGACTGTGGTAAAGAACTACATCTTCAAATCCGTTCCTCTTAAACCATTCATAATAAGCCTGCGCGCGCCTGACTGTATTGGCATAAACAATCGTTGGGTTGCCCTTCAGAGCGCGTTTCAATAGATGTTCTATGTCTCCCGGTTTTTCAACGCGCCCACATCGCTTGGTGGTGCAGCGCGGCAATTCATAATCAGTAGTATCTTCGTAAATCTTGGAGACGCTAGAGCCGGAACGGGAATATAGCTGTCTTGCCGATTCAGGCACGGTTGCGCTCATCAGCAAGACAGGGACTTTAAGTAGGCGAAGCGCCCGCAACAGCATCACGATGTTCTGTTGAGTGAAGGCATCATAAAAATCCGCTTCATCAATAACGACGCAGGAATGCGCTAAATTGAAGAAGATGCCATGATGATCCTCGCGTGTTCCGGTTAAGCTGAGACAGAGATGGTCAATTGTTGTCACTGTGACCGGCGTTTCCAGTAATCGAGAAATCTCCAAGTTTTTCTTGTCCTCTTCTTTGAACCATGCACTAGAATGGTACAAGCCGTTTTTGCTCAGGTTTTCCGCTGTGCTGATCGCAATGGCATTTGCAGTGAAGCGCGTTGGCATCGCAATCACAAGGCGGTCTGCTTCGCCTTGCTTGATCTTGTACTGGGCCCAGAGTAAAGCCGCATCAGTTTTTCCTGAGCCGGTTGGCGCGCGTAAGATAGCGAATGGGTCATCCTGAAGTTGCTCAATAAGATGTTGAACACCTCGCAATTTAGGTTCGCCCTGGTCGTCCTTGTAGGGGAAGGTGTATTGGAACGGTATCAGTTCTGGTACATCTTCACGACCTTCCATTGCGCTAGCGCGGTGATCGGCGAGTTGCAGCAGGGCGCGTGGCCCTGCAAACTTGTACCTGTTCAGGATGATTTGATCTATGTCTGCCCGACGAAAGGAGTTGCCGAGCCGCGCAAACTCCAGCCAGAACTTGTCGAATTCTTGATGCTCCTCGCCCCAGCGCTTCTTATGCTTACGACTCAGTTTGCCATGATGGGCAGCTATGGCGATACGAACAGGCAGAGGCAAGCTTGTTTCAGAGCGATGAATAAACTCTAATGAAGCGAGTTCGTGCCGAATGCCAGCTTGCCTTAAATGCTTTCCGCACGGCTTGCCTGTTCGTTTATGTTCGTCAAAATCCTTCTGACAGGCATCTTGCCATTTGCAGTGCTTTTTGCCTTCATCGTGCCAGCGTATTGCGGTTGTGAGCAGTTCGCTCAGGTCCTGACCTGTGAGATCACGATATTTCCGGCACACAAACGCGCGGTGTGGAGAAACCTCGCGGTCCCACTGTTCCTGCAAATGCTGGTTGTGCTCGTCCAAAGTGACCGGATGCTCCGCATTGGACTTGGCAAGGATGCTCATGCCGGCTTCTCGAATTGCTCTGTCGTGATAGGGGCGGCGCCGCCCGTAGGGTCGAACAAGGTATTGGCGCTCAGAAAGTCCAAGGCCTTTTCGTAGGCCGTCATCACGCTGTCCGCGTTGGAGGCAGTGTCATCCCCAAAGAAGTAGATCGCCTCGCGCTTGTCCAGTTCACTCTTGATGTTCGCCTGCTCCGTTTCCAGAGCACGGAAATAGCGGCTGGCCTTTCGGCTCAACTTCGTGTCGAACACGATCAAGACTGTCTGCGGTTCGCCGCTGACCGCATTGCGGGCCTGGTTTGCGTAATCGGTCAGAGAGGCAGTCGCTTCTAGGGCCAAAGCGATGCGGCGCTTGCGCTCGTTCTCATCCACATGCTTGACGTACTCAGTGGACAGGTGCATCTCTTTCTCGTAGCGGTAGCGCTTGCGGATGCTGACCGCCCCCACATCTATGAAGAAGTTCATCAGCATCAGGTCGTCCTGGCTGTATTCGCGCGTCGCTAACGCCTGGCTGCGCTCGCTTTTCTCATCCGCATTGACTTTCAGCCGAATTAGCAGGTCACGCCCGACAGTGCTAGTCTCCATAGCAACTGCGGGTGTGGCAGTGAGAGGCGCTGTGCGCCGCCCGCTATAACTGCCCTTGTTGGTATCTAGGAACCCTCCCAGGTCGGCGCGAAGGTCTTTTTCGACAACGGTTGTGATCCCGTCACCATTAGAGATATAAGTATCCCCTCGCTTGTCGCTAGAGAAGTTGAGGCGGTCCATCGCACTGAAAAGAGCGTGACGCTGTTTCTGACCGGATATGTAGACTCGGCCATCAGGGCGCTGCTTGATTGAGGAGGCGTTCCCCAAGATTTTGTCGCCGCCGTTCGCGATGTGGTCGCTCATTGGAGCGAGCATCGTGATGAGGATGCCTTTAATTTCCATCGTTATCTCCTGATGTGAGTGAATAACCATCCTGATCTTCTGCCACCTGTGGCTCAGGTTCGTTAGAGGGAGTAAGCGGATTGGCGTTCCGTTCTTTAGGCGACTGGAGGCGCAGGTATACCATTAGCAACTGCCGTGCGTCCTCGAAATCTATCCGCCCGGTCATCACGGCATAAACGAACGGCTCCGCTGCGTCGGGTGCGTCGCCTTGACCCAGCCGTCCCGCCTGTGTAGATACTTGAGAAAGCATGGCCCCGCTGGACCTCGCGCTCATTGCGGCGCTTTCCAAGACCGTGACGATCTTTGCCTTCTCCTTTCTGACCTTTTCCCAATAGGGTTGATAATCCTTTGATCCTTTGTCCGGTTCCTTCCCGGCTTCTGACTTCGCGGTCCGATATGCGGTGTCATTCAGCCAACGGCCGTAGGCTTCTGCGGCTTGAACTATTCTCTTCAGTTCATCAGTGATCTCGTGAGTCTGCATAAAATACTCCTGGAAAAGCGGCTTTAGGCTGGAAGGGTACTCGGTTCGGTAGGCAACAAAATCTCGAAAGGATGCCGCGTTAAACAACCCAAGGAAACGGCTTGTCATCAGATGGAACAACTGCCGATTTTTGCTATCCCAAATGGGCTTATCAGCATCTATCTCAGGACCAAGACGAGTGTCATAAGTTAAGGTCCGGATCATCTCAGAAAGCTCACCACTTTGTGCAAGTCTCACAACATGATGACTCATCTGAGATTGAGTGATGTAGTCATAGCTGATAATATAGAGCGGTTTATTGGCTATAGAGTTAAGTACTCCGTCCGCCTTATCAGCCCAAGGAGTTTCTTTGGCTTCGATAGCCCAACGCCCAATCGCACCCAACAACCCAACAGCCCCAAATGCCGCCGCATCACGCTGGGGGGCGAAGGGATAGTTGCCGTTGTGCAGACGCGGCCGTCGGTATTCAGATTTCGGTGATCCTCCTTCGGTCTTCTTAGGTACGCGCTTGGCGGGCTGTAGACTGGCAGGCGTCTTAGGAGCTAGCCTCGCCTGCATCAAGTCTCCTTCTAAACCCGAAGTCATCATCCGCTCAAACAACTCGATAAAATCATACAGTTGTTCCAGCGGCAAATCAGGAATGATTCCGGTATTGCGTCCGCCAATCCAGGCGGCTGGTTTTGTTGGCGTGACCGTCGTAATGACCGAACATGCCGCTTCAAGAAGTGTTCCGCGTGGCTCTGATAAGGACCTCTTGCCATTGTTGATCTTTGCCGTCGTCGGCGCAAAAGAACGGCTAAAAACTGAGACGCTATCAAGCGCCTTGCCATCACGCAGGTTCTTAATGATGTCTTGGGCGTTATCGAATGTACCTTTAGCATCGCCATCAGTGGTGAGGACAGATGGGCAGAGGTATATTCCTTGTGTTGCAAGCCCGGAAGACTGCACAAGCCTGTTGTTCTCTCTCAGAGCGTCTAACGTTAGAGGCTCATAATGAAGAACTTCACTGTTGCTGGGCATATCGGGCGTCGCCATGCGGAAATGCCCTAAGCCTGTCTCAATGGCGTCCACTAAAAGAAGCGCCAAAGTTGGCTCATCCAGTTGGTTTAAGTCCGGGCACTTTCTGTAAAGCGCAACCGCCAGCCCATAGCGCGGATAGGGATGCACAATGGATTGTAAAGATTCAATCAAGACATTACTCTCCAATGAACATCCACCCAGCCGTCGTTAGAGCCGAGATACAGAGGCGCGGCAGGATCGTCAACTGCTTCTGCGATCATACTTGCCAATTCAGCGGAAGTCTCCACCCGATACCTGTAGGGGCCGTCTGGAACCACATATTCACGAGGCGTGGGGCTAATATAGTATTGAGGAAAATACGGACGCAGTACGTTTAAGTGAACTGTTTGCCCCTCTTGAAATGTCGTCAGTAATTCCGGTTCCTTTTTTGCTTCTGCCCTGTCGTTTATTGTTATTTTCTTGCCTGCAATGGCGTTCATCAACGGAATGGCGCGTGCGTCATACTCCCGACTGCCGCCGACAAATGACGGCCCGCTGAGGTGTTGGGACCAATAATCATCGTAATGCATGACCTGGGGCATCTGAGATAGGCCAAAGCGCAGATGAAATTGCAACAGGCTTTTATAACCAACGCCTGACTCTCGTGCAGTCTTGCCATGTTTCTTCTGCAACTGCTTGATGATCTCGTTCCGATCCTTCTCCGCAATATGCCAGCCTAGAGCATTTTCAAGCAATCCGTAAAGCATTTCATCTGTTGGGCTAGGCTGGCTGCGGTAATACTTGCCAGGCATCTTGGCGACCATGGATAACGGGGCAAGCGCATCTATGGTCAATACTGCTACAGAAGAAAAGTCCTGTTTCTCATTAAGAGTTGCAAAGTTAATCATCATTTTCGTTTTCACAACCGAGGCGATGTATCTTAGCACTAACAGAAAATAAAGTCAAATCGTTATACAGCCAAACCGTTTTACGGGAAACTATGCTATAATGCCATCATGTGGGCCGGGGATCTAATAGAACCAAGCTGGTATAGAAATGAAAAGGGTTTCGCTGTTGCGCCCATCCTTTCTACGTCCGGCTCACTTGATTTTTGAGGAGGCCGATGGCAATTTATACTGGTGGACTGGATCGCTCTGAGACACCTGACCCAAAAAAGAGAAAAACGGGAAGAGAATTGTACACGGTTTGTATAGCCGCGATTCAAGTTCCTATCGAGGAGTTGGAGGCCGTTCTTGCCACAGTAAGACACGAATGCGGCCTGCCATCTCGTGCTGAATTTCGCGGCCATGACGATCCTGAAACCATTCAGCTCAAGGTTTTGCGCGCAGTAGCACCTTTGATGCCAGTGGTGGGCGTTGCTCTTTACGAAAAAGTGCCGGAACAGCAACTTCAACAGGAGCAACCTACTCTGATAGCTTCCGAAATTCAGATCACTGCGACCCTGACACTCTTGGAAAGGTTTTTCAGCCGCTACCAACTCGTCAGGCTGTGGTGCGATGAGGATATTAAAGGCAAGGCACAGCAAAAAGAGGCTGAGACGGCTGCGGAAAGGCTTCACCGCGCAGTTCACCCAAATACGCGCATGAAAGCACGTCATAAGTCTTCCAAACAGAGTGCTGCCATTCAACTGGCGGATGTGATTGCATACGGCTTGTCCCGGCTGGTACGGGGACTTGTGGAAGACCCGGAATTGCGTCAGCTTTTGATAACCATCCGAGATGATCCGCGCAATATAATTATCGGGCCTGTGATGATAGGGGAGTAAAGGAAAGAGGGCGACCTGCGGACCTATCCCCGGCGAGGCTGAAAGCCAGACGTTGTAACGCCATATAGCCGAGGCAGGTCGTTTAGCGGCTTTTCGGTCCGCAGGAACATTTACAATGCTATTGTACCACAAATCGTGGCTAATGTGACAAGAATGAGAGGCGACCTGCGGACCTATCCCCGGCGAGGCATGGAAGCTAGGCGTTGCTATCTGTCCACAACGCCATATAGCCGGGGCAGGCCGTTCAGCGACTCTTCGGACCGCAGGAACATTTACAGGGTCGTTATACCACACTTTTCACCTCCACCATCCCGAACCCTGCCGCGTTCTTCTCGCCGAAGCCGGTCTCGTACCCGACGCGCATCAGGTCCGCCGAGCCGGTAACGGTGAAGGGGCAGAAGGCGCCGACCAGATGGATGCCCTTAAAGGTTGTCAGTTTCGTGCCGCCGCGCGGATCGCGGGCCAGGTAGGCGGGGTCGAAGGTGAGGGCAAAGCGGTCGTCGGCGGGCGCGTCGCCGTGAAGCAGGCGGTGCTTGCGGCGCAGGTTGTTGGCGACGGCTGCGGAGAAGGCGTCGCCGTCGCAGGGGCGCAGGTAGCGCGTCCGGCCGTCCGGCAACGGCAGGGCGGCGACGATGGGCGACAGGCAGGTGAAGGCGGCCGTCTCCGCCAGCGGCGGCGCGGGCAGCGTCTCGATCTGCGTGATGGGGATCGTCGCCGGGCCGACCCGGAGCGCCCCCGCCGCCAGCAGCCCCGTGGCGAGGTTCGTCAGGAACGGCTCGACCGGCGAGGCGACCAGCCATTCCAGCGGGCCGGGGGCGAAGCGCAGGGCGTCGCCGTCCACGACCCGCCGCGCGCCGCGCAGCCAGGAGAACGTGAACAGCTTGAAGCGCCGCCCGTCCTCGTCCTGGTAGCCGTCGTCGTGCAGGAAGCGGGCGAAGTCCGCATCCGAGTCCGCCAGCAGGCCGTAGACGGCGGCGGTCAGCCACTCCTGGTAGTCCATCGGCAGCCGGGTCCCGGCCTGATTGTCCAAACACACGCGCAGTCGCATCGCTGCTCCCCAGTCCTCTTCCCGGCCCTTCGTCATCAAGTATGGCGTGCCACAGTGCAGAATAGCTGCATTCTCACGGCGCGGCATAAATCTCGCGGAGTTTTTTCACTTCCGCCGCCATCTCCGCCCGCAGCGCGTCCGGCTCCAGGACCTTAACCTCTGCCCCGTAGCCCAGCAGCCAGCGCTTGACCTCCGCCGTCCCCGCTAGGGCCAGCGTCATCTCTAGGCTGCCGTCGGGGGCTTCCGCGCACTGCTGGCTGGGGTGGTAGCGCCGCTCCCGAATCCAGCGGGCCTGGTACGGCGAGAAGCGCACCCGCACCGTCACCAGCGCCTCCCCGTGGCGCAGCCCGAAGCCGCGACTCAGGTAGGCTTCCACGTCGAAGGCGGCGTCGCGCGCGAAGGCATCGCCCGGCGCGAGCAGCGCCCACTCGCGGATGCGCCCCAGGAAGAAGTCGCGGAAGGCCTGACGCCACTCGCACCAGGCGATTAGGTACGGCTCGCCGCGCCAGTGGTGCAGGTGGTACGGCTGTACGACTCGGTCGTTGGTGTCGTCCCGGTGGGCGCTGTAGTAGAGGAGGCGCAGGCGCCGCCGCTCCCCCAGCCCCCGGCGGCAGTCGTCCAGCAGGGCCGGGGACGCGCTGACGGCGCTCTCGGGCTGGATGGCGCCGCCCATGCTCTCCGCCGCCGTCTCCGCTAAGGGAGGCAGGAAGGGCTGGAGACGCTGGGCGAGGGCGCCGACCGTCCCGGCGTCCGGTGCGGCCAGGTACTCGCGGGCGGCCAGCAGGGACCGGCGCAGGGTGGCCGCTTCGCGCTCGCTGAGGGCGAGGAACGGGAGCAGGTAGGTCGGGTCGGTGTAGGCCCACCCGCCGCGCCGCCGGTCATGGACGAGGGGCGCGCCCAGGTGGTCCGTCAGGTGGCGGCGGTCGTCAAAGGCCGTGCGGCGGGAGACGCCGAACTGTTGGCAGACGGCGTCCGCATTGGGATACTGCCGGTCGCGTATCTGACGGTCGATCCAGTAAAGGCGCTCGATCTGGGACAAGGGACGCTCCATGCCGTGAGAAGCCGTGACAAACGTTCGCTGAAACAAGTTCGCTTGCTCCCTGTTCCACAGGGACTCGGCTTTTTCCTGTCTGTGTCAAGGAACGAAGAACATCCTGCCGTTCAATCGCTTCCTTCCGTTCAATCGCCCCCTGCTTCGGCCTTTGCCCTCCACGTCCGTTGCCCCGAGGGGATGTCCTTCGCCCGGACCCAGCCTCGGCTCCTGATCACCAGTGGTTTTTCCACAGGGTTATCCACATTCTGCTCTCCGAGCCGCCTATTTTTGTATACGGTCTCTTTTGTTGTGTGCGGTTTTGCGTGTGCGGTTTTGGCGGACGCTGCCTCAGCCCCTGCTGACCTCGCGATGGCTGACGCCTCCGGTTTGTGCAGACGGTAGTACAGCCGTCCCAGGCAGCGCCGCCGCTCGGCGGGCGTCCTCAGCGGCCGTTCGCCCCCGTCCAGCACGTCGATCAGGCCGCGCCGCACCAGACCGTCCACGGCCCGCGCTACCGCCCCGCTCGCCCGCCCCGTCCGCCGCATGAGCTGGCTCTGGGTCAGCCAGTCCCGCTCCTTCCGCAGATACGGGTCCTTCCCCACCTGCCACCCCAGCGTCTGGCGCACGACCACCAAGAGCACCCGCAGTTCCGTGTCCCGGAGCGTGGGCATCACGCGGTCGATCAGCGCGACCGGGACGGGGGTTGTCCCGCACCCTGGGTCCAGATTAGCAGAGGCCAGGCTGGGCGGCTGGCCTGGCGCCCCGCTCACGTTCGAGTCTCCCGCGTCCGGGGTGTTATTCCTCATAGGCGCTGTCGGGTTGCGGCATTTCTAACTCCGTCGCATCCTGGTCGGGCGGCGCGCTCGGGGGGACGTCCGCCTGCTGCCCTTCCGTTTGCTGCCCTTCTGTTTGCTGCCCTCCCGTCTGCATTGACGCCCGCTGCAAGCGGACCGCCGGCGGCGGGTCGTAGTCGTTCTCCACCGCCGCCATCAGGAACCGGGCCGGACTCTTGGCGTTCCGGTGGGGCAGCCAGTCGAGCTGCCTTTCAACGCGCTCGTGCGGATAGCTCTCAAGGAGCGCATCCACCTGGTCACGCATCAGGCCCGCCACGTTCAGCAGTTTGCGGCGAAGCTGCGCCTCCGGGCCGTCCCCCACCTCCTTCCACCCCATCTGCTCGGCAATCATGGCCTCCACCTCGGCACGGGGCCGGGCGTAAATCGCCCGTGAGCGCGCGATGATGACGTCGCGGCTGCTGGGCGGCAGCGGCGGGGCGGCCTCCTGGGGCGGTTCCGGGGCGTCCTGGAGGCCGACGACCGCCGGGGACAGGGTGAAGCCGTCCATGCCGCTGCCCCGCGTGATCTCGGTCACGAGCGGTCGGCCCTGCCACCGGAAGTCCTGGAGGCGCCCCATGCGCGCCCGCGCCTTCCCCACGCCGACGCGCATGGCGTCGGCGAGTTGCTGGACGGCGGGCTGGCACCAGCCGTTGGGGGTGACGAACGTGAGCATCAGCAGGAGGCTTTTGACCTCGTCGGGCGGCAGTGCGAGCAGCAGTCCCGAGGTACGCAAGGCGGGGAGGACGGTCACGGTGGCTTGGGGGCGGAAGCTGCCGCTCGGCCTCCGGTCCTTCTGATGGAGTACGATCACGAAGGGAGTTTCGGCGGCTTCCCTGTCTGTTGAGTCCAAGCCTGGAGGATGTAAATCGGGTGGGGCGTCGGGATGGAGCATGGGATGGAGTTAAATAGGGAGTCAAAGGGCTTTCAAGTCGAACCAGAGAGGCGCACGGCCGCAACCCGGCTTGCGCGGCGGACATCCCGCCGGTACTCTCTACCTGCGTATCGGTCTGTGGGTACGGCAGCAGGGCCGTAAGGTCGTTCTCACGACTTGCGGCTGAGGCTGGCCTGCTCCCGGATGCGAAGCCGAGGAAGGCCGCACTCCTGTCCGTCTGCGACGCTCAGGCTTCGCCGGGGGAGGCGGCTTTTGTCGTACTGGTTTCTTCCTTACTTGTTTTCGTCGGTCCTGCCCGGTCCACCTTGCCGCCTTCCTGGCGCCTGTGATTACTGGCAACGGTTCGGGCCAGCGTCATGTCGCTCTCTAACTGCGCCAGCGCCCGGTCCAGGCGGCTGCGGTCGGCGAAGCGCAGGCCCGGCCAGTCCAGGCCCGTCAGCGCGTGGTGGAGCAGGCGTGCCATGCGGCCGCACAGCACCGCTCGTTCGTGCCCCAGGGCATCTTTTGGAGCCGCTGAAAATGATCGGTTCATGCTTGCTCGTAAGGGGTTAGATGTTGCCGCCACGAATGCCGTGACGATTTCTGGGGAGGCTTCACAGCGTCTTAATCTTTCGTCCTCTTTCGTGGTCTTGCTCCGCTTCACCCGGCGATGTTCCGCAAGTGCAGTAACAGGAGCAGCAGGGCCAGGGCCGCCAGCAGCGGCAGTAGCGCGTCCTCGGCGGACGAGCCGGTGACCAGGCGGAGCTTTGGGGGAAGCAGGAAGAAGCGTAGGCGGCGTGGGTGCAGCAGCGGGATGCCCCTCCGCGTACAGCCGTCGGCGGCCAGATGGCTGGTATAGCCCAGGGCCAGTGCCGCCGACGGCTGCCAGCCCCACCAGAAGGCGAGCGGTAGGGCAAACAGGACCGTGAACAAGGCCAGCCCCAGGCCGGAGTGCAGCAGCCCCCGGTGGCCGAGGGCGCGATAGAGCAGGAGAGACGGCAGCACGAACGGCTCAATGCCCCAGCCCGGAGACAGGTGCTTAATCCGGGACTGCTGCGCGTCTAGGTCAGGCAGCAGCGCGCCGAAGGCGGCGAGGGCGGCCAGCAGGCCGACGTTGCTCACCCCATTCCCCGCCCCGATGCCGTGCGGCGCAGCGTCCAAGAGCCAGAGGCTGCCGATGCCCGCCAGGGCGTGCGTCCGCCAGGTCATCTCGTCCCCTTCCCGGTGCGCGGCCCCGCCCCGGTTGATCCTGGCGAGCTTACCCGGATTGTCAGGAGCCATGACGGGCGCTGCCCTTCGTGGGCGGGATGCGGCACCGCGCGGCGTCGGTTGCCGGTAAACCCATTGTCGGTCAACGTGTCGCCAGTAAACGTGTCGCCGGCATACGTCCGGGATAGCTCGTCGAAGAAGGCGTCGTCCAGTCCGAGGCGGCAGGGGTGCGAAGCGGAGGCGCCGGCCTCCTCCCAGACCCCGACGCGGTGCAGCACCAGCAGGTCGAGCAGTTCATTCCCGTCCAACAGGCGCACGGGGGCGACCTGGGCACCGGCCGTCCCCGCTTGTAGCTCCGCGTTCCGCAGGACCACGGGCGAGAAGGTCGAGGTCGTGATCAGCAGTGCCTCGGCGGCCCCGGCGCGCAGGCACGTCCCGCGCAGCTCGTCCACCGCCCGCTGGAAGACCGGGAGGGCATCGAACTGCTTGACCTGGACGATGATCCGGCGCCGTCCGACCCCCGCCGGCAGGGACGCCTCGATGTCGTAGCCTCCCTCGCGGTTGCGTCCCTTCCACCGGGTCCGCCCGGCGACGTGGACGTCCTCGTAGCCGAGGCGGTGGAGCAGCAGGCACAGGCAGTGGGCGAAGGCGCGGTAGTTCAGGGCAAGGAGGCGTCGGCGCAGCCGATCCCGGATCGGTTTCTCCTGGATCGGTTCTTCTAGGACTGGTTCTGGCGCGCAAGCCGCCGTGGTTTTCGTGCTCATAAGGTCGCCTTTCCTTGATTACTTGAGTCCTGATGGTTTTGCTTTTGATGGGCCGGCTGCTGTTGGAGTTCTTGCTGTGGCGATGGGCGTGAGAGGGACCAGTCGCCGGGGCGCAGGTCCCGGTACTCCGGCCGGAGGCGGCCCTCCTTGTCGAAAGCCTCTTCGGGCATGCAGCCTCGGCAGCCCACCAGTTCGCACCCGGAGGGGGTGGGATAGGTGCCGTCCGGCGACAGCACCTCGCGCGGGTCCAGCGGGCGCTTCAGGCTCTTTTCCAGGGCGGACGTGACGGCCTGGGCGAGCCGGAAGGAGGGGTTGATGTGTCCGCCCAGCAGCCGGCTGATGGTGGAGCGAGAGACGCCCGCGTCACAGGCGAGGCGGGCCTGGCCCTGGAAACTGTAGCGGGGGGCGTGTATCATCAGGGTGCGGATGCGGTTGGAGATCGGAGCGTGGGCGTGCCCCGCCTCGCGGACCGTCAGCTTTGGCGATCGCTGGCCTGGTGCGGGCCGCGCGGCTGCTTCGCTCCGAGGCTGCGTTCTTATGAGGTTCCTCCCGGTCATGCTTTTCATTTCTGTCATGCTTTTCCTTGCCATGTGCCTCCTCCCGAAAGGTTAGTGATGGTTCTGTTTCCATGCGGGACCGATCACCGCATGGAAACAGTAAACCGAACAAAATCCGAAGACGCAATCACCGTTGCGTCGAGGCAAACGGCGTCAAACAAGGCCGATCCGGGTGAGAAATCTGTGTGAAAGGACTGAGTGAGGAACCCGGCCCGAATCTAGCAAAAACAGTCCTGAGAGTCGAGTCTGAGAGTTGCACCGAGCGCGGCAGACGATCTGCTCCGCACCGATGGCGACGGGCCGAGCCTCGGCCTGCTCCTGTGCAAGTCCAAAGACGCCACGGTGGCCGAGTACGCCCTGCGGGACGTGGGCAAGCCGATGGGGATCGCGGAGTTCCGTGTGGGCGAGGCGCTGCCGGAGACGCTGCGGGGGTCGCTGCCGACCATCGGGGAGTTGGAGGCGGAACTGAAAGGATTGGGACGGAAGTGGAAACAATCCCTGAACCGGGGCAGGATACAAAGCGGGGACTGGATGCGGAGCCAGGCCAATAGTTGTCCTGCGTCCGGGGAAAGTGCTAAGAATTGCTTGTGCCTGCCGGAACGACTATCTCTGGAGCGGCCATCTTGGGGAAGGAGAGGAGACGTTCGGATGCCTCCGTGTGATTCGCCTCCCATATCCCGCTCCAATTTGAACAAGGCACGGAAAGAAGGCTGTCGCAGCCTTTTTCTGTTTCAAGCGGCAAACGGTAATGGGGAGCCAATCGTATCCGCATGGGCCGACCACGGCTTGACAAGCATGTATACACAACGATATAATTGTGTCAATGAGTAAAATATTCATAAATGCGCACAAAGGCACCTGATGATCCCGCCCTTTGACCGGAGGGGCACGTTGCCTCCTGGCGTCCATGAAGCAAGCTGGCCCGAGTTCGCCGAGCGGTTCGGTGGAATACCGCGCCGAAGGCTGCTCCTTGCCGGGCTGAAGGCAGCAGTGCTCAACTTGCAGGGAGCCGGCTGCCCGCTCGTCTATGTAGACGGCAGCTTCGTGACCTCCAAGCCGGAACCGGGCGACTTCGACGCCTGCTGGAGCGTCAGCGGCGTCCGGCCTGAACTGCTCGATCCGGTCCTGCTTGACTTCTCCGACGGCAGGGCCGCGCAGAAGGCCAAGTTCCGGGGCGAACTGTTCCCGGCGGAACTGCCGGAGGGCCTGAGCGGCCGCACCTTCCTCGAGTTCTTCCAGACCGACAAGGAGACCGGCTTATCCAAAGGGATCGTCGCTCTCGACCTGGACATGGTTGATCTCGACGTGGCTGACTTAGAAGCAATATAACGACAAGGAGACCTATGACCATGATCAAGAACGAGCGGCAGTACCGCATTACGAAATCCCAGGCCCAGCAGTTCGAGCAGGCGCTAGCCCGGATACACTCTTCCCCGGCCGACCCGAATCGCGACGCCCAGGCCATGCACCCGCTTCTGCGTAAGGCTGAGGCCGAGGCGCTTAGGAGCCAGCTTGAGGACCTGCACGGGCAGCTTCGGGAGTACGAGGACTTGGCAAAGGGAGGGCAGGAGACGTTCGCGTCCCACTCCTTCGAGGACCTGCCGAACGCCCTGATCCGGGCGCGGATCGCCGCCGGCCTCAGCCAGAAGGAGCTGGCCGAGCGGCTAGGGCTGAAGGAACAGCAGGTCCAGCGCTACGAGGCGACCGAATACTCGTCCGCAAGCCTAGAACGGGTCAAGGCGGTCATCCGGGCGCTAGGGGTGACGGTCAGGGAAGAGGTCTCGTTCGTCCGCTGAGGCTTTATGGTTATCCGAGAGCCGCGCCTGTGTCGCGTCGAACAACTCCCGACTAATAAGCGGCTCATGCGTTCCTTGGACTAGCTCGCCCTTCCAATTCATCATCCCTATATAGAACGGGTTCCTGAGCATATACCAGAAAGCGCTTACCCTCAGTGGCTTGCCTGAGCGCGAAACAAGTCCCCTCGCTGTCATCTCGGCCAACAGCGTTCTTAGCGGTAGCCTTGACGTAGCCGCCCGCTCGAAGCTCTCCCGTACCAGCGGCGCGAGCACGGGATCAACTTCAATCTTCTTCCGGCAGTTGCGGTAGCCGACCGGGGCGCAGCAGGGCAAGACGCCGGATGCGGCCTTCCGCTCCATTCCTCGGCGGGCGAGTTTGCCCATGTGGGCGTGGTAGTCCTGGCGCCACTCCTCGAAGCCAGCGCGCATCTCGGGCGGCATCTCAGGGATCAAAGGCTCAAGCTCGGCGACGGTGGAGACAGTAGAACTCATATAGTTAGCATTAGGGATTAGGACTTGATCGTGGCAGGGAGGTCGGCACGGCGCACGGGCTGGTGAGCACACGCAATGGCCGCCCCGGCAGCACTTCCGCACAGGCAGCCGACATCCTACGGCCTTAGCCGTAAGCCCGTCGCCATGTCCATGCCTCATTCGTCCCCTGATATTTTCCTCCCTCAACCGACGCCGGAGGGGATCGAGAAGTTCAAGGCGCTCTACAAGGAACGGTTCGGGAAAGACCTCTCTTCCCAGGAAGCGCTCGAACTCGCCACAAGGACCCTGCACTTCGTCCACCTGTGCCTCAACCCACCTCCCCGGCACGTGGTCGAGACCATCAGGCCGAGCAAAGCAGAACGGCGGTCTAAGCGGCGCTAGCACAAAGCCTCCGAATGGGCTATCTTGGCGAAGGACAGGCTGTGTTCAAGAGCGTCGGTGTAGTTGCGCTCCCATATCCCGCTCCAAACGGCACGAATGGGCGCGAAAGCGTCTTTTTTCGTGCTCTCAGACCTGGTTCCCCCGAGTTTGATTGCCTGGTATTTCGCCTCCAGCCCCTTATATTCCCTTTGCACCCGCACCAGCATCGGATGCGGCTCCAGGAGCAGCTTGCCATCATTCAGGACGTAGTTTGATCCGAGGTTGAACGCCACGATCCGCTTCATCGCCGGGTCCCCATGTCGCAGCCACAGGCGGGCATTCTTCATGTAGTCGCAGGCGTTGATGCACGCCTCCCGCGCCCGGTCCAGCGTCAACTCGGTCCGCTTGGCCCGGTACTCCTCGTCCGTGATCAGCCCCCGCAGACGCATCCCCAGCAGCGAGTCCAGCATCCCCTCCGCCTCGCGCCGCGCCCGGAGCTTCTGTTCGTAAACTGCCTGGCGCTCCGCCCGTTCCTTGGCGCCCGCCCGCTCGATGTCCTCGATGGCCCACACGTAGAACTCCGGCAGAAGGTCCGTCCGCGAAAGCTCCGCGTCGATCATCGCCACCAGCCTGTCCTGCGGGACGAAGCGCCGGGGGCAACCGCCCCTGCCCTGGCAGTGGTAGTAGGTGTAGGACCGGCCGGACGGCTTGGTTCGCACGTCCCCCGTTACCTGTCCGCCGCAGCCGGCGCAGCGGATCAGGCCGGTGAACGGCAAGGCGCGGGTGCGGGGCCTGAGCGGATTATCCTTGCCAATGATCCGTTGCGCCCGGTCGAACTCGTCCAGCGTCACCATCAGCGGGTGCGCCCCTTTGTAGAGGATGCCGTCGTGGACGAAGTAGCCCGCGTAGAAGACGCTGGAAAACAGCCGGTACAGGGTGCTCTTGGCCGGCGGCTCGCCGCCCCGCCCGCTCCGGGTGACGGGGGTACGCATCCCCCAATCTCGGCTCAATACTTCTTGAAGCTGGGGGACGGAGTAGGCGCCGGTCAGCAGCAGGTCCCAGGCCTTCCGCAGCAGGGGGAAGCGCTCTGGGTCGGCACTGATGGTCTTGTCGCCCTTGTCCTTGTGCTTGTCGTTGCGGTAGCCCAGCGGCGCGCGGTGGGGATACCAGCCCTTCCTGATCTTGTCGTCTATGCCGCGCTTCACATCCTTGGCGAGCTTGGAGACCATGTACTGGCTCTGGCACAGCGCCATCTGGAGCATCATGACGCCCTCGGGGGAGTTGTGGAAGAAGTAGGAGACGAAGGCGAGGTCTTTGAGGACGCCCTTGCGGACACGCATGGTGAGGGCGGCGTCCATCTCGTTGCGGGAGAGGCGGTCGGGGTGCCAGCCGAGGATGCCGTCGATCTCGCCCGCGTCGATGAGGGCGATCAGGCGGTCGAACTGTGGACGCCCTGGCTCTTTGGCGGAGCGGCTTTCTTCCAAGGTCAGGATGATGGAACGGTCGGTGCGCGCGGCGAGTTCACGGGCCTGGTCGGTCTGGCTCTGGATGGACTGTGACTGGCGCTCGTCTTCCTCGGTGGACTTGCGGACGTAGAGGGCGTAGCGCAAGGGTTGGGACTGTTCGAGGCGGGATTGTTGTTTGCCGGGGGTTGTGGGGGCGATGTATTGCATTGAGGATTGAGATTTGGCGGATTGAGATCTGGCGCGTTGATGTTCGGCGAGTTGAGGCAGAGGTGGACGAAGTGGAGTGTTCGTGTGGCAAGCTCCAGGGCTTCTTGCGGCGTCAAGTCTACGCCGAATCTGCGCTGGTACAAGTCCCGGAACGCCGAGACGCCTTCCGGCGTAGGCTGGGGCAGGAAGAGATCGGAAGGGGAAGAGGGTTTCGGAGGCATGACGGCATGGTGCCAGCCCGAAGCCGCCCAGGCCATCAGGGTTGCCTGCGAGCAAGCCGTCCTGTCAGAAGAAGCACCTGATTTGCCGGAGGGAAGTAAGGGGCGGCCTCTTGCAGCGCCGAGGCGTACCCCATAGGCAACCCTATAGGCAACCCTTGTTGCATCGCGGGAACGATGGTCCAGATCATGGCGCCCCGGCCAACTTGGTGTCTGTAAATGATGTTGATGAGATGACGAAGAAACATCATTTAATCAGGCTCCGTTTCCAGAGGAAATTGAGAGTGAAACGGCCCCTTTGACCCCAAGCAAGGTTGATCGCCCTCCTGCTTGGGGCGGATTCCGCCTGGCAGCAGCCCCCTGGGCAGTCGCAACCCGCAAAATCCAGACAACAAAAAAGCCCGCCTGCCACAGCTTGTGACAGACGGACGATGCGGGGGAGGCGGGATGCGCCTGCCCGTGAGAGGCTGCCACCGCCCTCCGTGGCAGTGGCATAGGGTGATGATGCCCCATCGCTGGGGCTTCGTCAAGACGTGGTGCGCGGACGCAAGCGCGCCGGCACTCCTGATCACTCATGGCTTCCGTTGCGGGCCGCTTAGTCGGCGGTTGAATTTAGTTGCCCGCGAACGGCTCCTCCTCGGATGTCACTCTCTCGAACTGGACGTGTCGGCGGACCGGGCCGGGCGTCTGCCGGCCGGCATCCTCCACGAACAGGCGGGTCGTCACCCGGCCGGGCGTCAGCCCCTCCCGCCTCAGCCGTGCGGCGTAGCGGGTGAAGTTCAGCGTCCCTGTCCGGCAGAGGGTGTGGGTGAAAATCTGCCCGCTTCCCTCGTCTTGGCCCATGACTACTTCCTGCCAGGCGATCAGCCAGCGCGGGAAGCAGCAGGCACCTTTCTCCTCGCAGGCCTGGCACTCGCGGCCGGGCCTGCCGATGTCAGCCATCAGGCGGTCGGAAGAGGCACATAACACGGTGCCGTCCCCATCCTGCATGACCCGCACGACGCGACTCCCCGCGACCGTGCCGATAAACTGGCGGACTTCCAGGCCCAGCGCGTCGCAGACCAGCAGCCCGCGCTCGGCTTCCAGGGACACCCAAGCGAGCGGCGGCCCCATTTCCTCCTGCCCGTCCAGTTCCGGGGCATGAATGCGGGCGGTGAATTGGCTCGCCTGCATGGCGTCACCGTCCTCCCCGGCCCGCTCCTTGTGCTCGGTTGGCGGCATCGGCCGCTGCATGATCATCTGGTCGCATTTCCTTTCTTCGTCCCGTCTTCTCTTCGTATCGTCTTCCCAACCTGCTGTCCGTTCGCGGGCAGCCATCGCTGGGAAGCGTCAGTTGGCGAATGCCGGTCGGTCGGCCTCTTCCCACTCGCCCCGCTGGAGGGCGACCAGGAGCGCCCCGGCCTCCTCTTTACTGAGACCTTCCAGCTCCCGCTTGCCGAACCGCTCATCCAGCAGAAGCTTCAGTTCCATCTCCTCGACTCCAAGCCGGTGGCAGAGGGCGCGGATCGCCAGCCTTTGTGGGGCGGTGATCTGTTGGGGAGCGCTGATCCCATCTCCCGAAGGAGGCGGGGGCGCTGACGGCGGCGCGGGCACGGCGATTCGCTTCCGCCGGCTCGCCGCTCTGGCCGAGCCAGGGCTGTGCGAGCCGACAGAGTTGGATGCGGCGACGGTGCGGCCAGCGGCATTCGGAACCGAGCCGCTGCCGTTGGGGCCACTCCCATGATCGCCGTTGTGCTGCGGTCGGGCGGGCGCTGCGGTCGCGGCAACGCCGTCCGTCGCAGCGCCGTCCGCACTCGGAGGGGGTGTGACTTCCCGCCCACATGGTCCCTCCTGACACGGTCTTTCGCGTCCGCCTCTTGCTGCTCGGCAGGCGGCGTCCAGGGCGCGTTCGGCTTCCTCGCCCAGCACGGACGCCATCAGCGCCAGGTCCTGTTCGTCTTCGCCCAGCCGCCAGGTCACGCTCACGCGCGCCTCATGGCCGTAGGTCTTCTTGCCGCGAGCATCTTGCTTGCCGCGAGCATCTTGGGAGATGCATCCGTCGCTCTGCGGGTCGCCGCTGTGGTGGGCGCGGCCCATCGTGATCATCAGTTCCGTGGCGTGTGCCATGAGAAACTCTCCTTTCCGGTCATCCGGTTCGGTCCTCGGGTTGTGAAGGTTCGACTCCCGGCCGACATGATCTGCCGGGGGTCACTGGTATGGGTCGTAGCGCCGAGGGGCGCGTCTCCCCGCCACTCTCTGAGGCGGCGGGGAGGGTGCGTGTTGTGGGGGTGACTGTTCCGGCGACAGCCGCCGGATCACTTCGGCCGCTCCTTTCTTGTAGACGGTCACGCAGACGAGGCCGCCAGCGTGATCGTACACCGCCCAGAAGCGGCCGTAGCGCGCGAAGGCGAATCTCTCCACCTTCGCTAGTCCCGCGCGGCGAAGCCGGCGGCGGGCCTGGCCGGGGAGGGCAGTCCCTCCTCCAGCAGCCGGCCCGCCACGACTTCCAGGTCGTACCGGTCGTCAGGCGGCAGATCCTGCGCGGTCAGCGTCAGCGCCTGCACGAAGCCGTAGACGGTCTCCTGCTGGGGGGCGGGCGTGGCGAGCAGCGCCCGCCGCACCCCGTCCTGAACGCGCTGGGTGAGGCCGGCCTGGCGCGACAGCGCCAGGATCACCCCCTCCATGTCCGGGACGGGCATCCGGGTCGCAAGGGACAGACGCTCGATCAGCCCCGCCCCCGCCGTGATCGCCTCGGAGAGCGAGCGGGAGAGGGCGTCCTGAAAGCGCGGGCGGTCCCAGGAGACGTGCCGCTGGCGCAGCAGGCTTCGGCCTTTCACCAGGCGGATCAGGCCGTTCTGGCAGACCAGGCGGTACACCAGGGCGTCCACCGTCACGGACCGGCGCCCCACCTCGCTGTTGGCGACGTGGAGGCCGACCATCAGGCGGTCGTTGGGCAGGACCTCGCGGGCGAGCCGGGGGTCCACCAGGCGCAGGTGCAGACTCTCGGGCGTGAGCAGGAGGCTCTTGACCTCGAAGCGCCCTTCCAGGAGCGGCGTGAGGGTGGCGAGCAGGTCGGCGTTGTCCAGTGGGGCGTAGCGGTCGGAGAGGACGGCGCGAATCGTGCCTTCCTTCCCCCGCAACAGCCAGGGGCGCGGCCCGTCAGGGAATGCACCGCCCGCTGAGCCGACTGTCTCCTCCCCCGTTCCGGGGAGCGGCTCGTCGTCCGGCTCGCTCGCGGCCCTCCAGAGCCAGTGGTTGAACTGGACGTCGCGGAGGGGCGTCGGGCAGCGGACGAAGTACTGGGCGGGGATGCCCAGGCGCTGGCATGCCTGCACGGTGGCCCACCCGCTAAGGTCCAGGCGCTCCGGGTAGTCATCGCGGAACTCTTCGGGCAGGACGAGCCTGCCGCCGCCCAGCATCAGGCGCTCGCGCGGGACGGTGAGGTCCCACTTGTTCCGGTCGTCGCGGCGCAGTCGCTCGCGCACGGCCTCCAGCCCGCACCGGGCCGGCAGATCCAGAACGGTCTGATGAAGGACGGTCTGGTCCGGTGCCGGCGGGATGGGGGCAAGCAGGGCGGGCGCAGCGTGAGGCACTGGTGGGGGCGGCAGTGTGGCCGCATCGGAAAGCATGGTCGGACTCCTTCCAGCTCTTGGACAACAAACTTTGCAAACGAACTTGGGGATGTTGTCAAAGAGCGGGGCGAAGAGAGGGATTTGCTGCGGGGAACAGAATGACAGCGCTCTTCGTAAGGAGCGTAGCGCGCCGGGGAAGTGTCCACAACCTGGGTTCCACATAAGCAAGCGTGAGAGGGTGCGTTGGGGGTGAGCCGGTGCAGCCCGATGAGGCGCCCCCGTCCTGCTTTGAGGCTGAACGCCCCGAGCGGCGTAAAACATTTGCGCTAACCTCCTCGTTTTGGAAGCAAAAAAGAGGCTAGCGCAGACGATTGACTGGTGGCGAAGGCACCGAAGCGCGGAAATTGGTGCTTTGCCGTGGGGTGTCGCCCTTCCAAAGCGCGCCAGAATGCCCGCAGCGCGTGCGTTCGCCCTTCCAGGGTGATTTGACCCACGTTGTCGGGTCATTGCGCTAACCTCCACACGTTCGGGGGCCACTCTCAAGGTTAGCGAAATAATTTTTGTGACGAAGGAGGAATCGTGGCAAAAAGGGCGAATACAAGAGCCGTCAAGAGTGCCTGCTTGATGCCCATGTTCGTGTATGGGCTTCGTAGAGGCTGCTGAGGCTATAGCTATAGGACAAACTCCTTAGGGAGATGGAAACGGTTGCTCAGGTTATGCACGCTCATGGTCAAGGTCCTCATAGCTATAGGACAAACTCCTTAGGGAGATGGAAACCCGCACTCCGGAAACGTGGGAACAGCCGCAACCGGAGATAGCTATAGGACAAACTCCTTAGGGAGATGGAAACCTGAAAGGAAGTGTGGGCAGCCAGTCGTAGGCTGCATAGCTATAGGACAAACTCCTTAGGGAGATGGAAACACCAAGAGTAGCCGCATCGTCTGACTCGAAACTAAATAGCTATAGGACAAACTCCTTAGGGAGATGGAAACAGGTGGCGCCGCTTGTATCGAGCATGTCCAGCTCGTATAGCTATAGGACAAACTCCTTAGGGAGATGGAAACCCCATGAGGTAGTCGCCGGAGGACGGGTCCCCTGGATAGCTATAGGACAAACTCCTTAGGGAGATGGAAGCTGGTTTGACGGGCGGCGTGTACAAGACCTGAAAACCTAGACGCAACAAAGCCCCTCACGGGGATACCTTCTGCATCTGTGCCGGTAGGCAAGCGCAAGGAGCGCCGCGCGACGTGCTTTACACGTTCCACCTCAGAACAGTCACCGAAGTATTCGCGGGCGGGGCGGACCTTCAGAACGCAGAATTGCGTCCGTCCGCATTTCGCGGCCCGCTGCGCTTCTGGTTCCGCGCGATGATGGGCAAGGTTGTGGGCAACGATCTTGACGCACTAAAGCGGTTAGAGACCCTAGCGTTCGGCGCTACGGACGCAGGATCGCCATTCCAGTTGAGGATAAAGCAGAAAGCCGATAACCTACCGCGCGGCATTTTAGCTGAAACAGCCGATTCTGTTGGCTACAATTACCTGGCCTTCTCGCTTAAGGAGAGGACGTGTCTGCCGCAAGACACTCCGTTCCAGGCTGAACTCCGGTTTCGCTATCCAGACCCCCTCCTGCATCGGACGGTACTCGGTGCCTTCTGGCTCCTCCTAAATTTCGGCGGCATCGGCAGCCGCACACGACGCTCGTTTGGGGCGCTTTGCGCCGACAGGATTGACGGCGAAGTGTCGTTTGATTTTGAGCAGCCGGAATCGCTCGGGGAGCATTACCGAGAAGGGCTGTCTGCTGTTGAGATGTCCTTCCGGGATTTCGCCGACCAGCACCACCTGATGCCCCCGCAGATCATTGAACCAACATTCACGACGTTTCATGGGTGGTCGGGGAGAATTGTATTGTTTTGGGACTCGGTCTTCGAAGCTCAAGAGTGCCTGGGGCGCATCCTGCGTGGCTTTCGAAACGGGAAGATGCGGACCACGGCTCCCTGGGATTTCCTGCCGCGTGACTTGCAGCGCAACACGCGCACGCGAGACTATCTGGACGTCGTTGCTTCGTATCTTGATACTGGAGCGACAGCGCCTCAGAATCTCACCAACGACGCGCTCGGGCTACCGATTGTTTTCTTCTCGTCCACAAGAAAACGAATGGAGCAGGATGCTGACAGAGCGACTCCGAGGGCTGATCCACCTTATAAGATGCGCCCGTGGACGGCGACGACTCAGTGGAAGTTGCCGCAAGAGCAGGAATGGCATCACGACCGTCGCGCCTCCCCATTAATCCTGCGCCCCATCAAAATGAGAGGTGGCCGCTTCGCCGCGCTGATCGCGGCCTTTCCTTGCGAGTTCCTGCCGATGGACTTGCGAGGACGCCCCAGCCAAGAACAGCTTAAGCCGGGGGGACCCAGTCGTAGTAAGACGCGCTCGTATTCCCCCCTGCCCATTCAGGTCTGCACCCAGGACGACGTAAAGCGAATGGTCGGTTTCCTGTTCGAACAGATTGACCGCCATTTTGACAAGGACAGTGTTCCCCTCCCATGACTGCTGACGACTCCCGATGGCAGATGAAGATTGATGCGCTCCTGTGCCGCTGGCCGGGGCAGGCGGAGGCGGTCGGGTCGGAGGCGGTCCAACGGGCCGACCGGGCAGCCTTCGCGCTGAACCAGCCTGCGGCTCATGCCGCGCCGCCGGACTGGTCGGCGGCGACCGTGGCGCACCCGCTCACGGGCGATACACCTGCGATGACAGGCATGGGGGCGACCGAGTGGATGGCGGCAGCACAGTATGTGCAACTGCGGGTGGAGGAAATCAAGCAGCACCACTCAGGCCGTCCGAAGACGCAGTTCCTTGCCCTCTGGCGTCTGCTAGCCGAACCGCCCGTCGGCGGGGCGGTTCCCGACGCGGCCCGGCGGTGGTGGCGGCTGTTCCCCGCCGATCCGAGGACGCCCGCCGTCTTGCTGTGGGAGCACCAAAACCTTGTGGCGGCGCTGGCCGGGACATCTGGCCCAGACGGGACGCTAAGGCCCGCCCTGCTCCAGTTCAACATCGCCGACACCCAGCCGTTCGTCACCCGCGCCCGGCGGACGCAGGACCTGTGGGCAGGGAGCTACCTGCTCTCGTTCCTGTGCTGGCAGCTCCTGAAACACTTCGCGGACACCTACGGCCCGGACTGCGTCCTACAGCCGCTCCTGCGCGGCCAGCCGCTGGCCGACCTGTGGCTGCGCGAGGAGGTCGGCCTGAGCGAAGTGCCGCACCCCGGCGCGGGGAGTGGCCGCGCTGCGGAGGGGGGTGAGGATCGCCTGCTGATCTCCAACATCCCGAACATCTTCACGGTGCTACTGCCGGAGGATCAGGTGGAGACGGCCGTAGCAAGAGCCAGCGAGGTGATGCTCAGGAAGTGGGCGTGCATCAGTGGGAGTGTGCGGGAGACGTTCCACAGGGCTGCGGGCTGCCTGGATACCGGTCCCCGTTGGGACGGGTGCGAGGCCATCTGGGAGCGCCAGCAGAACGGATTCCTGAAGGACAACCTCTTCTGGGCCGCCCTGCCGCTTCCCTGCGGGCCGCTGACCCCAGAAGCGCTGGACGAATGGCGTGCCAGGAAAGACGCCGTACAGGGACCGCCCGAGGGGGAAGGGTTGGGGCCGATCCGCCAGGAGATCACCGCCAACCCCGAAGAGGTAACAGGCGGCCTACTGTACGGCCTGTGTTCGCAGCTGACAGCCCGCCTGCTCAACGACCGCAAGCGGGCGCGCGATTTCGAGCAGGTCAACGAGCCGGGGCAGAAGTGCTCTCTCTCCGGGGCGCTCCAGGCGGTCTATCCGACGCCGCTCACGGCGGGAGGGGACTTGGCGGCGGCCAGGGACTGGTGGCAGCGGCTGGCAGGGTTCGACGGCAAAAACTTTGCGGGCGGCAGCCGGATCAAGATGGCCGGGCGCATCCGGCGCGGCGACCGCCTCTGCGCGATCCAGGCCACCAAGCGCCTGATGCTGCAATCCTATTTCGAGGACCGCCACACGGGGGAGCCGCAACTTGACCGCCACCAGTTCCCGTCCACGGCCGGGATCGCGAACGCGCGGTTCGTCGCGCACATACTCGGCCGGGCGGCGCAGGAGTCGGACATCCGTACCGCAGTGGGGAACTACGTCCGGGACGTGAGGGGGCTGCTCGGCGAGTACCATTATGAGTCGGCACAGTTGCCGATCTGGAGGGAAGTTGCCGGCGCCGGTCGCGAGTTCAGTGGGATAGACGCGGAGTGTCTGTACGAGGAATTTTATGAGGAGGCGGGCCTCCGCCAAGAGTTCCCCGGCATCGCGCTCCTGCCCGACTTCGAAGGCTGGCTGCGGAAGGCCCGCGACGCGCGTGCCGCCCTGCTCCAAGCGCTGAAGGCGCACGACGCCATGAACCAGCCGCCCCTGCCAGCGCGCGGCCCCGTCCGGTACTACGCGATCATCGCGATGGACGGCGACAGCATGGGCGACTGGATCAGCGGGAAGAACACGCCGGGGCGCCCGGCCGGACCGGCGCTGCACCTGGCCCTGACCGGTGCTCTCTCCGGCTTCGCCCTGGAAGACGCCCGCCGGATCGTGGAAGTCACGCACGCGGGCAAGCTGGTCTATGCGGGCGGGGACGACGTGCTGGCCCTGGTCCCGGTCGCCGATCTGCTGCCCGTCATGGACGCGCTTTACCGGGCGTTCCGCGGCCTGGAGCCGGATGGGAACGGGATGCCAGGGTTTGTGGAACGGGGCGGCGTCCTCGGGCTACGCATGGGGAGGGCCACCCTCAGTGCAGGCGCGGTCATCGTCCATGAGGCGACCCCGCTCTCTTACGCGATGGAGCAGGCGCGGGAGGCAGAACGAAACGCCAAAGAGCGTCATGGGCGGGATGCCTTCGCCATCCGTTTGCTGAAGCGCTCCGGCGCACCCGTGGAGGTCGGTGCCAAGTGGCGCGCGGGCGGCGTGGATGTGCCGCAGGCGGTGCTGGCAGCGGCGCGCTTGATGCGTGACGGCAAGCTGTCTTCAAAGATCGCATACACCATGGAAGCGGACCGCCTGGAGGCGGCGGGCGTGTGGCCCCGCGAGGCGCTGGCCCAGGCGCAGGCGGCGGAGTTCCGCCGGCTCGCCCGGAGGCACATCACGGCCCCGCCGGGGGAGCGTGCCGCCGTGGCGGAGGCGCTGGCCCCGCTGGAAGCGCTGGTGGCCCTCGCCGACCCGCCGCGCGCCCGGCACAGCGACGACCCGCGCGTTCCCCGAACGGTCGGCTGGGAGAGCGGCTGGTCGGGGGTACAGGGGCTGCTGCGGCTGGCGCGGATGATCGGCGAGGAGGCGTAGCCGGGCCATGTGGGTGCTGCTGGAAGCCGAAGACGTGCTGCTGTTCCGGGACAGCCGGCCCTTCACGGCGGGCGAGGACTTCCGGGCGGAGGGCCTGTTCCCGCCCCTGCCGCCGCCCGTCGCGGGCGCGATTCGCACTGCCCTGCTGTCGCCGAAGTTGCGTCAGAAGGGGCTGACGTTCCGCGACCTGGCGCAGCACGCAGGCTTGCAGGACGTGCGCGACGCGCTGGGGACGGCAGATTCACTCGGCGGGCTGCACCTGGCCGGGCCGCTGGCGTGTACCTATGTGCCGGGCGAATACGCCCCCGATCCCTGGTTCGCCCTGCCGGCGGACATGCTGGGGGACCGCGTCCCGCGCCTGCGGGACGACCTGCCGTTGCCGGGCATCCGTAAGCCGCTGCCGGACGGCATGGGGCAGGGGCACATGGCGGCCTTGCCGAGAGACAGCAGCCGGGACGCGGCGGAAGCAGACGCGGACGATCTCTCCTGGCTGCGCGCCGAGGCGATGCGGGATTATCTGACGGGCGGGGCGCAGGTGGCGCGCGCCGCCCTGCCGGTGGCGCCGGAAGTCCGCACCGGAATCCAGCGCAGCGCCGCGAACACCGCCGCCACCGGCCGGTTCTACAGCGCGCAGATGCACCGGCCGGAGTGGCGGCGGGACCGTGCCGTTGGGCTGCTGATGCGGGCCAGCCTTCCCCCCGGCTATGCGCTCGCTCCGCAGTTCGTGCCGCTGGGCGGCGAGGGGCGGAGCGCGTTTCTGCGCCCGTGCGAATCGCTTGATTTGCCGCTCGACGGCGCAGACGTGAGGCAGGCAATCATCGAACAGATTGGCCGCGACGGCGGGCGCTTCCGCCTCTACCTCGCGACGGCGGGCGTCTTCGGCGGCGGCCTGATCCCCTCCTGCTTTCCCGGTCGGCTGCTGGGCATCGCGAGCGGCAAGCCCATCGCCGCCGGAGGCTGGGACTTGGCCGCGAACGCGCCCCGCTCGCTGCGGCGGGCCGCGCCCCCAGGCACCGTCTACTGCGGGCGGCTGTACGAGAACACGGCAGATGCGGCTTCGCGCCTGCTGCAAGAGTTCCACCTGCGGACGACGCTCCAGGAACGGGACGCGCTGGCGGAGGCGCAGTACCGCGCCCAGATGGGCTTCGGGCTGACGCTGGTAGGGGCCTGGACTAAGAACGCCGATCCCGACGGAGAAGCAGATCCCGATGGGAATACGGACAAGAAGGGGGACGCCGGGAAGACGGTTGCCGAAGGCGATCCTGTGGAGACAGCCCAATGATTGAAAACAGCGAAGTGCTGTTCCTATGGACCGAGACACCCCTGCACGCTGGCAGCGGCTCGACCGTTACCGCGATTGACCTCCCCATCCAGCGCGACCGTCAGACCGGACACCCGATCATCCAGGCCAGCGGCGTCAAAGGCGTCCTGCGCGACCATTGCAAAACGCGGTGGAATGACAAGGCGCTGACGGAGGTGGTGTTCGGGCCGGAGGAAGACGCCAGCGTGTTCGGCGGGGCCGTCTCCGCTGGCGATGCCCGCATCTTGCTCTTCCCCGTCCGCTCGCTGCGGGGCGTCTGCGCCTGGATCACCTGCCCGCTGGCGCTGGCCCGCCTGCACCGGGACCTGGACCGGTGCGGGCTGGTGCCTGCCGACTTCCCAAAGCTGCCGAACGCCCTGCCCGCCGAAGGTGAGGCGTGGATTTCGGATCAGGGCTGCCCGGCTGCCCTGCCACAGAACGGCAGCCCAACGCACCTGGTTCTGGAAGAATACACCCTGACCATTAAGCCGGCCGTGTCGGTTTCCTACGTCCGGGACGTCGCGGCGTGGCTGGAAAAGAACGCCCTGCCGGACACCCCTGCCTATTCTTTCTGGCATGACCTGATTTCCAACAACGGCCGGTCCCATCTTGTGCTCCTCTCCGACAACGATTTCAAGACCTTTGTGGAGAGCGCCACGGACGTGGCCCAGCGGATCAAGGTGGACGACGACACCGGCACCGTGAACCACACCGGCCTCTGGACAGAGGAAAACCTGCCCGCTGACAGCCTGCTCTGGAACGTGCTGCACGCCGCGCCGCCGCGCGCGCCGATGGAGACGCTGGTGGAAAAGACGCCGGATCTGGTGGACGGAGGCCAGCCATCGGCGGCACGGGTCTTAGCCTGTATCGGGAAGGCGCTAGGCGAGCGCGCCCTGCTCCAGATCGGGGGAGACGAAACGGTCGGGCGCGGCCTGACCCGTGTGCGCCGTCTCGGCAAGGCGGCGGGCCAGAAGGAGGGTGCCTGAGATGCCTGGACTGCAAACGCTCGACCAGCAGCGCGCCGCGTTCGCCTGGGAGAAGGTGACCGCGCTTGGCGGCGGCTTGGGAGACTACCTGCCCCTCGTCCGCCAACTCCCGGCGATGGTCCAGACCAACGGACTCGGCCAGGCGCTGGCCTTTCTTATCGGGGAAACCGGTGCCAAGCAACAACTCTACCTGCAACTTCAGCAATGGCTCTGCACGGCCGCCCCGCACCCCGTTTACCCGCCCGAGGACGGCCGGGAAGTACATCTCGTGCGGAGCCTGGTAACAGGAGACAGCCTGACCCTGCGCCACGCGACCCAAGAGGTGCAGGCCCTCGCTGTTTGGCTCAAGCGGTTTGCCGAAGCGAAAGACGGTGGGGCATCCTCCACGCCGACCACACCGGTAGGAAGAACATAGGGATGCCACCACAGAACCAACGGGAACCACTCGTGTCCCGGCCTCCTGTGCCTGTTGAGCAACCGGGCAAGTTCCTGCGTCCGCTGGCTAACGACACCTATGGCTGGGTAAAGAACTGCTATCAGGTCATGGTGGACCCGAGCAGCAAGCCGGCAAACAGATGGGTGGAGATAAAAATCGTCAAGCCGGATGGCCTCAACCCCGGATTGTTCTTAAACAAGCTCTGCCCAGACAAAGAAACGCTTAAAGACAACAAAAATAACAACAATGCTCGGAGCGCGTTCTACAACGGCTGGATTCGCCTTGCGAATGGTCATCCCGCCGCCCATGCGGCGGCTCTCATCGAGCGCCGTATCGCCGCAATGAAGGATTTGAAACAGAGTCAGGGAGTGTGCAGCCGTGAGCTGATCGGCGCGGTGGTGTGGCGGCTGATCATCGGGATGGGGAACCCGAACCCGTTGGAGACGAGCCTGACGCTGCACCCGCAGTACGGCGTCCCGCTCATCCCTGGCAGCGCGGTCAAGGGTCTGACCCGGCATGGGCGGCTGCTGGACATCGGAGCGGAGGTCGGCGTGTTTCCGCTGCCGCAGACCGAAACCGAGGAGTGGCGCGGGAAGCGGGAGCCGACGCCGCTGGAGTGGCTGGAACGTCTCCTGCTGGCGGTCGAGGAGGGCGAGCGTCAGAAGGCGCTTGCCGAGCTTCAACGTGATAAAAGCGTACAGGAAGCGATCAGGGCCGCCTCGCCGACCAATCCGGTGACGGGACCCAACACAGGCGGTCTGCTTGCCCAATATGGCGAGAGCTTCCGCCGCGCCTTCGGCACCGGGCAGCATCAGGGCGAGGTCGTCTTCCTGGAAGCCCTGCCGCTCCCCGGCTGGACGTATGAACTGGACGTGATGACGCCCCACTACGGGGACTACTATCAGAAGGACGCGCCGCCCGCCGACTGGCTGGAACCTACACCCATCGCTTTCCTGACCATCGGGCAAGGCAGCCGGTTCCGCTTTGATGTGTCCGGCAAGGATGATGCTTTGCTGGGACAGGTCATCGACTGGCTGGAAAAGGCGCTGTCCGAATGGGGCGCAGGCGGCAAGACGAGCGCAGGCTATGGCGAAATGGAGAGTAAGGCATGAACAGACTGGATAATTCCGTCAACAGGCAGGTTGTACTCCTAACGGCTGTTGGGAATCGTGATCCGAGGGATGAGCGAACTAACGAACCCGGCCCAGTCCTTGAGTACGTCAAGAAGGTCAGGGCTGAGGAGGAATGGCAACAAATTCGCCCGAATCAGATATATCTTCTGCATACCAGCAGCAGACTGGCCGAGGCATCTGATCTGGCACAGGAGCTTGAAACAGACGAAACCAGAGTGAAGCTATTGAGCCTCATGACGGATGACCCTACTGACTTCACTGCCCTGCTTGATCAGATGGGTAAGCATGCATATGATACGACTCTGAAACACTCAGAGGACGTCATTACTGTACTTGTCTCACCTGGAACGAGCCAGATGAACGCTGTATGGCTGGTTCTCGGGAACGAAGGCCGATTGAATGCTAGGTTTTTCCAAAAAGTCGAGAATCGTTTTACGGAGGATAAGCGCGGGAAAATTAGGCCGGTTCGATTTGAACCACTGTTCGAATCTGAGACGATCAAAACAGCCATGGAACTGTTAAAGCGTTATGATTTTGATGGCGCGTCGCGCCACTTCAAAAAGCTGGGCAAATCAGCAAACCCACGTCGGGCAGAGATCGGCCTGTTCATGTCAAGTCTATCCGAGGTGTACGCTGAGTGGGACCTGTTCAATTATAGCGAGGCCAAAAAAAAGTTATTAAGCATTCAAATAAACGAAAAGCTGATGGGGAACGCCGCTTTCATTTCTCTTCTGAAAAACAATGTCCGTCTTCAGGGGCAGTGTCTCGAAAGCCTAAGCCGCAACGATATTCAGACGCAGGTGCTAGATTTGCTCTGTTCGGCAGACAGGTTTAGACATATTAAGCGGCATACAGACAGTTTGTGGCGGTGCGCTACCACGTATGAAGTCATGCTCCGCAGAACCCTCTCGGAGAAACACCAGGTATCCAGGCTAAGGTACGGCTTCAACAACTACGGCGACGTGCCACAGATGGAAACAAGGTTGCGTGGAGATCCTATCATCGTAGGGCGCGACGAAATCCCTGGTGTCTCTGTGCCCGATGGAGGTATGTTGAGGCTTGACAGCAGCGGCGTACTCCCAAAAATCAACCGGGTAAAACGGGATCGTATCGACGCTCTTCACTTTGGTTTGGCCTCAAGGGAGAGCGGTGAAGCGGTTAAGGTTACTCGTGAAGCTGTTGCCTGCTTCTTTGATATTACAGAAGAAATGATCGACCTGCACCCTATGTCTAGCGAGTCACTTGCTAAAGTTGCCTCAACAGCCACCCTGCTTTTTAAGCGTCATGCCTAGGATTTCCTAACTTACTTCCTCAGTCAGCGAGACTAGGTAATGCAGAACTTCGTTTCTTGTAGGATCGTCCGAAAGGCCCAAAGCTTTGAAGACATCTTTGTGCCCGTCGATAATTATGGGCGTTGCATTGCGCCCAGGCACATAAGTGATCTCCGTCTCGTCGTGGTCTGGCGAAACCAGATTGAAGTACCGAAACCCTTCGTCTCCCTGTATGTCATCTAGTCGCCATCCGTCAACAAACAACTCTTTCGCCCGATGAAATGCGGGTGACTGCTCGCGCGTCTCCAGGTCAAGGATCGCTTCCTGAAGCTTGCGCTCGGCCTCGTCACGCGCTGCTTTGAGCGCCTGGATACGCGGGTTCAGTGCGGTTTCTTTCGCCTCCGACACATCGGCACGCGCGGGTGTTGCCTCTGTTCTCACCTCCTCCTCAGCCTGCTGTGGCAGGTGCGTTTCCCATTTTTCCATGATTGCTGACATTCGCTGATATTTGCCTTTAGTATCCGCTTTCGGGGGTGCAGAGTCAAGATGCGGGCGTGTCCGGTGCCAGGATTGTAATGCCCGAAAGCGCCTGGTCTTGGACATTCACCCCAAATTGGCCTCCGGCGCTCTGCCTGTCCCACTTCCGCTTCGTTCTGGCATTTCGCCTGTAGAGGACAAATGCCATGCTGAACACTGAAACGTATCCCATCGCCGATCCTGATGTCGCCGATCCTGATGTCGCCGATCCTGATGTCGCCGATCCTGATGTCGCTGTGGCGGATGAGGCCGTTCCCACGGCTGATGCGCCTGGCCCGGAGGGAGGGGAGGAGGAGCTGGCGAACGGGTGGCCGCCGGCTCCGGCGCAGCCGCTGGTGCGGGTGCCGCTGCTACAGACGCGCGTGATGGAGACGGCGCCCGCCCTGCGGCGGGTGGCGGCGGGGCTGGTGGACCGGCTGCTGCCGCTGCCGTTCCTGGCGGCGTTTTTCTGGCCCTGGGCGCTGGTGGTG
>CAXTWM010000006.1:0-34896 GCA_964247915.1 uncultured Armatimonadales bacterium | reverse complement strand
GGGCCCGCCCCGCGCCCACCCGCCGCCCCCGCGCGGCACGCGGGGCGTGCAGGACCATGCGCGGCCGGCGGCGGGGGAAACGCTGAAACGGTGGGCGCTCCTGCTGTACGGCGCGCAGCCCGAGATCGCCGCGCAGGACAGCATGTGGACCGAGCTGACGGCGGCGGAGAGGGACGGGCAGCGCGCCCTGCTGCGGGCGCTGCTGACGGCGCTGTCCTACGAAACGGCGCGGGAGCGGGAGCGGATCGTCCGCGAGATGATGGAGATCGTTTCGACGGAAGCGCTGCTCGCGACGGCGGTGATTGACTCCCTCAACGGAATCGGCTGGATACACGGACGCATCGCCGACCAGAGAGCGGCGGGGACGGAGCGGCTGGACGGCTGGTTCCTGTCGGTGATGGGGGGCCGCAACAGCCGCTCCCTGCTCGCTTCACGGCTGGAAGAGTGGGCCGAGGCCGGCGGCGTCCTGGGCGTGGGAGGGGATGCCGAGGCGGACGCCTTTGACGGCGACGCCCTAAGCCTGGGCGCGCTGGACGAGATCGAGCGGATGCAGCTCTGGTCGCTGGCCGCCTGGCGGCGCGAGTCCGCCGACCCCTTCATCCTGCTCGAAATGGCCGCGCAGCGCTTGATCCACCCCGCCGTCGCCGTCCGCCCCCGGAGCTATGTGCCCGCGTTCAGCCGTCCGGGCACCCTGCTGGCGCAGATGGGCAGCACCGCCGTCCTGGGCGGGGCCGCCCAGCTCCTGTACCCCGGCGTGACCCTGGAAATGCCGATGTCGGATGAGGACGCGGCCAAGGCGCGGACGACGCTGGCCGTGCTCCTGCGCCTGTTCCTGCCGGTCTGCTGCCGCGTCGAAGTCCTCTGGCGCGAGTCGGCGGCCCGCCTGGACCGCCCCTCCTACCTGTGGCACGAGTTCCAGGCCGGCGCGCGGCTCGGGGACGGCTATGAAGACACCTTCGAGGACGAGCCGGCGGGCGATCCGATCATGCTCTGAATCGCACTTCACTCTGAATCGCGCTCCGATTCGGGTATATTTCTTTCAATTCTCCGGGACGATTCTCAAGAGGTTCTCCACAATGCGTAAGTTCGATCTGGTCTCCGTGGATTGGGACAGCGTCCGCTTGATGCAGCGCGGTCAATTCAAGCAGGAAACATTTTATCTGGAGGAGATGGTCCGCTGGACGCTCCAGCGCGGGCGGATCGCCGGTCTGCTGCACCTGGCGGACGATGCCATCAGCCGCCCCAGCCCCGAAGGCGACCAGTTGTATTCCGTCGTCGTGCGCGGCTGCCTGGCCGTGGGCCGAGAGGGGCAGATCATTGACATTCCCGATGACCCCTCCCTCGCCCTGCGCGGCACGATCGAGGCGCGGGCGACGCTGGTGCCCCTCTATGTCGGCTCCTCCCTGGTCGAGCGCGACCCGGAGCCGCACCTGTACTCCTCGGTGGACACGGGCCTGCTCGGGTGCAGCGGGCGCCGACCCTCCTACCGGCTGTCGGCGGACAGCACCGACGAGACGGTGGACTGGGTGCAGATCGCGCAGTTCGAAAAGACGCCGACCGGACTTGGCCCGGACCGGTCCTTCATCCCCGAAACGATGTTCCTGTCCAGCCACGCCGGCCAGTGGCGCGCCCAGCAGGAGCTGCGGACGCTGGCCCGGCAGGCGCTGGACCTGCTCGTCAAGCACTCCTCGCCCGCCGTGCAGCGGTACGCCGCCGCCGCCGCGCTGGCCGGCTCGCTCGGACCCGTCGCGGGCGTCGCGGACGGGAACATGTCCCCCCGCGCCTACATGGGCGGGATCGGTGGAATTCTGATGGCCCAGCGCACCCAGATTCTCGCGCTGCCTTCGCCCGGCCTGAAGATCTATCAAGACACCGTGGATCAACTGGAAGACACGCTGAGCTACCTGGAAACGGCGGAGTGGACCATGGGGCAGGCGTTCCTGATGGTCCGCGAGTGCTTGGAGCGGCTGGTGCAGCTTTATCCCCCGCTGCTGGCGGCCCTGGAAGCCGCCGCCCCGGCCCCGGAGCGGCGCCTGCTGGACCACGAGACCGTGGTGGCGGCCCGCGACCCGCGCGCCCAGCCGGCGATGAGCCGGGAGGAGGAGGCGGTCGCCACGGAAACCCCTCGGCGTGGCGGCGGCTTCATGTGGCGAAAATAAGCAGCCCCGCCCACTGGCTCCATTGCGGCAAGCCGCCCTTCTATCAGGTAAAATAGAGGCATGGTTCCCCCCATTGTGTTTCTCTGCCGGCCCACGCGCCTCTTTACGGGGCGGCAGATCGTCTTTCTCGTCGCGGCTTTGCTGGGCACGGTCGGGGGCGCGTCCGCACAGCAGGGGCTGCCTCCTCAGCGTGTGCAGGTGAAGCTGGAAGCTTTGGAAGTCTATACGGACGGCACGGAGGCACTCGTCCCCGCGCGCATCACGACGGCCGGGCAAGGCGGCACGCCGCTCGTGGAGAGCGACGGGGGCAAGCTGTCCACGACCCCTAAGAGGCTGACGGCGCTCGCGCGGCCTCCGGGGTCGAAGCTCGGGCTGATCTTCAATTGGCAGGGTCACGTCGAGACGAGGCTCATCAACCCCTGGCCGCAGTCCACCCTCACTTATACCGTCGAGTTCAGCCTGCACCGCCCCAGCCCGCACACCGGCAGGCACAGGGCGGCGCATTGAAGCGCGGCTCGTCCTATGGGGTAAAATAGGGACTATGGCTTCCCTCCTGACATCCACATGCTGGCCCACGCGTTTCCTTGCGAAATGGCTGGTCGCCTTTCTCCTGGCGGTCATCGCGGGCACCGTCCTGGGTGCCTTCACCCACAAGCGGCCCGCCCTTAGACCGACTGTTGCGGCAAAGCCGACTCCTCAGCGTGTGCAGGCGAAGCTGGAAGCCTTTGAAGTCTACACGGACGGTACGGAGGCGCTCATCCCTGCGACTCTCACGACCGGGGGCGTCGGTGACAGGTGGGTCTATGAAAGCGCGCAGCCGAACCTATCCACAGACCCCAAGAACCTGACTTCGCTCTCGCGGTTTCCGGGGGATCGGTTGTGGCTGAGGTTCGGCTGGCAGAAATATCACCAGGATATTTTGATCAACCCGTGGCGGCAGTCCGTGCTCACCTACACTGCAAAATTCGACCTGGGACGTCCCAACCCGCACCCTGTCGGGCAGAAAGCGGCGCATTGAAGCGTATCCACCCTCGGAGGCTCTTACTCCACGAGGAGGGGAATAGTATCACATCATGTTTGGACGATTCTTAAGTTTTCTCGGCTTCATCCCCGGCTTGTCGGGCTTGTCGGGTCTTGCGGGCTACAGCTCCGGCATGGGGGGCGGTTCGGGCGGCGAAGAGGGCCTGGACGCGGACGGCGAAGCGGCGGTCTCCTTCACGCCGGGCAAGGCGCTCGCTTCTTCGGACTCCGAGGAGACTCCGGACTCGCGGCGGGAGCGCATCACGGACCGCGACCTGGTCTGGCCCGGCAAGGTCGAGACCATCCAGATCAGCAACCCGGAGCCGATCGCCTACCGCTTCGACCTGACCGTGACCGACCTGAACCCGGCCTTCTACATCCGCCGCCCGCCCCAAGGCGGCGTCCCGCAGCGCGAGGGCGGCGTCCTGCTCCAGCCGGGCGACGGGGCCACGTTCGAGGTGGTCTTCGTGCCGCCGCCCGCCGGCGAGAAGCTGAAAACGCGGACCTTCGGCTTCGTGCTGACCTGCTTCGACCCGCGCCGCAGCAATGACCCCGGCGAGATCGTCCAGGACCTGCCCCTGCGCTGGGTCGGGCTGCCGACCGAGAGCGACCTCCAGATCACCGCCGTCCCGCCCGTCGTCGTCACCCGCCCCTGGCGGCGCGAGGCGAAATTCGCCGTCCGATTCGCCAACAAGAGCTTCCTGCCGCCCACGGTCGGGATGACGATCCTGCGCGCGCCCACCAAGGACGCGCTGGAGCGGGAGGCCGAAACCGTCGGCGCCATCGAGCAGTCGCTGGCGGCGCGGACGCCGGGCGTCTGGCAGTGCCTGCTGCCGCCCTCCGCCCGGCGCGGCTCCTACTACGCCACCGTGCGCGGCGCGGCCCAGGCCGCCGACAGCGTCAGCACCCCGCTCGCCCTGCCGCGCCCCGTCCTGGTCCGCTACGTCCCCTGGCTCCGCATGGGCCGCGACTGGGCGGCCCTGCTCGGTACGCTGGCGCTCTTATTCTTTCTGATCTGGGGCTGGCCCGTCAAAAAGCATCCCGTGATCATGGTCACGCCCATTTTTGGAGGTCTGAAGGTGGGGCAGCCGCCGGAGGGCGCGAGTTTCAGGGATCTCAACCCAACGATGACTCTCCTGGACGAAGACAACACCCCACTCGCCGATCAACCGCCGATCGCCGGGTCTTTCAACGGCAGCCAGTTGGTCTTTAAAGAACCGGATCACTGGTACGGATACCACTGGCCCTTCGGATGGAGCTGGCAGAACCGCTCCCATCAGCGCTATCAACTGAGTTTGGCGCCCAAGGAAGGCAAAGAGGCAGAGTTCAATAACTACATCTTCCCAGCGGTGTCGAAGACCGCCGATCTGAGTATCGCCCAGGTCCGCAGCCCAGTCGGCGCCTGGAAGGTTTCGCAGGCGATCAGGGTCGCCCAGTCACCGGGTACGCATGTGCTGATCAATGTCGGCGACCTCGGCGGTCTGAAAAGTAAGACGGTCAATTCGCTGACGATCAACTATTCGCTCGAAGGCAAACTCTATAGCCGCATCTATCGCCTTTATCGTAACGGCAATAACGGCTACAAACAGCTCTCGCTCGATCTCACGGATCAAGTCCCGCCGGGGAAAAGTGAGTTGGTCACTTTGAGGGCGACCGCACTGGGAGTACAAAGCTTGGATACCGGAGGACAGGTCACCGTGCAAGGCCAGCAGGGTGATTTCACCTTCTCGGACCCGCTGACGTTCCCCGCAAAGCTCCCGCTCACGCCGGAGCAGATCGCGGCAGCCGAAAAGGCTGAAGCGCAGGCGAAGGCAAGCCAGGACGCGGCGGACAAGAAAAAGCAGGCCCTTGCGGCGGCGGCCAGGGCGAAGATAGCCGCATCGCCCGCCAAGCCGGGGGGCGCGAGCCAGAACTCCGCCATGATGCCTGTCGCGCCGAACGTCCCTCCGCATCCGGTCCATCCCATAGGGCACAGCGTCAAGCCCCCCACCCCCGTCAGCCAGGGCGTACTGCCCAACCTTGGGCATAGGCAAAACCTGATTCCCTTCCACTCGACCGATCCGGTGCCCACGCCCACGCCGTTCCACCGAACCCCGGTCACTCCACCGCCCCCCACGCTGCCGCCGACGCCGGGCGGGCTGGCTGCTGCGCCCGTCAGCCCGACGCAGATCTACGTGCATTGGAATCCGGTCCAGGGCGCCACCAAGTACATCCTCTATCGCAGCGGCGGGCCGGCGCGGGCCCCCGGCGAGCAGCATCTTTCGGGGGATGAAACTTCCTTTTCCGACACGGGGCTGGCCCCCGGCGTCGTCTATAAATATCGGATTCAGAGCAAGAACAGTGTGGGGAGGAGTGAGCGGAGCGACGCGGTCGTACTGCTGACACCGGCGCTGGTGACTGCTCCGGCGACGGTCACGCTCGCGGCTTCCGCCGAGGGCAGAGACATCCATGCCGTCCTGAACTTTACCAACGTCTCCTCGCACAGCGTCTATCTCGACAAAGTCAGCGCTTGTGCGGGCGGTAAGATCGGGGATGACGTGTTCCGCGTCCAGGTGGACGGTCAGCCCGCGGAGTTCACAGGAAAAAAATCCAAGCGCCGCACCGACCCCGGCGGGCGCCAGTTCATCACGCTCCGTCCTGGAGAGAGCTTGCGCGAGGAGGTGGTTCTCAACCACTCGTATCGCTTCCCGTCGGGCGTCCATAGCTACAGCATCACCTACAGCGCGCAGCACATCTACGGCGTTCAAAGTCTGGTCCTGACGTCCAGCCCAGTGAGCGTCACCACGACGCGGTAGGCACAGGATGAACCAGAGCCAGGACTTTGACCGGTCCTGGCCTGAGGCGCCAAGGAGCGGGCGGAGCGGCAGGCGGTCTATGACCAGTCGGTCTGGAAGAACTCCAGGAAGGTACGCCCGCTGACCCCTTCCGGCAGTTCCGCCGGTAACAGCTCGCCGCCGAACCTGGCCTTTTGCGCCGCCCCCTGTCGAAGAAGTCAAGCAGGGCCGGATCGAGCAGCTCGGGCCGGACGCCGCTGACGCTCCAGCAGGCGTCGAAGTCGCCCGGCTCCGGCGTGGCGGCCGCGAAGCTGCCGTCAACGTAAACCGTCATGAGGAGGCGTCCATCGCCGGAGAACTCGACGCTGTCGATGCCGCCCTGCGTCTGGACGAACAGGGCAGGCGTCAGCGCGGACGGTGCCATGTGCCAGTGGACGGCGATGCCGAGCAGGACGATGGCCGCCGCCAGCGCGATCAGCAGAGCGAGGCGCTTTCGTTTGGTTGTGGGTGGTACTCGCATCGGGCTATCTCCTTTCCGCGTCCGAGGCCTCTTCCCCGCCGGGGCTGCCAGCATCACCGCAGCCTCACCACCGGCTCACCCACCCGCAGCGAGGCTTTGCGGACCAGGTCGTCCACCGTCACGCACAGCCACCGGTCCGCGTTCACCGAGAACGTCACCCGCAGGCGCGGCGACGTACCCTGCCCCGCAGGCCGCAGCGCCAGCGGCGCGTCCGCCGGGTTGAGTTCCACCAGGCACGCCCGCTCCCCCTCCGTCTGCGGACTCCAGTAACACGCCCCGTTCGGGCCGGCACGCCACGGTGCGGGCGCTTGCCCGAGACGCCCCACCTCGCAGACGTGGAAGCCGATGTCCGTCATGCCGGGGTAGTCCGCGTAGTAGCGCACCGCGAAGTCCGATGGGGTCGGGTAGCGCGTGCGGCGCGGCAGCAGCAACTCGTATTCCACGGCCCGCGTCTTCTCGTTCTGCACCGCCAGCGCGTAGTCGTGGTAGATGAAGTCGTCCACGGGAACGCCCCCGGCGAAGCGCGCCGCCCCCGACGCCACCGCCGTGAAGACGAACGCCGGGTCGTGGCGCACGACGGCGTCCGGGAAGAACTCGTCCACGACCGCCGCCACGCCGGGCAGGAGCGTGGAGCCGCCCACCAACAGCACCTCGTCCGGCCCCCCGGCGACCAGCGCCTCCCCATCCGTCATCTGCCGCTGCACTTCCGCCAGGGCCTCCCGGAGTTGGTCGTATAGTCCCCGCTCTGCCAGCAGGCCCTCCAACTCCTCGCGGCGGAGTGTCCGGCGGATGCCCCGCCAGCGGAACTCGGCCTTCCCCTCCCGGCTGGCCTGCTCTTTGACGCGCATCACCTCCCACCGGGCGTCGTACTGCCATTCGGGCAGGTCGGACAGGTCCAGCCCGAACGACTCCAGCAGCCACCCGTCCACGTCGTCGCCGCCCAGCCGGACCATGTGCTTGGCGAGGACCGGGGCCGCCCCCGCCTGCGCCGCGCCGGGGCCGAGGCGGACGGCGGCCAGGTCCAGGGTGCCGCCCCCGAAATCCACCACCAGGAGCGTCTCCTCCCGGCCGACGCCCACCCCGTATCCGAGTGCAGCAGCCACCGGCTCGTCCAGGGTGCGGAAGCGCCGCACCTTCAGCCTCCGGGCCACCGCCTGGAGTTCCGCCCGGTACGTCTCGAAGTAGCCGACGGGGACGGGGATCGTCAGGTCGTCCACGCACCCTCGCTGCTCGGACCGCGCCGCTGCCAGAAGGCCCCGGAGCAGCAGGAAGGCCGCCTCGCGGGCGGAGAGGTCACGGGTCCCGGCGCGCAGGATCGGGCGGTGGGGCTGGCCGCCCAGGAGGGGCTTGAAACTCTGGGTGAAGGCGCGGGAGCGGGCCGCGTGGTCGCCGTAGTTCTGGTTCAGGGCCTGCTGGCCGACGCTCACCTGCGTGGAGTGCCAGCCGAAGCAGAGCCAGCGCCGGGCTACGTCCGCGACATGGACGGCGGAGGGGATGAGGGGGGACTGGTCGGCGGGCTGCTCGCGGGCAAGGCCCGGCAGGTGCAGGACGCGCACGCTGCCCTCCTCCACGACGGCCACGACCGTGTTCGTGGTGCCGAAATCAATGGCGACCCGTCCTGCTATGGCTTACCCTCCTTGTCACGGCCGGCCCGCCGGCGCAAAACGCAGCAGAGCCGCTGCCGGCAGGCCCTGACGGCAAGCAACACCCGCTGGACTCGCCCCCGGCGGCTTTCCTCCTGGACCAAAGCCGCCGGGATGGGCAGCCCGTCCGGGCTGGTATGGGGCAGCGATGCGGGCACCGGCAGGATGGCCGCCGAGAGCGACGGCGGCGCGGCGGCGACGGCCTTTATCGCCGGGTGCTGGGCCAGATCCGCACCGTGACGATCCCGCTCCGTGACCTGCCCGTCGCCGCTCTGGCCCGCGAGTCGCCGGAGCGGGGGCAGGGCCGCCCGCAACTCGGCGACGGGGCGGCGGGCCGCGAACTCCCCCAGCGCCTGGGCGGCTGCCGGTCGGAGGTCCCCGCGCGTCTCGTCGAGGGCGTGGATCAGCGGGCCGACGCCGCGCACATCCCCGATGCGGCCCAGCGCCCCCGCCGCCAGCCGGCGTGGGCGGAAATAGGGCTGGTGGAGGGTTCCGATCAGGGCCGGGACCGCGCCTTCTCCGGTGCGGACCAGGGCCGCCGACGCGGCCTCGCGCACCGAGGAAACGGGGTCGTGCAGGAGCGCCACCAGGACGGGCACGGCGGCCGCGTCCCTGATGCCGCCCAGCGCCTGCGCGGCCCAGCGGCGCACGTCCAGGCTGCGGTCCCGGAGGGAGTCTACGAGCGGCCCGACGGCCCTTTCGTCCCCCGCCCGGCCCAGCGCCAGGGCCACCGCTTTGGTCACGCCCCGGTGCCGCCGGTCACGCTCCTTCCATGCGGCGATGAGGGAAGGCACGGCGGGGCCGCCGATCCGGCCCAGAGCGGCGGCCGCCGCCTGTCGTTCGGCTGCGTCCTTGCGGCTCCGGTCGCGCAGGAGGAGGTGCAGGCGGGGGACGGCGGGTTCGCCGATCTGCTCAAGCGCCGCCCCCGCCGCGAGGCGCACGCGCGGGTGTTCGTCCTCCAAGGCTCCGACCAGGGACTCGACGGCGGGCGCTCCGAACAGGCCGAGGGCGGTCGCCGCCGCTGCCCGTTCCTGCCAGTCCTCCCGCTCCCGCAGAGCCTGGGCCAGCGCGGAGAAGGTCTGCCCGCCGGGGTCGCTCGGCACGTCTGCTTCCCTCGGGGCGTGGGCTTCCCTCGGCCCGTCCGCTTCCCTCGGGGCTTGGGCTTCCGCGACACCCACCGCCTGTGCCATCATGGACGCTCCTCACCGGCGGCCCGGCGGCCCCGACGGAGGCGCGTGAATAACGCGGACAAGTGCCGCAGCCGGGCTGGGGCCTCAACGCTGATCTCGTCGCCGGTGTCGGGGGAGGGTCGGGTCGGAATAGGCAGCCTTTGCGGGTCGAGCGTTGGTAGTGAGGCCGGCACAGGCAGGTGTGCCACCGGCGGATCGGACCGGTGCGCCGGGATCGGCAGGTCAGCCACCGGCGCGGTCGCCGCCTCGATCCGCGCGATGACCTCGCGATAGAACGCCCCCTGCTCTTGCCACGCGAGGCGGCGCAGCGGCGGGAGGACCGTTCGCACCTCCGGCGCAGGATTGCGCGTCGCCAACTCACCCAGAGCATGGGCGGCCGCCATCCGCTGGCGCATCTCCGGCGCTTTGAGCGCCCGGATCAGCGGCCCGACGGCGCGCGTATCGGCGATCCGGCCCAGGGTCGCCGCTGCCGCGCACTGGGTATCCGGGTTGTAATGCCCAAGGGCCTTCACCAGCGCCGGGACAGCCGGTGCGCCGAGCATCGCCAGCGCCTCCGTCGCCGCCTGACGCTCCGGCCGTCCCGGCTCGCGGAGGCCGTTGACCAGGACCGGGACCGAGGCCGGGTCGCCGCTGCGGCCCAGGCCGAGCATGGCCCAGCGGCGCACTTCCGGGTCCCAGTCGCGCACGGCTTTCGTGAGCGGCTCGATGACGCGCGGGTCGCGGATGTTTCCCAGGGCGAAGGCGGCCGACCGCCGCAGGTCCAGGTCGCGGGATTCCAAAGTTTTGATCAGCGGCATAGTCGCGCGTTCATCCCATACGTCCTCGCGCCTGGTTTCCTGTGTCATCGTCTCCTGATCCCCGTTAGCACACTGTTCCAAGGCTGTCCCGAAGTTGAAGTTGTCGCACAGCCAGTGTCTATTCCGAAGCCCCGGTTCTATGGTAACACAATGCAGACATGACCTCAAACCGCCGGAGATAGGCTCGGTATGTAGTGGCCTGCGACGCCCCGCTGACGTTTCCCCGTTTTATGTACCACGGGCAAAGTGAGTGTTTGGACTAATCGGGCAACCCGTTTGGCTCCTGCTGTTGCTCTTGATTTGCTTGTTGTCGCCAACCCCGCGCAAATGCGGCGGGCGGCAAGTAGTTGAGGCTACTGTGCGGCTTCTGTTCATTGTACCAGCGCCGATGCGTTTCCAGGAGCACCTGGGCTTCTGGAACAGAGGCAAAGGCTTCGCGGTCCAAGAGTCCGCCGCGCAGCTTGCCGTGGAAGCTCCCCTAAGCCCCATTCTGCCACGGGCAGCCAGGATCAATGTAATGGGGCGCGGAGCCGCTGGCTTGAAGCCACGCCTTGACATCGGCGGCGATGAACTCGGCGCCGTTGTCGCTGCGGACGAACCTGGGAGCGCCGCGCGTGGCGAACAGCGGCCTGAGAGCAGCGATCACGGCCTGGCTGGTCAGGGACACGCCCACCGTCACCGACAGCCACTCGCGCGTGAACTCGTCGAGCACGCTCAGGAGGCGGATCGCGCGCCCAGACAGCAGCGCATCGGCCAGCAGCGCATCGGCTTGGAAATCGTAGCTCCAGACATGATCGGGATGCTGGGCTTGGCATGGAGCGGAGCGCCCTATCTTGGTCCTCCGCTTCTTGGGACGTTGTGGCACTTGCAACCCGTGTTTATGCCGGAGCCGCTGCACCCGCTTGTGGTTGATGACCTGGCCGCCTGCTTGCAGTAGAGCATGGGCGCGCGGAATGCCGAAGCGCGGGTACTTGTGCTTGGTCTGCTCAAGCTGCTCCCGAAGCGGCTGGTCATCGCGTGGGTGTGCTTGGTGGCGTGTGCTGGAACGGGCTACTCCTGCCAGGCGGCAGGCTCTGCGCTGGGACAGCCCGCGCTCCGATGCCTGCAAGATTACCGCGCGTCCCTCGGCCAGCGGGTCGGCGGCCTGTGCTACTTTTTTTGCAGGATTTCTTTGATGATGTCCGCCTCGATGATGTCCACCTCCAGGTCGCGTTCGGCCAGGAGCCGTTTGAGACGGGCGTTTTCTTTTTCGAGTTCGCGCAGACGGGCGGCTTCGTTGGTGGTGGCGTTGCCGAAGCGGGAACGCCAGCGGTAGAAGCTGTTTTCGGGGACGTTGTGCTGGCGGCAGACTTCGGCGATGGTTTGCTCGCCCTCTTCCGCCTGCTGCAAGATGGCGACGATTTGCTCGTCGGTGAACTGGTGCTTCTGCATTCGAGTATTCTACCTTTTGGGTGAATACTCACTTTGCAAATGGTACAGTTTACAGGGTACAGGTCACATCATGTCCCGCAGAACGTCTGGTACACCCGCTCGTCGTCTCGCGGCGGCTCCGCGTAGTGCCCGAAGGCCGGCTGGTCGTCAAACGGCTTCGACAGGACGGTGAGCAGCTCCTCGAAGGGGCCGAAATCGTCCGCCTCGACGGCCGCCCGGATGACCGCCTCCACCCGATGGTTGCGCGGAACGAAGGCCGGGTTCACGGCCCGCATGGCCGCGCGCCGCGCCGGGCCGTCCGCCGACTGCCGGCCCAGACGCTGCCGCCAGCGCGCCGCCCACCCGTCGAAAGCGCCTGGGTCCGCAAACAGGGTCCGCACATCCGGGTCGTTCTCAGGACCCAGCGCCGCGTCGCTCAGCCGGCGGAAGGTGAGCGTGAAGTCCGCGCCGTTCGCGCTCATCGCCGTCAGGAGATCGCGCCCGAGCGCCGCGTCCCCCTCGCGTTCCGTCGGAAGGCCGATCTTACGCCTCAGCCCCGCCGCGTAGGCCGTCTCGAAGGACGCCGCATACGCGCTCAGGGCCTCCTCTGCCTCCGCGACGGCGGCCCCGGTGTCTTCCGACAGGAGCGGCAGGAGACACTCGGCCAGTCGCGTCAGGTTCCACTGGCCAATGGCGGGCTGGTTCCCGTAGGCATAGCGCCCCCGGTCGTCGATCGCACTGAACACGGCCTCCGGGTCGTACCGGTCCAGAAAGGCGCAGGGGCCGTAGTCAATCGTCTCGCCGGACACGGACATGTTGTCCGTGTTCATCACCCCATGGATGAACCCGACGAGCAGCCACTGCGCGATCAGCCCGGCCTGCGCCCCGATCACCGCGTCGAGCAGCGCGCGGTAGGGGTGCCGGGCGTGAGCGGCGTCCGGGTAGTGGCGCGCGATGACATGGTCGGCGAGCAGCCGCACGCCCTCCACGTCGCCGCGGCGCGCGAAGAACTCAAACGTGCCGACGCGGATGTGACTGGAAGCCACGCGCGTCAGCACGGCGCCGGGGAGCATCGTTTCCCGCCTCACCGTTTCCCCCGTTGCAACCGCGGCGAGCGCGCGCGTCGTAGGAATGCCCAGCGCCGCCATCGCCTCGCTGACGACATACTCCCGCAGGACCGGCCCCAGCGCGGCCCTGCCGTCGCCGCGCCGCGAGAAGGGCGTCGGCCCCGCGCCTTTGAGCTGGATGTCGCGCCGGGACCCGTCCCCGGTGAGGACCTCACCGAGCAGGATGGCGCGGCCGTCCCCGAGTTGCGGCACGAACCCGCCGAACTGGTGCCCCGCGTAAGCCGCCGCGAGAGGCTCGGCGCCGTCAAGGACACGGTTCCCGGCCAGGACCTCGACGCCTTCCGCGCTGGCGAGCCGGTCCGGGTCAAGGCCTAGGTGCCGTGCGAGGGGCCTGTTCAGCCGGATCAGCCGCGGCGAGGCGACGGGCGTGGGTGCGGTGCGCGTGAAGAATCGCTCCGGCAGCCGCGCGTAGGTGTTATGGAAAGGAAATTGTATGTCCATCAAAACACTCATCGGGGACTTCAATCATTCCGGTCATGGAGCCACACGGGACTCATTACAAAGGAATCGAGGAAAGAGATCAGCCAAAAAGATCAGCCACGGCGGGTGTGAAGACAAGCAGCGCCGACACACGTCTTTGGCATCTGTCCGGCGGGATGCGCCTGCGTCACCTAACAGTTTACCGGACAGGACGCTGTTTTGTTTCCTCCGATACTGATTTGTTTCCTCCGTCGCGGCGCATCAACTGCCTTTTCGTTCCAACAAGGCTGGTCCCGGACCCGTACACCTCCCAGTCCTGTCGCACTTTTCGGGCGGGGCGTACAGAGTGGCGGCCGGGTACTTCACAGAACACGCGCCATCCTGGGTGCATCCCGCCTGCGGAGCGGCTTGCGGAAAAGGGAAGGACTTCTTTCGCCCAGCGACAGTCACCGGCTGCCACACCCTTGATAAATCGCCCGGCGCGGGGTATAGTGTAGGCCAGTCGCGCACGAGATCGCTTCCCCCCTTCGAGTCCTCCAGGCGTTGACGCCTTCCTGTCCCCTTAGAGACCGGCTGCCTGCCGTCGGCACTTCCGCGCTGATACAATCAGCGTTTGGTGTCGGCCTCAACTGGGCAATGACGCTTTCTCTCGTCACAATGAGGGCTTCGCCTGTTGGCAATCTTTATCCGCCTGCTCGGTTATGTGTGCAAGTATCGGTCCCGCCTCGCCGCCGCTTTTGTCCTCGCCCTGCTGGGGGTCGGTCTCGAGCTGGCACGCCCCTGGCCGATCAAAGTGATCGTGGACGACGTGCTGGCCGGGCACCCGATGACGCCGGCCCTGGTCCATCTGGCGGCGGTCCTGCCGGGGGCGGGTACGCGACAGGGGCTTCTCGCTTGGTGCGTGGCCGCCGCCGCCGTTACGGTCATCGGCGCGGCGGCCCTGTCGCTCGTGACGACGACTCTGGTCGTCTCCCTGTCACAGCGGCTGGTCTATGACCTTTCCCGCGACCTCCTCGGGAAGCTGCAAAGCCTGTCGCTGGCCTACCACGGCCGTCAGCGCGTGGGTGACCTCCTCCAGCGCGTCAGCGGCGACGTCTTCGTCGTCCACTTCGCCGTCTCCGAGATCGCGCTGCCGGGCACTATTTCGCTGCTCAGCCTCGCCGGCATGTTCGCCATTATGCTCCGCCTGGACGCGCCGCTGGCGCTGGTCGCCCTCGGCGTCGTGCCGCTGCTCGGGCTGACGCTCGCCGGCTTCACCCGGCCGCTGAACGCCACAACCACCGAGCAGTACGAGCGGCAGGGCGCGCTGATGACGCTGGTCGAGCAGAGCCTGTCGGCCATCAAAGCCGTCCAGGGGTTCGCCCGTGAGCCGTACATGCTCCGCAAGATGGAGGCCGGGGCGCGGGAACTCGGCGACGCCTACAACGCCGCGACCCGCGTCTCGGCGGCGTACAAAGAGGCCATCGCGGTCATCACGGGCGTGGCGACCGCCGCCCTGCTCGGCCTGGGCGCGGAGCACGTCATCGCCGGACGGCTCAGCGTGGGCGACCTGCTGGTGTTCCTGGGCTACCTGGCCGCCCTGTACGGTCCGGTGAGCGCCCTGTCATCCTCCGTCGGCTACGCGGTCGCCGTGGTCGCCCGCGGGCGGCGCGTCTTCGACGTTCTCGACTGCGGGGATGAGATTCCCGACCGACCGGGCGCGCGGGCGCTGGGGCGCGCACAAGGCGACGTCGCCTTCGAGGACGTCACCTTCGGGTATCCGGGTGAGGACGGGGGGCGCGGACGCCCCGTCCTGCGCGGAGTCTCGCTGCACGCGCGCCCCGGCCAGATCGTCGCGATCGTCGGGGCGACGGGTGCCGGCAAGTCGTCTTTGGTCTCGCTCCTGTCACGCTTCCACGACCCGTGGGAGGGCAGCATACGGGTAGACGGCCAGGACGTGCGCGACCTCTCGCTGCGCTCGCTGCGCGAGAACGTCTCCCTCGTCCTCCAGGACCCGTTCCTGTTCCCGATGAGCGTCGCCGACAACATCGCGTTCGGGCGGCCCGACGCCACCCGCGAGGAGATCATCGGGGCGGCCCGCATCGCCCATGCCCACGACTTCATCATGCGGCTTTCGGGAGACTACGACACGGTGATCGGCGAGAAAGGGTCCACCCTCTCGGGCGGCGAGCGCCAGCGGATCGCCATCGCCCGCGCCCTCCTGAAAGACGCCCCGATCCTCATCCTCGACGAGCCGACCTCGGCCCTGGACGCCCACACCGAGGCCCGGATATTCGACGCCCTGTTGCATCTGATGCGGGACCGGACGACGTTTATCATTTCGCACCGCCTGACGACGATTCGGTGTGCCGACATGATCCTAGCCCTCGATGACGGCCGGATCGTGGAGCACGGCACGCACGAGTCGCTGCTGGCGGCCGGGAGCGTTTATGCGAACCTGTACAAACATCAGCACCTGGCCGTTCTCTGAGGGGAGGAAGATAAAGGAGAGGAGATGAGGATGAACCAGCAGCTGACCTACCGCCCCTACCAGCCCGATGACGTGCCCGAATTGCTGCGCCTCTGGGAGCAGGAGACCGGCTGGGGCAGCCTGACGGCGGAAACGTGGCGGCGGTGGATGGAAACCCCCTACGGCCCGTGCCTCGTCATGGTGGCCCACGACCCGGAGCGCGGCATCGTCGGGCAGGAGGTCTTCACCCCCGCCCGCGTGGCGGCGGGCGGGCGGGAGATGCCGGCCCTGCGCCTGAGCGCGCCGATCCTGTCCCGGTCCCTCCGCAGGACTTCCCTGCGGGATGCGGGCCACCCCGTCGTGGAACTCTTCTACGCGTCCTTGGAAGAAGCCCGGCGGCGTGGCTACGGGCTATTTTATGCCCTGCCGGATCATGCCTGGCTGCCGATCTTCCGCCTGCACACCGGTTTCCCCACGGCGGAACTGCCGTGTGCCGCGCCGCCTCCGGGGCTGGCCGCCCTGGACCGGCGTCTCGCCGTGGCGCCCGTCACGGAGTTCGGCCCGGAGTTCGAGGCGCTGTGGCAGGCGGCCGCCGAAACGTATCCATTCGCCGCGTGCGTGGTGCGGCGGCCTGACTGGCTGCGCTACCGGCACGACGACCACCTGGTCCTGGGGGTGCGGCGGTCCGCCACGGGTCCGCTCGTCGGCTACGCATCCGTGAAGCGACGCACCGGGCTGCTCATGGACCTGCTCACCGCGCACCCGGACGATCTGGCGCCGGTCCTGTCGTCGGTCTGCGCCTGGCTCCGTGCCGAACCCGGAACACCTGCGGGAACGCCTGCGGAGGCCGTCAAAGTCATGGAGACGCCGCTGCTGGCGCCCGCCCTCCGCGCGCTCGGCTTTGAGCCGGTTGATTACAAGTTTGCCTTTGTCGTGGGTCCGCTCAACCCCGATTTGCCGCCCGAAGCAGCTTCAACGGAGCGCTGGTGGATCATGCCGGGGGACTGAACGCTCGTTCCGGGGAGAAACGTTTATGGGAATTACCTACCGCCTGCACACGCGCGAGGACGAGGCGGCGCTCCTGAACCTTTGGTGCGAACATGGCCAGTGGGACAAGATCGACGCCCAGGAGTGGGCCGAGCGCCTGCTGCGCCCACCGTTCGGCGAGGCGGCCATCGTCGTGGCCGAGGACGGCGACTCCCGGCAGGTCGTCGGCCAGTTCGCCTTCATCCCCTCGCGCGTCTCGGTGGACGGGCGCGACGTGTCCGCGCTGCGTCCGTTCGCCCCGATCATGAGTCCTGCGGCGCGCGGCTCGCTGCGGAACGGGAACCCGTTCCACCACCCCATCCCGGCGATGTACATGTACGCCGTCAAAGCGCTCCGCAAGCGCGGCGACGGCCTGATCTACATGGTCCCGGACACGCGCTGGCTGCGGTTCTTCCGCATGTTCCCGTTCCTGACCTGCGGCTCGTTCCCCCTTTGGAGCCTGCCCCTTCCCCTGGCGCGCGACCTCCCTCTCCCCGCAGGCTATCGGGCCGGGCCGGTCTCCCCCGCCGAGCCGGACGTGGACGCCCTCTGGGAGAAGGCCCGCCGCCTGCACGGATGCACCGTCGTGCGAAGCACCCAGATCCTGCCCTGGAAGGTCGGGCGCGGCGACTACCACCTCCTCGGCATCCGCAGGGGCGGCGAGGGGGGTGCCGGGAGGGGCGGCGAGTTGGTCGGACTGGTCGCCTCACGCCAGAAGGGAGACCGCCAGTGGCTGATCTGCGACATGCTCTGTGCGGACGCGGACGGAGCGCTGTCGGCGACCCTGGCGGCGGTGACCAACTTCGCGCACGCGCAGGCGCTCGCCGCGCCGCCCGCCGCGCCCATCCGCAAGGTCGCCCTGCTGACGACTCCGGTGCTGGAGCCGGCGGTCCGCGCCCTCGGCTTCGCGCGTGACGCCTATGACTTCCCGATGGTGGTGCATGTCCTTGACGAGACGATCACGCGGGAGCAGGTCGCTCCCAGCCGCTGGTACGTCAGCCCGAACGACTGACCTGTTTTGGGAACATTCAGATTGGAACATTCAGAACACATCCCCTTGCCAAAGACGGCTCGTTTCGGGCAGCGCCCATCTTTCGGAAGGGACGACGCATGACTACCAGATCTTCAAACAGCCACACGCCGGACAGCCGAACGACGGACAGCCGGGCGCAGGCCGCCTGCCGCGACCTGACGCCGCGCGTGCGCGTCTCCGGGAAATTCCTGTGGAAAGGGGAAGAAAAGTTCTTCCTCAAGGGCGTCACCTACGGCCCCTTCGCGCCCGACGCCGCCGGCGACTATTTCGCCTCACCGGCGCGAACTCGGGGGGACTTCCACCGGATCGCGTCCGACCTCGGAGCCAACACGATCCGCACTTACTATGCCCCCCCGGCGTGGCTCGTGGCGGAAGCCGAGGCGGCCGGCCTCCACGTCCTCGTGGACGTGCCCTGGCCCAAGCACCTGTGTTTCCTCGACGCCGCCACGGACCGGGAGGCGGCGCGGCGGGCCGTCCGGAGCGCCGTCCGCGGCGGACGCGGGAGCCGCTCCGTCCTGGCCTACTCGATCGGCAACGAGGTCCCCGCCGGCGTCGTCCGCTGGCACGGCGCGCGGCGCGTGGAGCGCTTCCTGGCGGAACTGGCGGACGTCGCGCGGCAGGAGGACCCGGAGGCGCTGCTGACCTACGCCAATTATCCGTCCACGGAGTTCCTCGACGCGCCCTTCCTGGACTTCGCCACCTTCAACGTCTACCTCCAGGACGAAGCGACGTTCCGGCGCTATGTGCAGCGGCTCCAGAATCAGGTCGGCGACCGGCCCCTCATCCTGGGCGAATTCGGGCTGGACACGCTCCGCAACGGCGAGGATTCCCAGGCGGAGATGCTCGCCTGGCACGTCCGCGCGGTGCGCGAGGCCGGCATCGCGGGCACGACCGTCTATGCCTGGACCGACGACTGGTTCACCGGGGGGCACCAGATCGAGGACTGGGCCTTCGGCATCACCCGCCGTGACCGAAGCCCCAAAGCGGCCTACCCGGCCGTCCGGGAGGCGTTCGCCCTCACTTCGGGAGACCTGCTTGGCCCGGACGCGCCCCGCGTGTCGGTCGTGGTCTGCTCCTACAACGGCGGGGCGACCCTGGCCCAGTGCCTGGCGTCGCTCGGGCGCGTGGACTACCCCGACTACGAGGTGATCCTGGTGGACGACGGCTCGACGGACGACACGCGGGCGATCGCCGCCCGGTTCCCCGAGGTGAAAACCATCCACCAGGACAACCACGGCCTGTCGCATGCCCGCAACGTCGGCCTTTCCCACGCGACCGGGGAGGTCGTCGCCTATACGGACTCGGACTGCTTCGCCGACCCGGACTGGCTGACCTACCTCGTGCTGAAGCTGCGCGAAACCGGGGCGGCCGGCGTCGGCGGGCCGAACCTGACGCCGGACGACGGGGCGCTCGCCTCGTGCGTGGCCGCCTCCCCCGGACAGCCGGCGCACGTCCTGCTCAGCGACAGCATCGCCGAGCACGTTCCGGGGTGCAACATGGCCTTCTGGAAAGCCTCCCTGGAGCGGATCAACGGGTTCGACCCGGACTATCGCGCCGCCGGCGACGACGTGGACCTCTGCTGGCGCCTCCAGCACGAAGGTCACCAGATCGCGTTCGCCCCCGGCGCGACGGTCTGGCACCACCGGCGCCAGAACGTCAGGACGTTCCTCAAGCAGCAGCGCGGCTACGGCCACGCCGAGGGGCTGCTCAAGTTCAAGCACCCGGACAAGTTCAACGAGCGCGGCGACTCGCGCTGGCACGGGTCGATGTACGGCCTGAGCGCCTGGGGGCTGCGCCTGGGCGGCCCGATCATCTACCACGGCGTCTTCGGGGCGGGTCTCTTCCAGACTCTCTATACGCCGCAGCCCGCGCACTGGCTGATGCTGGCCGGCTCGCTGGAGTGGATACTGACGGCGGTGGTGTTGATGCTGCTGGGGCCGGTCCGGGGCGTCTTCGGGTTCGTCGGGCTGGCCATGGTTGAGATCACCGTCGCGCTCGCCTTGGCACAGGCGATTCAGGCCCGCATCCCCAAGCGCTACGACGGCTTCCGCGCGCGCCTCGTGGTCGCCTACCTTTGCCTGGCCCAGCCGCTGGTCCGCTCCACGTCGCGCTACCTCTGCCACCTCCGAGTCACCTCCGGCGCGGCCCAGCCGCAGACCGGCGCGCCCCCCGCCGTCGCGGGGGGCCGCATGGTCGCGACCCGCTGCGAGACGGCTTACTGGGGCGAAGGGTGGCAGGAGCGCACGGCCCTGCTCGGCCGGTTCGTCCGTGGGCTTGACGAACACGGCTTCCCGCGCGCGCTCGACTCCGGCTGGACGGACTGGGACGTGGAGGCGTTCGTGGGCGCGTGGGCGCGCGTCCGCGCCCGGACGGTCGAGGAGGACCACGGCGGCGGACACCGCCTGGTGCGGGTGCGCTGGCAACTGCTCCCGACGGTCTTCACGCGCGCGTGGCTGCTGCTGCTGCTCCTGGCCGCCACGCTGCTCGCCACGCGCGACATGGGGCCTGCCGAGGCGTTGGCCGGCGGCGTCCTGGGCGTGTTCGGCTTCGCCTGGTTCCGCTCCGCCCGGCGGTCACGCGCCATCGTCGGCCTGATGGAACAGGCGGCGGCCGACCTGGGCTACTGGCCGCGCCCCTGGCGCCCCAAGAGGGCGTCGCGCGCAGCGCGGCGCGGCGCGTCTGGGGCGGGCGCGGTTTCTGCGTCCCAGGCGCCGACGGGGACCGGCTCTTGACGCCGGTGCCGACAAAAACGCCGATGCGTATCCTCGTCGGGGGCTTTCTGGGGCTGCTCCCGGCGGGCGGCGTGACCTGGGACTACCTACAGTATCCCGTGGGCCTGGCGGCGCTCGGCCACGACGTTTACTATGTCGAGGACACGCGCGCCTGGCCCGTCTTCCAGGCCGGGAACGCGGACGGGGCGGACTGCGCCGCGAACGTCCGGCACCTGGCGGCCGTGATGGAGGATTTCGGCCTCGCCGGCCGCTGGGCCTACCGGGATGAAGCCTCCGGGCGCTGCTTCGGGCTGACCGAGGGGCGGGTGCGGGAGCTGGCGGCCACCGCAGACGTCCTCCTGAACGTGTCCTGCGCCACCTGGCTGCGCGACGAGTACCGGGGGATACCGGCGCGCGCCGTGATCGACACCGACCCGATGTTCACCCAGGTGCAGTACCTCCAGGACACGCGCGACATGCGCGCCCTCCTGGACGGTCACACGCACCACTTCACCTTCGGCGAGAACGTCGGCACCGAGGGCTGCCGGGTCCCCGCGTGCGGCTTCCACTGGCGCCCCACGCGGCAGCCGGTCTGCCTCGACCACTGGCCGGCGACGCCCCCCGCCGCCGGGCCGGCGGCTTACACGACCCTGATGAACTGGTCGGCGACCGCGCCGCTCCGCCACGACGGGGAGACCTGGGGGCAGAAAGACCGCTCGTTCCTGAAGTACCTGACTCTGCCGGAGACTGTGCCCGGCATCGCCCTGGCCGTCGCCGTGGCGCAGACGTCGGGGCCGCCGTTCCCTTCCGGGACGGCGCGGCGGCACGGCTGGCGGGTGCCGTCACCGGAGGCCTGCGCGGGGGACTGGCGGGCGTACCGGGCCTTCCTGCGGGAGTCGCGCGGCGAGTGGTCGGTCGCCAAGGAGACCTACGTCAAGGCCCGCACCGGCTGGTTCTCGGGCCGCTCCGCCTGCTACCTGGCCTCGGGGCGGCCCGTCGCGGCGCAGGACACCGGATGGTCGCGGCATCTGCCGACCGGGGAGGGGCTGTTCGCCTTCGCGACGCCGGACGAGGCGCGCGACGCCCTGCGCCGTTTGGAGGCGGAACCGGGCCGGCACGCCCGTGCCGCCAGACGCATCGCCGAAGAGTTTTTTGACAGCCGCCGTGTCCTTTCCGACCTGCTGACGGCCCTGGGAGCCTGAGACTAAGATGCGAATCGAGACTACGATGCCGCCTGAGACCTTTTCCGAGGATGTCCCTGGAGTCATTCCTGGGGTTTTCCACCCCCTCGTGCCGGGGGCGCGGCTGCCCGGTGACTGGACTCCCGAGGCGATCCCCCAGAACGTCACCGCCGGGGAGGAGTCGGTCATCGACTCCGCGTTCTGTTTCAAGCACTACCGGGCGCGCGGCCCGGTCGGGCTGCGGGTCGGCCACCACGTCACCATCTGGCGCACGTCACTGGCCGTCGGCCCGGAGGGGCGTATCGAGATCGGCGACTACTGCTACCTCGCCAACGCCGCCCTGGTCTGCTCCCAGGCGATCACGCTCGGCTCCTATGTGTTCGTCGCCGGCGGCGTCACCATCGCCGATTCGGACTTCCACCCGTTGGAACCCGCGGCGCGGCTGGCGGATACGCTGGCGCTCTCGCCCCACGGCAGCGGCCGCCGCCCGCCCGTGACGGCCCTGCCCGTGGTGATCGAGGACGACGTCTGGATCGGCTACAACGCCACCATCCTGAAGGGGGTGCGGGTCGGCGCGGGCGCCACGGTCGCGCCGGGCGCCGTCGTGACCCGGAACGTGCTCCCCGGCCAGCATGTGATGGGCAACCCGGCCCGCCCGGTGGGATCGGAAGAGACAGGGGAGGCACGCCTTTGAGCGGGACGACTCCCTCGCCGGACGGGACATCGCCGCCGGCGGTCCTCGCCCACGACTGGTTCCCCGGCAGGGTTCCCCCGAACGTCGTTCTGAGGCCGGGCGCGCATCTGGACACGTCCTACGGCTTCGCCCTGTTCCTTTCGGAACGCCCCGCTGCCCTGACGATGGGGACAGCGAGCGGCGCCTACGACATGACGACCTTCGCCGTCGGCCCGTCCGGGCGTGTCAGCGTCGGCGACTACGCCTGCCTCAACAGCACGTCCTTCTTCTGCGAGCGGCGGATCTCCGTCGGCGCCCACTGCCTCCTCGCCTGGGGCGTCGTCCTTTCGGACACCTGGGCGCACGCGCCGGTGCCCGCGCGCCGGGCGGCGATGCTCCGCTCCGCCCTGTCTTCGGGGCGTCCGCTGCCCTCGCTGCCGGAGGCTGCACCGGTCACGCTCCAGGAGAACGTCTGGGTGGGTTTCGACAGCGTGATCCTGCCCGGCGTCACGCTCGGACGCGGCTGCGTGATCGGCTGCAAATCGCTGGTGGCGACGGACATCCCGCCCTATGCCGTGGCCGCGGGCAATCCGGCTCGGGTGATCCGGTTCCTCGCGCCCGATGACACCGCCGAGGCGCGCGCGCAGGCGCTTCGGGAATACACGCATGGGGTCTAAAGGGCACAAGGCGGCGAGGGGGCACATCGTCGTGGCCGGGTACGTCGTCCGGTTCCCGCTGGGCGGGATGACCTGGCACCCCTTCCACTATGTCCTGGGACTGCGGCGCCTCGGCTACAAAGTCACGTTCATCGAGGACAACGGGTCGTGGCCGGATGCCTGTTACGACCCCGCGCGGGGCGTGATGGGGGACGACCCTTCCTATGGGCTGCGTTACCTGCGCGCGCTGTTCCGCGAGTACGGCATGGAAGAGGACTGGGTCTTCGTGGACGCGCGGGGGGGCTACCACGGCAAGACGGAGGCGCAGACGCGGCGGGTCCTCGCCGGGGCGGACCTGCTGCTCAACATCTCCGGCGTCAACTGGCGCCCCGAGTTCCTGCGGTGCCCCGAGCGGGTCTACATCGACACGGACCCCGGCTTCACCCAGATCGGCCTGCTCTCCGCCGAAGAATCCGGGGCCGGCGACTGGCGGCATGTGCGGGACCACGCGAAGCACTTCACATTCGGACAAAACATGGGCGGATCGGACTGCACCGTTCCTGGGTGCGGCATCACCTGGATCGCCACGAGGCAGCCGATCGTCCTTGAGGAATGGCCGGCCAAGCCCGCCCCGCCGGGGGCGCCGCTCACCACGGTCATGAGTTGGAGCGCGTATGGGGCGAAGGAATATCGGGGCGCCGTCTATGGCCAAAAAGACGTGGAGTTCGCGCGGTTCCTGGACCTGCCGGATCACCTCCCCGCGAACCACCCCGGTCTGGAGATAGCCCTGTCGGGGAACGGCGTCCCCTACCCAGCCCTGCTGGAACACGGCTGGGTGCTGCGCGACGCCGGGCGCGTGACCCGCACGCCCGCGTCCTACCGGGGCTACATCCAGAACTCGGGCGGCGAGTTCTCGGTCGCCAAGAGCGGGTACGTGCGGACCAACAGCGGCTGGTTCTCCGACCGGTCCGCCTGTTACCTGGCCTCGGGGCGGCCCGTCGCGGCGCAGGACACCGGCTGGTCGGCGTCGCTCCCCTCCGGGGAGGGCCTGTTCGCCGTCCGGGATTCCGGTGAAGCGGCGGAGGCCCTCCGGCAGATCGCCGCCGAGCCGCAGCGTCACCAGAGGGCGGCCCGTGCTCTGGCCGAGGAAAACTTCGACAGCGGCATCGTCCTGACCCGTCTCCTAAATGACTGCTGACGAATGACTGCTGACGAATGACTGCTGACGAATGACTGCTGACGAATGACTGTTAACACAGGGAGGTTCAGGTCGCCATGAAGGGGACCGAAGATCGGAGAAGCCACATGTGCGACCGATCGCTGTGGCACTGGTCGACCGTCTAAGAGTCGATGGCCTTGCAACAGAATCAGTGGGAGCGGTAGTCGTCCACCTTCAGCGACAGCATCTCGCCGATGCGAGCGGCGGAGTCTAGCAGGCCCAGGATGACCGCGTAGTTGCGGGCGCGGTGGAAGACGCGCTTGGCGACGGGGGTGAAGCGGCAGCCGGGATTTTTGGCGGGGTTCCAGAAGTCGTGGGCGGCGCGCAGCATGGCCTGCATGTCGGCGTCCGTCGGCATGTACTGCGCGGGACGAGGGGCGTGGCGGGCCTGGTAGTCGGCCAGCAGGCTGCGCTCGACGATCTCGTTCTTCTGGCACCACTGGAAGAACGCCTTGGCGCAGACCGCATCGTGGTGGAGGGTGAGCTGGGCCTTGCCGGCCTCGGCGCGGCTCACGAGGCAGCTGTCCATGTGCCGCTTGCCGAAGCCCGTGAAGGGGACTTCATTCTCGGCCGCCCAGCGGGCGAGGCCGCCGCTCTGGACTTCATAGTAGTGCTGAGCTTTTTTCGCGTGGGTGGCCTGGAGGTGGAGGAAGAACTCGTGGAGCGCTTCCTCCCAGGTAAAAGGGGGGTAGCGGATAGCATCTGTGCCCGTTTCGCCTTTCTGTAAATGGCGGTGTGCCATTAGCAGCAGGACGAACAATTAACTGACAAGAGGTGCTAAAAAGCCGACACGCGGATTCGAACCGCGGACCTGCTGTTTACGAAACACACTTTTGCAGCTAACGTCCTGCTCAATCTTTTATACCCCAGTTGACAGTCATTCATTCGTTCTGAGGGATGCTGTTTACTTTTTACTGTTATTTTTCTACTCGATAATTCCGCCTGCGGTGAATAGAAACAGTAATCTCCGCATTTTATGCGGAGATTAACGGCCCCTGCGGTAACGCTCAGGGCCGCGAAAGCTTTCTGCGTCCAGCCCTGCTCAGAAAGTTCATAGGCGCGCAGGCGGCGGCCCTCGCGCCGGTCTCCGGCTTGGTAAAGCGTTTCATCCCGGCGGCGCGATGAAGCAGGCGACCACGATGAAGTGACAGGTGCTGCCGGCGAGGACGAAGATGTGCCAGAGATCGTGGGCGTTGAACCTCCCCGGCCAGAGGTGGGGCCTGTCCGCCGTTAGGACGGCCGCGCCGATCGTGTAGGACAGGCCGCCCGCCAGCAGCCAGTCGAAACCCGCCGGCGTGATCGCCTGGCGCAGCGGGCCGACCGCAAGGATGCCCAGCCAGCCCATGACGATGAACATTCCCATACGCAGCCAGTCGGGGAAGCTCCGCCACCCGAGGCTGAAAATGATGCCAAGCCCCGCAAGGACCGCCTCGACTCCGTACAGGCCCGATCCCAAAGCGCCATGCAGGGCGACCAGGCAGATCGGGGCGTAACTGCCCTGGATCAGCAGATAGATGGCCGCGTGGTCAATCCGCATCAGTGCGAGAACCTGATCCGGCTCGACCCAGAGGGAATGGTACAGCGTTGACGCCACATATAGCGCGATCAGACTCACGCCGTACAGGGCAAACGCCACGGTCTCCCGCACCCGCCCGTGTGCGGCATCCAGCAGAAACATCAGGGCGGCGACTGCCAGTACCGCCCCAACCCCATGAGAGAGGCCGCAGAACGGCTCCCGGATAAAGAAGCGCCGGCGCGTTCGCGCCTCCGTCTGATCACTGTCTGCCTGGTTCACATGACGTACAATACCCCAAATCCTGTCGCGATCCGGCACGTCCCGCAACAATTTCGTTCCTGCGGGGGAACTGCCGGAAATGCCAGTGCCCTTCTCCTGGCAACGGCCTGCACACGCTTTTCAGTTTGACAGGAATCCAAATTACTATTTTCGAGAGCGCGTTTTTGTCCTGCCTCGCTTTTTTCGCCTGTTATACATACTTGGCATGATTCATGCAGTAATCGTACCTAGGGGGAAAAGTATATCCCCCCTCGTGGGTGATCAGGCCGGTATCGGTCCGGCACGAGATGCCCGCGATTAAATCACGGTTTGCATTACGCTGTCTGGGCATAATGGAGCCGGCAAAGCACGGACCGTCGCTCTTCCGGGAGGGAGAGGTTTCAGGAGAAGGATTTTTCACATGCAAGCTACCCATCGTACCCGCCGAGCCTACCTGGCGGCGCTCGCTCTGGCCGGCGCAGCCCTGGCCGCCTCCCCCGCGCACGCGCAGACGGCGACCTTCAACTTCGACGCCGACGCCGTGGGGACCACGACCGCGTTCACCGACACCAGCAGCGGCGTCTCGGCGACGTTCACCTCGCCGGGCAATCCGGCGGGCTTTATCGTCGTCGGCGCCCCTCCTGGATTCTTCACTTTGCTGTCCGGGAACGTCCTGACCGATCCCGGCCCGTTTAAAACCAACAACATCCCGCTGGACGTCCTGTTCAGCGCGCCGCTCAAGACCCTCTCGCTGAACTTCGCCACGGCCGGCAACGGTTCCCTCACGGCCAATTTCTTCACGGGCGGTCTCGGCGGCACCCTCGTGGGCAGCAGCACGACGCCGAGCGCGGTCCCGCTCGGGGGGTTCGTCCCGGAAGGCGCGTTGAGCTTCAGCACTCCTTCCTCGTTCGACACGGTCGTACTCACGTCAACGGCACCGGACTTCGCGGTGGACAACATCGTCGTCGGACCTGCCCCCGTCCCCGAAGCCTCCACGACCGCCTCCTTCGGCCTGCTGCTGGTTCTGGGCCTGGGCGGCGTGGTCGTCGCGGGACGCCGGAAGAAGACGCAGCCGGCGTCCTAGCGGCTGTCACGGCCTCCGCCTCATCAAGCCCGCCCGCTCCAAACGCGCGGCGGGCGGGCTTTCCATCATGTCCATGCTGGCCCCCAATCCGAACAACGGCTACCATTCCGCGGGAAGCAGTCCGGGGGCGGAGTTCCGGGCCGCCGCCCCCGGACTGTTGCGGACCATGCTCACGGTCCGGGAGAGTGACCGCCGGGAGGCGATCCTTCTGCGGCAGGGCCAGGGCTGTTTCCATGTCTCTTGTGCGGGCCATGAGGCGCTCTCGGTTCTGACCTGCCATCTCGCCCCGGAAGACTATCTTTTCCCCTACTACCGCGACAAGGCGGTGGTTCACGCCCGCGGCGTCGGCCTGGCCGAGATCGCGCGCTGCTTCTTCGCCCGCCAGACCGCGAGTTCGGCGGGGAGGAACATGCCGAGCCACCTGTCGTCGCGCGCCCTCAACGTCTTCTCCGTGACGACCCCGACCGGGGCGCAGTGCCTCCCCGCCGTCGGGGCCGCCTGGGGCCTGAAGCGCCGCCGGGAGCCGGGGGTCGTGCTGTGCTTCATCGGCGACGCCGCGACGCGGCAGGGCGAGTTCTACGAGGCCCTCTGCCTGGCTATTCAAGAACGGCTCCCCGTCGTCTTCGTCGTCGAGGACAACCATTACGGCATCAGCACGCCCACCCAGAGGTTCAGCCCGCGCACCCTCGGCATGCTGAACGCAGAGATCGTCCTGGAGATCAACGGCCGCGACGCGGAGGCCCTGTTCCGGGAGGGGAAGAGGGTCATCAGCGGTGTCCGGCAGGGCGGGGGGCCTTGCGTGCTCTGGTGCGACCTGGACCGGCTCGACTCCCACACGAGTTCCGACGACCAGCGCGTGTACCGCCCCGCCGATGAGCTGGACCGCATGGCCGGGCGCGATCCGATCCTCCTGCTCTCGGACTTGCTGATCCGCGCCGGCGTCATGACCGAAGGGCAGTGGGGGGAGATGCGCCTCCAGGTGGCCGAGGGGGTGCGCGCCGAATACCAGCGCGCCGCCTCGGAACCCGCGCCTTCGGGGGCTGCCGAGGCGGAAAGCCACCTGTACGGGCTGACGCCTGCGTCGTACCCGCCTTTGTCCCTATCCCCTTCCACCGGCATTGAGGGGCCGAGTACCATGTTGGAGGCGGTGCGGTCCACGCTGCGCGCCGCCCTCCAGGAAAACAGCCTGGCCCTGCTGTACGGGGAAGACATCGAAGACCCGAAAGGGGGCGTGTTCGGCCTCACACGCGGATTGAGCACGGACTTTCCGGGGCGCGTCACGAACTCCCCGCTGGCGGAAGCGACGATCGTGGGGACCGCCGCAGGCCTGGGGGCCGTCGGCTGCCTTCCGATTTTTGAACTCCAGTTCATTGACTTCATGGCCCCCGCGTTCAACCAACTGGTCAGCCAGGTGACCAACCTGCGCTGGCGCACGCGGGGCGACTGGTCGTGCCCGATGGTCCTGTACGCGCCCTACGGCGCCTACCTGCCGGGCGGCGGGATGTGGCACAGCCAGAGCGGCGAGGGCTGGTTCGCGCACATGCCGGGGCTGCGCGTCGCCGTCCCCAGCACGCCTGCGGACGCGGCGGGGCTGTTCTGGGCGGCCCTGCACGACCCGGACCCATCCCTGATCCTGCTTCCGAAGCGTCTCCTCCGGGTCCGCTCTGCCGCCCAGCCCGTGGCCGCGACTCCGTTTGGCCGCGCCGCCGTCCGGCGGGAAGGCCGCGACGTGTCCCTGATAGCCTGGGGCAACTGCGTGGGGCTGTGCCGGGAGGCGGCCGACCGCCTGGCCGGCGAGGGCGTCTCCGCCGAGGTCGTGGACCTGCGGACGCTGGTCCCCTGCGACTGGGAGACGGTCGCCGCGTCCCTCGCCAAAACGGGCCGGCTCGTCGTCGTTCAGGAAGATACCCGCACCTGCGGCTTCGGTCAGGCGGTGGTCGCGGAGATGGTCACCCGGACCGAGCGGTTTTACACGCTCTCGGCTCCGCCGCAGCTCGTCACCCGCGCGGACGTGCCGGTTCCGTTCTCACCCGCGCTGGAACTCGCGCTTCTGCCGAGCGTACAGTCCATCGTCGCGGCAGCGAAAGCCGCACTGGAGTAGGTCCCCCGATGAGCCACAACCCGACCCTTTTCCATCCTGATGCCGGCGGCTCGACCGTCATCGTCGTGCCCCAGCTGGGCGAGGGGCTGACGGAAGCGCGCATCGTGTCGCTCCTGAAGCGGCCCGGCGACCAGGTCGGGGCCGACGAGGCGATCTTCGCCCTGGAAACGGACAAAGCCAACGTGGAGATCGAGGCGCCCCATGCCGGCGTCATCGGGGACTGGCTCGTCCGTGAAGGCCAAACGGTTCCCATTCATGCGCCCGTGGTTCATATCATCGCTCCCCAAGCCGTTCCATCCCAAGCCGTTCCATCCCAAGCCGTTCCGCCCCCCGCGACTGACCCGAGCCGGACACAACACGCACTCGCCCCGTCGGGCCAGCCAGGGGCGGCCCGGATTCCGCCCCGGACGCGCGCGCTGTGCCGGAGTCTGGGACTGGATGAGCAGGCTCTCCGGGCGATCCCCGCGCGGACGGGCACCCTTCTGGAAGCCGACGTCCTCGCGCACCTGAAGTCGGACTCCGACCCCCCCCTCCAAGAGCAGCAGAGATATCAAGGGAAGCAGAGCTATCACGATAGGCCTCTGTCCGACAGGCAGCGCACCTTCATCCGCCGCGCCGCGCCCGCGTCACCCCTGGCCCCGCTCGCGGCCAGCGTCAAGCGCCCGCTGCCGTGGGCCTGCGTGGAACGCGCCTTCAAGGCAGCACGGAAACAGCACCCCGAGCTGAGAATCACGCATTTTCAGCTCATGGCCTACCACGTCGTCCAGACGGCGGCCTCCCATCCCAAATTCCGCTCCGTCCTGATCGGCCAGGAGTGCGTCCGCGAGTTCGCCCACGTCAACCTGGGGATCGCCGTCGCCCTCCCCGGCGATGAACTCGCGACCGCGCTTCTGCCGCAGGCCGACACGCTGGACTTTTCTTCTTTCGCCGGCGCGATCAAGACGCGCACGCGGGAAGCCCGCCGGGGCCAGGACCAGGCCGACGCCACGATGCAGATCGTCCTCACCTGTCTCGGCAACTCCGGGATCACGGATGCCTCGCCGACGCTGGTCGCCCCCGCCGTCGCCGTGCTGTTCATCGGCGACAAGTACGAAGGGAGCGGCGGGACGCTGGTCAACCTCGTCCTCACCTTCGACCACCGGCTCATCAACGGCTTGGGGGCGGCCAGGTTCTTGCAGGCGCTCGTCCGTCATCTCGAACGGGCTGGGGCCGAGTAAGGAGATACGAAATGTCCCTTTCCCCTAAGTGCCCCGTGGTCGGTTCTACGCCGTTCTGCCGGCTGATGCGTGTCGGCATACGCGGCCTGGCCTGGTGCCTGGGCGGCGTTACGGTCCGGGGCGCGGAGAACTTCCCGGCGTCCGGCCCGGTGATCCTCGCCGCCAACCACCGCTCCCATGTGGACACCCCCTACATGTCGTTCGTGACGCCCCGGCACATGCACTTCATGGCGAAAGCGGATCTGTTCCAGGTGCCGGTTCTGAGGGCGATCATGCGCGGGGTGGAGGCGTTCCCCGTCCGGCGCGGCGTCCCGGACCGGGCGGCGCTGCGCCAGGCGGTGGAGCTGCTGAAGCAGGGGCGCGTCGTGACGATCTATCCCGAGGGGACGCGGTCCCCGGACCGTTCGCTCGGAGAAGCGGAGAAAGGGTTTGCCCTGATCGCCCGGCAGGCGGGCGCCGTCATTGTGCCGGTAGCCCTGGAGGGCACGGAAAAAATCCTCGCGAAAGGCGCGACCCGGATGCGCCGTGCCCATGTCACCATTTCCGTCGGCAAGCCGCTGAGGGTGGCGGAACTCCTCGCCGCGCAGCCTGAAGGCCAGGGCGACGCGCTCGGGTGGATCGGTGCGGCGACGATGCGCGCGATCGGAGGGATGATGGACGGCAGCGAAGAGCCGGCCCCTGCTCACGCCCGTCAGCGCCCTGGATACCCGCGCGATGACGGCCCCCAGGATCAAAGCCCGGTTGAGATTCACGCCCGGTAACGCTCCATCCCGATGCCTACCCACTTCTTATCCGCCTCCGGTCCGATTCCCGCCGGGACCGTTGCCCATTTCCTGCTGACGTACCGGACCACGGCCGGCCTCGCCGGGGTGCCCGCCGCCCGGTTTGCGGGCTGGGCGCTGCGGATCGCCGCCCTTCAGGACAGCGCCCTGCTCTTCATCGGCTACGAGTACGCCTCCTCGGTTCGGGAGATCGCTGCCGGTCTCAGAACCCTTGGCCTGTTCGCCCGAGGCGGTGCCGTGCTCTCCTGCGACCGTGCGCTCCTGTTCGCCCGGCGCGCGAGCAGCGCCTGGGGGAACGAGCCGTGAGACCTGAGTGGCGTACCAACAGCCGCGTCCTGCTGGGGAGTCAGGCCGCAGCCGTGATCCTCGTCGGCTGGGCCACCCTCACGGTCTCCATGCTTCTAGGGCATACGGAAGACGTGGACTACTACAAGCGCTCGGCCGCCCTCGTGCTTCATGGCTCCCTGCCGTACCGCGATTTCGCTTTTGTTTATCCGCCGCTGGCGATCATGGCGTACCTGATCCCGTATGCCTTCTCGTTCGGACACGGACAGCCGCTCTGGGTCTACGGCGGCCTCTTCGTCCTGGAAAACGCCGCCGGGACGACGGCCCTGGGCGTGTTGATCGCCCGCTGCGCGCGGACCGGCAAGTTCCCCTGCGCGCCGGGGCAGGCGCTGCGCGGCTACGCGGTCCTGGTCCTGCTCGCCGCCACCGTGCTGCCGCTGCGTTATGACCTGTTCCCGGCCCTGCTGACCGGTCTCGCCTTCTGGCTGGTCGTTCGCGAGCGGCCGGGCCTGGCCGGGTTCTGCCTGGGCCTCGGAGTCGCGGCCAAGCTGTACCCCGTCGTCCTCTGGCCGGTCCTGGCGCTGTACTACTGGGCGGGCGGTCGTCTGGAGGCGCTGCAGCGTCTGACGCTGGGCTGCTTGGGGGCGCTGGCGCTGGCCCTCGCGCCGTTCGCCGGGGTGAGGGGGCCTGCCTTCTCCTCTTCCCTGGCTTATCACCTCCAGCGCGGCCTGGAGATCGAGTCCGTCGCGGCGGGCGTGCTCCTCCTGTGCGACCGGCTGGGCCTGACGACCACCGCCTGGGCGGATAACTACGGCGCCATTCACCTCGCCTGCCCGTGGGCGACCGGGTGGCTGAAGGCGCTGCCTATGCTGTTCGCGTGCGGTTTCGGCATCCTCCTGGTCTGCTGCGGCCGGCAGTTCCGGGAGGAGCGGCGCACGGCGGGAGAGGTCAGCGTTCAGAGCCTGGCGGCGTTCCTGAGCGCGGCCTTGCTCGTCTTCATCCTCGCGAACAAAGTTTTCTCACCGCAGTACATCGTCTGGCTGCTCCCGTTTCTGCCGCTGATGCGCCCGCCGCTCAGGACACTGGGCATCGCCCTGTTCGCCCTGACCCTCCTCGTCTTCCCCGTCACCTGGGGCCTTCTGCTCCAAAAGAACCTCGGGGCGATTCTGCTGCTGAATCTGCGGAACGCGGTCGCCCTCGTCCTGGCGGTGCGCCTGATCCGGCCGCAGATATGGCCGCAGACACGGGCCGGTGCCCAGGGTTTGCCCATGCGGGGGGAGCAGAGAAACCCGATGGCCGATCTTGAAGATACCTGCCGGCAAGAGAGCCACCGGCGCATCCTGGTGATCTACGACCTGGCCGGCGGCGGCCACTACTCGCACGCGAAGGCGATCCGTGACCGCTTCGCCACCCGCTTTCCCGGATGTGAGGTCACGCTGATGCACGCCTCCGCCGAGGCCCGCAGCCGCGCCGTGACTCTGAGCTATTCCCTCTACAACCGGATGCTCACCCTGTCCCCGCGCCTCGTCCGTGTCGCCCACTGGCTCGTCAACACCATCGAGTTCGAGCGGTACTGCGTCCACAGCCCCTTCTTCCCCCAGGCCAAACGCAACCTGACGGCCTACTTCCGCGAGGCGAGGCCGGACGTCATCGTTTCGGTGTTCAGCGGCTTCAACTACCCGGCGCTGCACTTCCGGGAGAAGCTCGGCTGGGCGCGCGACGTGCCTTACGTCGCCTTCGTCACGGACCTGACGCGCGGCTTCGTGCGGACCTGGGCCGAGCCTGGGATGGACCTGATGGTCGGGATGCTCCCCGAAACCAGGGAGCAGCTCATCGCCTACGGCGTGCCCGACCGTAAGATCAGGGTGCTGAACGGGATGCCGGTCCCACCCGCCTTCCACCGCCCTCGCCTCACCAAAGCGGAGGCTCGCGGACGCCTCGGCGTCCATGACCGGCTCTTCACCGTCCTGCTGACCTTCGGCGGCATGGCGACCGGGGGCACGCTCCGCTTCGCGCGGCAGATCGCGGAGTCGGGCCTGCCGGTCCAGCTCCTCGTCGCCTGCGGGCGCAACGACGCCCTAAAGCGCCGGGTGGACCGGCTGGCCGGGCGCGCCCCCGTCCCCATCCGCGTGTTCGGCTTCACGGACCGGATGCCGCTGCTGATGGACGCGGCGGACGCCGCCATCGGCAAGCCCGGCCCGGCGACCATCGCGGAGCTTGCCTGCCGCGAAGTCCCCCTCCTGCTCGACGGCACGGTGCGCCCCATGCCCCAGGAACAGGGAAACCTGGAGTTCGTGGTCCGGGAAGGGCTGGGCTGGGTGATCACCCGGTCGCGGCCCGCAGCCTCGCTCATCCAGGAGTTGATGGAGCACCCGGAGCGCGCCGACGCGCTGCGGGCCAACATGCGGCGGTTTCAACAGGAGGAATCCCTCGATACTTTGATTGACATCATCGCCGGGGCGCGGGTGGACGGGGACGAGCGTCGAGCGCGGCCTGGTACACCCCTTCCGTCTGCGCGACGCACGCCCCGAGCGCGTGGCGCTGGACGAGAGTGAGGCCGGCGGCGGAGAACCGGCGGCGGAGAGCCGCATCCCCGGCCAGCGCCGCCAGCGCACCGGCCAGCGCGGGCGCGCTCCCCGGCGCATGGAGGAGGCCGTTCTCGCCGTGGCGGATGATCGCCGGGATCGCCAGGGCGTCCGCGCCCACGAGCGGCAGGCCGCTCGCCGCGCCTTCCAGCAGGACGAGGCCCTGGAGTTCGCACGCGGAGGGGAGCGCCAGGACGTCCGCCGCCCGGTAGGCTTCGGCCACCCGCGCATCGCCCACGAGGCCCGTGAGGGTGATGTCGGCGGCGGACAGGCCTGCCTTCGCGGCCATCGCGCGGATGTCCAGATCGCCCGCGCCGACTACGAGGAGGTGGCAGGGGACCCGCGCCAGCACGAGAGGCATGGCGGACAGCAGAACGTCCAGGCCCTTCTCCCGCGCGAGGCGGCCCGTGTACAACACGACCGGCCGGTCCGCCGGCAGGCCGAACCCGGCGCGCAGCCGCGCCTTCTCGCCGGGGAGCGGCGGGCGGAAGGCGGAGAGGTCCACCCCGTTGGAGATCGGGACGGCCGGGCGGACGAGGCCGTGCGCCCGCAGCAGGTCGCAGGCGGCCTGTGTCGGGGACGTGACGGCGTCGCACCGGTTGAGGAAGGCGACCAGCCTCGCCCAGTAGAGGCGGTCCCAGGCCCGGTAGGCCGGCCACTCGCGCTTGTACCCGAAGGGGATCAGGTTGTCCGCGATGGCGTGGTTGCTGGCGACGAGCGGGATGCCTCGCCGCCCGGCCTGTTCGCGGGCCACGCCTCCGAAGAACGTGGGGGTCACGATATGGATCAGGTCCGGCGCGGCTTCCTCGATGGCGCGCGCGACGAGGCGGGCAGCAAGCAGCGGAATCCTCGGCCCAGGACCCCGGCGCGTGGGGGAAGACGGCAGGGGGAGGGCGCGGACCCGGAGAACGTCCGCCGGGCCGTCACGCTCCTGGTAGGTCCGCAGCCCCCGCGCGCCGGGGGCGACCACCGTGACGGTGTGCCCGCGCGCGGCCAGCCCGTGCGCCAGACGCCGGAACGCGATGGCGCTCCCGCCGAGGGTGGGCGGGAAGTATTGATG
>CAXTWM010000005.1:0-35653 GCA_964247915.1 uncultured Armatimonadales bacterium | reverse complement strand
GCTCCGGGCCTTCTCTGTCTGTGTCTCTGCCGCCCGGCGCTAGACGCCGGTGGCCCGCCCGGCGGGCTGCTCAACGGCTTCTTCCGGGAGCGTCATCACGGACGGGACATGCTCGCCTTCCGGCCCCAGCGGGCTGCCTTTGCGGAAGACGATGCCGTCTTCCTCAGTGGTGTCCACGACGACCGTGTCGTTGGCGACGAACTTGCCGAGCAGGATCTCCTCCGCCAGCGGGTCTTCCACCAGCCGCTGCACGGCCCGGCGCAGCGGGCGGGCGCCGTACTGCGGGTCGAAGCCTTCGCGGGCCAGGAACTGCTTGGCGGCCTCCGTGATCTCGAAGTCCATGCCCTTCTGCGCGACCTGCTTGCCCACCCGGTCCACCATCAGGGTGACGACCTCGGTGATCTCCTCGGCGGAGAGCGGGTGGAAGATGATGGTCTCGTCCACGCGGTTCAGGAACTCGGGCCGGAAGACGCGCTTCAGCTCGTCGGTGATCCGCCCCTTGATGCTGTCCATCTGGCGGGCGACCTCTTCCGAGGACTTCGGCCCCGCCGCCGCCCGCCCGAAGCCCATCTCGCGCTCGCCCTGGATGGAGCGCGCGCCGATGTTGCTGGTCATGATCAGGATGACGTTCTTGAAGTCAATGACGCGCCCGTGCGAGTCGGTCAGCCGCCCGTCCTCCATGATCTGGAGCAGGATATTGTAGACCTCGGGGTGCGCCTTCTCGATCTCGTCCAGCAGGACGACCGAGTACGGGTTGCGGCGCACGGCCTCGGATAGCTGCCCGCCCTCGTCGTACCCGACATAGCCGGGAGGGGCGCCGACCAGGCGGGACACGGCGAACGACTCCATGTACTCGGACATGTCTATCCGAATCAGGTTGTCTTCCTTTTCGAACAGGTAGGCGGCCAGGGCGCGCGCCAGCTCGGTCTTGCCGACTCCCGTCGGGCCGAGGAAAATGAACGAGCCGATGGGCCGCTTGACGTCGCGCAGGCCCGACCGGGAGCGGCGGACGGCCTTGGAGATCGCCACAATGGCTTCATGCTGGCCGATGATGCGCTTGTGCAGCTCCTCCTCCATGCGGAACAGCTTCTGCGTCTCGGCCTCGACGAGACGGGCGACCGGGATGCCGGTCATGGAGAAGATGATGCTCGCGACCTCGTCCTCGTCCACGGTCTGCTTGGCATCCTTTTTGGTCTCCTGCCAGCCTTCTTCCAGTTCCGAAACGCGCTCTTCGAGTTCGCGCTTGCGGCCCTGAAGCTCATACGCCTTCTCGTACTGGCGGTTGTTCGGCAGGCCGTTCAGCTCCTTCTGGACCGCGTTCAGCTCGATCTTGGCGTCGCGCAGCTCCTGCGGCGGCATCGCGCCGCGCAGGCGGACGCGCGAGGCGGCCTCGTCCACGACGTCAATAGCCTTGTCCGGCAGGAAGCGGTCCGAAATGTAGCGGTCAGACAGCCGGGCGGCAGCATCCAGGGCTTCGTTCGTGATCTCGACCTTGTGGTGCTGCTCGTAGCGGGGCCGCAGGCCCTTCAGAATCTCGATGGCGTCGTCTACGGACGGCTCCTTGACCTGGATCGCCTGGAAGCGGCGCTGCAAGGCAGCGTCGCGCTCGACGTACTTGCGGTACTCGTCCAGCGTGGTCGCGCCAATACACTGGAGTTCGCCGCGCGCCAGGGCCGGCTTCATGATGTTGGAAGCGTCAATCGCGCCCTCGGCCGCGCCCGCGCCGACCAGGGTGTGCAGCTCGTCGATGAACAGGATGATCTCGCCCTGCGCCTTCCGCATCTCCTCCATGACGCGCTTCATGCGCTCCTCGAACTCGCCCCGGTACTTGGTGCCGGCGACGAGGGAGGCGAGGTCAAGCTGCACGACGCGCTTGTCTTTGAGGAAGTCGGGGATGTCGCCCATGACGATGCGCTGCGCCAGGCCCTCGGCGATGGCGGTCTTGCCGACGCCCGGCTCGCCCAGCAGACAGGGGTTGTTCTTCATGCGCCGCGAGATGATCTGGATGCAGCGCTCGATCTCGTTGGCCCGCCCGATGACCGGGTCCAGCTTCTCGTTCCGGGCCATCTCGGTGAGGTCACGCCCGAACTCGTCCAGGGTCGGGGTGCGCGTCTTGGCCGCCTGGCGATTGCCGCCACCCGCCGCGCCGCCCTCGCCGCCGCCTTCCTGCAAGTGCATGACCTCGCGCCGGGTCCGGTCCAGGTCCACGCCCAGCTTGGACAGGACGCGGCCCGCCAGACCCTCGCCCTCGCGGATCAGGCCCAGCAGCAGGTGCTCCGTCCCGATGTAGTTGTTGTTGAGCTGCCGCGCCTCGTCATAGGCCAGGTCAATGACGCGCTTGGCGCGCGGCGTGAGCTGCATGTCCTGACCCAGCCGCCCATCCCCGCGCGCGACCTGCCGCTCGATCTCGGACCGGATGCGGCCCAGGCTGACGCCGATACGGTCCAGGATGCGGGCGGCCACGCTGTCGTTCTCGCGGACCAGGCCCAGCAGCAGGTGCTCGGTGGAGACATAGTTTTCGCCCAGCCGCCCGGCCTCTTCCTGTGCATAAAACACGACCTTGCGGGCGCGCTCGGTGAATCGTTGCCACATGATGTTGCTTCTCCCCGTCTTTCCCTATTATCCAAAAGCGCCCGCCGACAAAAGGCTAGCGCGTGTGTTCCCTGATCTTGTTGCGGATCAGCGCCGGGCGGCGCGTCTCCTCGTAAAACGTGTACTGTGCCTTCTCGCCCGAGACAAACTGCGCGCCCAGCCGTAGCGAAGACAGTAGTTCGTTAAAAACGCGGTTGGTCACGCCGGTTGGCAACTCGAACTGCGCGCCGAGCCGCAGCAGGGACAGAATCGCCATCGAGTCTCCCGCCGACAGCCGCTCCGCCGCCTTCAGCCGGGCCTGCGCGTCCACGATCTTATCCTCCATCAAAGAACGCTGATCGCGCCAGAGCAGTTCCCTGGCGGCCTGCTCGTCGGTCAGCAGCAGGGTCGCCGTGGCCGCCAATCGGGTCAGCAGCTGCCGCTCCGATTTGCCCGTGCTGACCGCATTGGAGATCTGGTGGACGTCCCCCGCCGCCATGCTGCCCTCACCGTAGGGGCCGCGCACGGCCCCGCCCAATGTCCGCGCCGCTTCCAGCGCGCCGTCGAGCTTCCCCGAGAGCGCCAAGCCGGGCAGGTGCGCCATGACCGAGACGCGCAGGCCCGTCCCGCAGTTCGACAGTGACGAGGTCAGGTAGCCGTAGTGCGGGTCGAAGGCATAATCCAGATGCCCCCCGAACTGGTCGTCCATCTGGTCGGCGATGCGCCAGGCGGCGTCGAGCTGCAAGCCCGGCAGGATCGCCTGCAAGCGCAAATGATCCTCCTCGTTGACCATAACGCTGACCGTGTGCCGGTCGTCCACCAGCGCCCAGCGGTGCGGGCCGGACTGGGCGTGCGGGACGCTGATTAGGTGGCTGTCCACCAGGGCCGCGCGGTCCGCCTCGCTGAGTTTGCCGATCTCAACCGCCCGCAGGCTCACATGACCTTTATCCCGGCGCTTCGCCACCGCAAGCACCTGCTTGGCGACCGCCTTCAGGTCGGCGTCGGCGGCCCGCCCCGGAAAGGCAACGCCCGCCAGGTTCCGGGCCAGCCGGACGCGGGTGGACAGGATGACGTCCGCCTCCCATCCCGTTTCCGTGGCCCACGCGGGCGTCTGGCTGACGGCAAGCGGGACGGCGGATTTGGGTGATGGCGGTTTAGGCGGCGTGCTTGCCGAGGTGGCGGGTCTCACCGTGAATCTCCTTGAGCGCGCGCCGCACCTCCGCCGCGAACGTCTCATAACACCGCGCGCAGCCCATGCGCCCCAGTGCGTACAGTTCCCGCCGCGTCAGGCCGCACTGAGCGCAGGCTTGGTCCTCGTTCGCCGGTTCTTCGGCCCCTACATCTGCCACGAGTTATAACCCCATTTTACCTGAAAACGTCTCGGAAGTTCCGCATAAATAACCACTGCCAAATACAAAGGCAGCCGCTGCCACGTTGGGAACCACTGCCTCACCTACTCCTTACGCTCACTGCTCCAGTGTCAACATCTCATCCGTCACTTCCAGAAACAGTACGGCTACAGGTCAGTCGGTGGGATGATACCACCAGCGCATACAGACCTGATACAACAGCCATTCCAAGCCGTGCGTGACGAATTCTCTCCCCAATAATCCTATAAATAATAGGAGGCCAAGAACTGTCTCTAGGACAACATTGGCAACATGAGTGTGTGGCACTACACGGTGAAGCAATAAGTACAGCGTTAAGCAAATGACAAATGGCAGAATGGAACTAGCAACGAGCGCACCAAAATGGATTATACAGCCGACCCCATTTACAAGATACTCTTTAACTTTCTGAGGATGCTCTGGTTGTTCAGCGTGTTGCTGGCTCATTGAATTACCGATGTCCCGGAGGAAATTTCTCCGAGCAGCTCGGCCCTGAAGAACCGGGCTTAGAAAGCTGGGACGCCCGTCGCGCGCGTGTGTTCGCGGAAGGCGGCGATGAGCTGGCGGGTGATGGGGCCGGGCGTGCCGTCGCCGATGAGGCGGCCGTCGAACTGGACGGCGGGGATGACTTCGGCGGCGGTGCCGGTGAGAAAGACCTCGTCGGCGTTGTAAACGTCGTACTGCGTGATGATCGGTTCCGTCACGCTGTAGCCTGCCTCGCGGGCCAGGCCGATCACCGTATCTCGGGTGATGCCTTGCAGAATGCCGATGGAAGCGGGCGGCGTGGTGAGCGCGCCGTCTTTGACCAGGAAGATGTTGTCGCCGGTGGCCTCGCCGACGTAGCCCTCCCGGGTCAGCATCAGGCCCTCGCCCGCGCCCTGGCGGTTGGCCTCGGCCTTCGCCATGATGTTGTTGATGTACTTGCCGGTGCATTTGACGCGCGGGTCAATGACGTCAGGGGAGGGCAGGCGGGTGGAGACGGTGGCGACGATCAGACCTGTTTCGTACATCTCGGCGGGGTAGAGCGCCAGTTGTTCGCAGGATATGTAGACGTTGGCGTCGCCCTTGATGTGCTTGGGGTCCAGCCCCAGCCCCGTCCCGCGCGTGGCCGTGACGCGGATGTAGCCGTCGCGGTGGCCGTTGGCCCGGACGGTTTCCAGGATGGACTCGCGGGTGGCCTCGGGCGGCGCGGGCAGGACGATGTTGAGCGCCCTGGCCGAGTAGTAGAGCCGGGCGACGTGCTCGTCTAGCTTGAACACGCGGCCATTGTAGACCCGGATGCCTTCAAACAGGCCGTCGCCGTAAAGCAGGCCGTGATCGTAGAACGGAATCACCGCCTCTTCTTTCGGGATCAAGGTCCCGTTCATGCATACATACTGCTGTCCAGCCATCCGCAAGCCTCCTGGTGTGTTAGGTTTAGTATAGCACGGGGGACAAGGAAAGACAAGGGAGGCGATCAATGGCAAACGCGGAAGAGGAAGTGCTGGCGATCACGCGGCAGATGCTGGACGCCATGTATACGGCGGACCCCGAAGTCCACGGGCGGCACTGCGCCGAGGACATGTCCTCGTATGAGTGGTACATCGCGCCGAACCGGATTGACGGCCTGGAGTTCCACCTGAAGCTGATCGAGGGCGGCGGCAACGGGACGCCGAGCCGCCTGGACCTGCTGACGCCGCGCGTCCAGGTCTACGGCGACACGGCCATTGTGAACTACACGCTGCTCAAGACGGTGTTCCCAGGGCCGGGCATACTGACGCCGCCCGAGTTCTCGACGATCAACGAGACGCGGGTCTTCGTCAAGCTGGACGGGGTATGGAAGATGGTGCATCTGCACAAGTCGCCGACATGAAAAGCCCCCTCCCCACTGGGGAGGGGGTTGGGGGTGGGTCACTAGCGGATGCTGGCGCGCTGGACCGGCGGCGGGGCGGCGGCCGTCGTGATCGCTGGGGCTTGCAGCGAGTTCCCGCCGTTGACGGCAGGCCCGTAAAGCCAGGTCGGCATGACGCCGAACAGGAGGGTCGCGATAGCGCAGACGATCAGCGCCGCGCCCGCGCCGGGCGAGAAGTTCCAGACGTGGGTCGGGAACTCGCGCTTGGCGGGCAGGAAGTACATCGTGTAGACGATCCGCAGGTAGTACGCCGCGCCGATGACGCTGGCGACCAGGCCGATGACGGCGAGGCTGTACTGGTGGGCGTTCACGGCGGCGATGAAGACGTAGAACTTGCCGAAGAAGCCCGCCGCCGGGGGGACGCCCGCCAGGGAGAACATGAACAGCGCCATCAGCGCCGCCGCCCAGGGCTGTGAGGCGGCCAGGCCCTGCAAGTCCTCGATGTTGTTCAGCTCGTCGCCGCGCCGCGCCAGCAGGATGAGGACGCCGAACGCGCCCAGGTTCATGAAGGTGTAGGCGAGGACGTAAAACAGGATGCCCGCATAGGCCTGGCTGGGGATGCCCAGCTCGGGGTGAATTTTCGCGTAGCCCGACGCGCCCGCCAGCAGGCCGACGAGGATATAGCCCGCGTGGGCGATACTGGAATAGGCCAGCATCCGCTTGATGTTGGTCTGGACGATGGCGACGACGTTGCCGACCACCATCGTCAAAATCGCCAGCACCCAGAAGACGTCGTGGAAAACGCTGGACAGCGGCAGCAGGACGATGGCGACGCGCACCAGGGCGGCGAACGCGCCGCACTTGGCCCCCGCCGACATGAAGGCCGTCACCGAAGTCGGCGCCCCCTCATAGACGTCGGGGGTCCAGGCGTGGAACGGCACGATGGCGGCCTTGAACCCCAGCCCGACGATCAGCAGCCCGAATCCGGCCACGGCGTAGGGCGACATCAGGGCGGCGGCGGGAACCGTCGTCAGGGCGTCCAGCCGGGTCGTGCCGGTCCCGCCGTAGATGAGGGCGATGCCGTAGAGGAAGAAGCCGGACGAGAACGAGCCGAGCAGGAAGTACTTCATCGCCGCCTCTTCCGAGCGCGCCTCGGTCCGGGCGAAGCCGGACAGGACGTACAGCGCGATGGAGAGCACCTCCAGCCCGATAAAGATCGTGATGAGTTCGCGGCTCGTCGCCATCAGCATGGCGCCTGATGTTGAGAAGAGCATCAGGGCGTAATACTCGCCGTAGTTGATCCCCTTCTGCTGGATGTAGTTTTCGGACAGCATGACGGACAGCGCGACGACGACCAGCAGGATGAGCTGGAAAGCCAGCGCAAAGTTGTCGGCCACGACCGAGCCGTTGAAGGCCGTCTTGGCGGTCGCCGCCGAGCCGCCGAACGGCCACAGGAAGAAGCACGCGACCCAGGCGGCGAAGATGCCGGCGAGCGAAACCCCCACGCACAGGCTTTTGCGGTCGCGCGGCAGGAAAAGGTCCACCATCAGCACCAGCATCGCCGTGACGACGACGATGAGCAGTGGCAGGACGACTTGGACGTCAGTGGCATTAACAGGAAGCATTAGGGTGTCCGGCCTTTCGACGGTTCGCCCCCACCGGCAGCCCCGGTCGGAGCGGAGGAACCCGGGCCGCCGGATCCCGAGATTTGGAGACGGGACGGTTTCTTGAATCCCACCGCGTCGAGTTGGTCACCGCTCGGCGTGTCAAATGGGTCGTTATAGGGCTGGTCGGCCTGCGCCATGACCGTGGTGACGGCCGGATTCACTTTGTTGAGCACGGTCGGCGTCGGGTACACGCCCAGCAGGAAGATGAGCAGGACGAGCGGGACCAGCGCCCACTTCTCGCCGCCCGTCAGGTCCGGCAGCGATCGGTTGGCGTCCTTGTCCAGTTTGCCGTACATGACGCGCTGGAACATCCAGAGCATGTAGACGACCGACCAGATCGCCGCCGTGGTCGCGAAGGCCGCCGCCCAGGGGCTTGTCTGGAACGACCCCAGCAGCAGCAGCAGCTCTCCCGTGAATCCGCTGGTCAGCGGCAGGGCGACCGAGGACAGCGTCGCGATGAGAAAAACCACCGTGAACATCGGCATGACGCCCATCAGCCCGCCGAAGTCGGCGATCTGGTAGGACCGGCGGCGGGCGTACAGCCCGCCGATCAGGATAAACAGCGCGCCCGTCGTGATCGTGTGGCTCACCATCTGGACCACGGCTCCGGACATGCCGATGGCGGTCAGGGTGAAGATGCCGAGCATGATGACGCCGATGTGCGACACGGACGAGTACGCGATCAGCCGCTTCAGGTCCGTCTGCATGGCGGCCACCAGGGCGGCGTAGATGACGCCGATCACGGCCAGGCAAACGATTACGGGGGCGGCGACCACGACGGCGTGGGGGAACAGCGGCAGGCAAAACCGGATGAAGCCGTACAAGCCCATCTTCAGGGCGATCAGGATGATCGTCCCCCCGGTCGGCGCCTCGGCGTAGGCATCGGGCACCCAGCTATGGAAGGGAAACACAGGCGCTTTGATGCCGAAGGCGAGGAAGAAGCCGGTGAACAGCAGAAGCTCCGTCGTCTCCTTGCCGCTGAACAGGCCCAGATGTACCTGATTCTGCAAAGTCGGCAGGTCGAACGAACCCGGACTGCTCGGGGTGGCCGACAGGAAATACAGGGCCATGATCGAGACCAGCATCACCATCGAGCCGACCATTGTGTAGAGGAAGAACTTGACGGTCGCATAGATCCGCCTCGGGCCGCCCCATATGCCGATGATGAAATACATCGGGATCAGCATCCCCTCCCAGAACAGGTAATACAGGACCAGGTTCAGGGACAGGAAGACGCCCAGCACGGCGGTCTCCATCACCAGCACCCAGCAGTAATACTCGCGGGCGCGCTCGGTGATCTCTCGGAACGAGACGCCGACGACGAACGGGAAGATCACGGTCGTCATCAGCACCATCAGGAGCGAAATGCCGTCCATGCCCAGGAAGTAGTTGATGTGCAGGGACGGGACCCAGGCCAGCTTGTCTACCAACTGGAACTGCTGCCCCCCGTGCGGATTGTAGGCTGCGTACAGATAAAGCGACACTGCCAGCGTTGCGAGTGTCCCGATCAGCGCCGCGCTTTTGATGGCCTGTACGTTCCCCTTCGGGATCAGAGCGACAACAAGGGCGAAGACGGCAGGCAGGAAAACGGTCAGCGTCAGCCAGGGAAATTGATCAATCATATTGGTTTACTTGTGCCGTTTACCGGTGCAGGCCCATCGCGCCGACGACGACGACCACGAGGATGGCGAGGATGCCGACGACCATCGAGAAGGCATAGGAGCGGACGTAGCCGTTTTGCGTCCGGCGGATGCGCTGCCCGGACCAGGCGGCGAAGGCCCCCACCCCGTTGACGATGCCGTTGACGCCGCGCTCGTCGAAGGTGAGCCACAGCCAGTCCGCCAGCTTCTTGCCCCACTTGACGAAGAAGAGGTTGTACGCCTCGTCCACGAAATACTTGTTCAGGATCGCCCAGTTGTACCAGCCAGCGGTCGGTGCCAAATGTTGGCGGGTCCAGCCCCGGTGGTCGGCCCGCGCTTCGGGCGTCATCAGTTCGTTGTTCCTGCTGGCGCGGTAGCGCATGACGCAGTAAGCGATAACCAGGACGATGGCGACCAATGTGCCGATGCCCAGTTCCGACTCAATGAGCGGATGCGCGGTCGGCGTCACGCCGACCGAAGGCGCGAGAAACTCGGAGAACTTCTCGAAGTTCAGCGGCAGGACCGGCCAGCCGGCGATAAGGGAGAGAACCGCCAGAATGCCGATGGGAAGGAGCATCGCCGGGCTGGACTCGTGGGCGTTCCGGGCCGCATCCGTCCGGGGCGCACCGAAGAAGGTTTTCATCACCATGCGGACCATGTAGAAGGCCGTCAGCAGGGCCGTGACAACGCCGATGCCCCAAAACGCCCAGTCGCCGCCGGCCATCGTCTCCCAATCCTGCCACAGAATCTCGTCTTTGGAGTAGTAGCCGGCGAACGGCCAGATGCCGCAGATCGCCGCCGTCGCCACGATCATGCAGACCGCCGTGACGCGGATCCGTGGGAACAGGCCGCCCATGTTCCGCATGTCCTGCGGGTCGTTCGGGTCCGGCCCCGCCGTGCCGCCCGTGACTTCATCCGCCGAGTCGCCGTGCTCGGCGTGGGCGACGTTCTGATCCCCATGATGGTCATGCGAGGCGTGCATGGCGTGTTCGACGGCGTGGATGACCGAGCCGGAGCCGAGGAACAGGCACGCCTTGAAGAAAGCGTGGGTCATCACATGGAACATGCCCGCCGCGAAGACGCCCGCGCCGCAGGCGGCGAACATGTAGCCGAGCTGCGAAACCGTTGAGTAGGCCAGGACGCGCTTGATGTCGTTCTGCATCAGGCCGATGGTGGCCGCGAAGAAAGCAGTCGCGATGCCCGTTACGGCGATCGTCACCATCGCCGTGTCGGACAGCACGAACAGCGCGTGGGTGCGCGAAACGAGGTAGATGCCCGCCGTCACCATCGTGGCGGCGTGGATCAATGCCGAGACCGGCGTCGGCCCTTCCATCGCGTCCGGCAGCCAGGTGTAGAGCGGGAACTGCGCGGACTTGCCCGTGCAGCCAAGGAACAGCATCAGGAGCAGCGTGGTGATGAGCGTCGGCGTCGCCAAGATCAGCAGGCCGGGCGCGGCCTCGGTCATGCCTGTAACGCCGTCATGGCCGGTCACGAAGTCCAGCGTCCCGAAGTAGTGGAACAGGAAGAACATGCCGATCAGAACGCCCACATCGCCGATGCGGTTGACGATGAACGCTTTCTTGGCCGCGTCGCCCGCCGACCGCTTCTCGTAGAAGAAGCCGATGAGCAGGTAGGAGCACAGGCCGACACCCTCCCAGCCGATGAACAGCATCAGCAGGTTGTTCGCCATCACCAGCAGCAGCATGAAGAAGATGAACAGGTTCAGGTAGGTGAAGAACCGCTGATAGCCCCTGTCCGCCGCCATGTAGGCGGTCGAGTAGAGGTGAATCAAGCCGCCGACGCCCGTGATAATAAGCATCATCAGGACGGAAAGCGGATCAATCAGCAGCTCGAAGTTGACGCTGAAGCTGTGGATCCGGTTCGGATCGGTCGGCACGTTCAGCCACGGCGCGAGATAGACCGTCGCCTGCTTGTGGGCAGGGTCGGCGGCCAGGACGTGCTGGAACAGCAGGCAGGCGACCACGAACGAGGCGAACACCGCAGCCGTCGCCAGCCCGCCCGCCACCACTTTTGCCAAGGGTTTGCCCGTCAGTGGGCCTAGCACACCGTTGATCAGGAAGCCGATCAGCGGGAAGAGCGGGATGAGCCAGGCGTACATCAAGGTCTGGTCAGAATGCGGCATGTGAACTCCAAGAAGGCCCTCCGGAGGAGGGCAAAGGGTCTAGCCCTTCATCAAATCAATCTCGTCCACGTTGATGGACGTCCGGTTGCGGAAGATCGAGACCAGGATGCCCAGGCCAACGGCGACCTCGGCGGCGGCGACGGCCATGACGAAGATCACCATCATCTGCCCGCCCAGGTCGCCCCGGTAGCGGGAGAAGGCCACGAAGGTCAGGTTGACCGCGTTCAGCATCAGCTCGACGCACATGAAGATCACGATCGGGTTGCGCTTGATCAGGACGCCGACGACGCCGATGGTGAACAGCAGGGCGCTGAGGATCAGGTAATAGTCCAGCGGGATGTATTGGTCCATCAGGCTTATATCCTTTTCTTCGCCAGCATGACCGCGCCGACGGCGGCGACGAGCAGCAGGATAGAGACGACCTCAAAGGGGAACAGCCAGTCCGCCGTGAACAGCTTCATGCCGATCTCATACGGGCCGACCAGCCCGGTGGACAGCGTCTGTGCATGGGCCGGGACGGTGGCGATGACCGTCGCCAGGACCAGGATCACGGCCAGCCCCGCCACGACGGCCAGGGGCTGCTGCGGCTTTAATCTGTCTACAATGCGTTCAGGCGTACCTAAATTCAGCAGCATGATGACGAAGATGAACAAGACCATGATCGCGCCGGCATAGACGATGACCTGGATGGCGGCGATAAAGACCGCGTGCAGGGACAGGAACAGCAGGGCGACGCTGAACAGGACCAGGACCAGGTACAGGGCACTGCGGACCGGGTTGTCCACGAGGATCATGGCGATGCCGCAGACGACGGCGACGGCGGCCAGAACGCCAAACAGAAGGAGTTGTGCAGTCATAAGGCGTTGTCTCGGTCCTACCCCTGTGTCGGGTCGGGAACCAGCATCATCTCTTTGGTGTAGATCGTGTCTTTGCGGTTATACTCCGCCAGCTCGCACAAGTCCTTGAGCTGCACGGCCTGCGTCGGGCAGGCTTCCTCGCAGTAGCCGCAGAAAATGCAGCGGAGCATGTTGATCTCGTACTGGGCGGCGAACCGCTCACCGGGCGAGACGCGGTTTTCTTCCGTGTTCTCCGCTGCAACGACCAGGATGGCATTGGCGGGGCAGGCGCCCGCGCAGAGCGAGCAGCCGATGCACTTCTCCAGGCCGTTCTCGTAGCGGTTCAGGACGTGCCGCCAGCGCGAGCGGCGCGGCATCGGGCGATGCACTTCCGGGTACTGAATGGTCACGCGCGCCTGGTGCGAAGCGCCTTGCGTGATGCCCATGCCCGTAAAGGGCGCTTTGATCTCGCCCGCGAGGGCTTTTATGTCATCCATGAGGCTCATGGGATGGTGTCCTTTGCTATTCTCTTCGTCAGCGCCGCGCCGTCAGCGCGTCATCTATGGCGTCGGCTTCGCGCTCATCGGTCGCGACGGGGAAGCCGCCGATGGGCGCGTCCGGCGGCAGCGTCTGCGCCCCGTAGCCGGGATTCTCGGCGACGACGCGGTACGGCTGGGGCGCGGAATGAAGCTGGATCGTCGCGCCGCGCCGGGAGTTGTTGGCGAACATCTGGAGCGGCTTGCTCCTGCCGAAAGCGATGAGGCCGATCACAAAAACGACAGCCCAGGCCGCCAGTGCGACCCAGTACCCGAGGCACAGACCGACAGCAAGAAGCAACACATTGACCAGCGCAATGGGCAGGATGCCCTGCCAGCCGAACTTCATCAGCATGTCGTAGCGCAGGCGCGGCAGGGTGGCGCGAATCCAGATGAAAAAGTACAAGCCGCCCAGAATCTTGATTGTGAGCCATGCAACAGGCAGCACGGAGTTTACGATGAGCGTTAGCCACGGGATACCCCAATGGGTAAGATCACGGCCACCTGATCCGGTGTAATCGTACAGGCTGACAAGCCATAGCGGCAGTTGGTTCAAGCTCGGCACTATTCCGTGGAAACCACCTAGAAACAACGTAGCGCCGATAGCACTCGTGATGATCATGTTGGCGTACTCGCCCAGGAAGAACGTCGCGAACTTCATGGACGTGTATTCGGTGTGGTAGCCCGCGACCAGTTCCGTCTCGGCTTCCGGCAGGTCGAACGGCGCACGGTTCGTTTCTGCCAGCATCGAGATCAGGTAGATCAAGGCGGCGATAGCACCCAATGGGAAGAACTTGAAAATGTTCCAAGCAGGAAGAGCCAGGCCGGGACCGAGCGGGTGATGGTTCGCATCGAAGATGGTGATGAGGCCACTCAGAGCAGGAATAGAATAGTAGCCCTGCTGCTTGACGATCTCCTGCAAGCTGAGGCTGCCCGAGAGCAGCACGACGGAGATGATCGCCAGGCCCATGCCCAGCTCATACGAGATCATCTGCGCGGACGACCGCAGGCCGCCGAGGAGCGAGTATTTGTTGTTGGATGACCAGCCCGCCAGCACGACGCCGTAGACGGCCAGCGAGGACCAGGCCAGCATATACAGGACGCCGACGCTGACGTTGGGCGCGGCGGCCCCCCAGGTGTAGCTCGGTCCCCACGGCACGACGGCGGCGGTCACGAGCGAGGGAATCAGGAACACGATGGGCGCGAGGATGAACAGGACTTTGTCCACGTTGGTCGGGTTCATGTCCTCCTTGAACAGCAGCTTCAGTCCGTCGGCGATGGTCTGGAGCAGCCCGAACGGGCCGACGCGGTTCGGCCCCTGCCGCTGCTGCATCCAGCCGAGCAGGCGCCGCTCCCACCAGACCAGCGGCGGCACGACGAGCAGGATGGCGAAGACACCGATCAGGACGCGGATGACGGTGCGAATCAGGTCAATCCACCAGAGGTCGGCGGGAAGCGCGCCCGTGCTGGTGTGGATCGGGTCCACGTTGAAAAAGTAGTGACAGAATGTGGAAAAATCCATGATGTTTGCTTGTGTGCCGTGATGCTTGGTAGGCAATGCCGCCGTGGGATTGAAAATCCTCGGCTGTGGGGCCTGCGACCAAGTCTCCACCTGCGTGGAGACAAGAACGTCTGTGTTACCTTATTCTGTCCGTGCAGACGGACAATCGGCGTCTGCGCCCCACAGCCGGGGGCTTCAGCCCCACGGTTTCCTAAGCTGCCGTCGCCTTGCCGATCTCGCGGCGGATGTCGCGCGGCGAGAAGTAGGGAACGGGCCTGCCCAGGCGGGTCATCAGTTCGGCGACGATCTGCCAGTCCGCCTTGCTCTGGCCGCGCGGCTCAACGGCCTTCTTGAAGCGCTGCGTCCGGCCCTCGATGTTGGTGAACGAGCCGTCCTTCTCGACAAAGGAGCAGGCCGACAGGAACACGCTCGCCAGCTTCGCCGTCTCGGTCAGGAACAGGTCCTGCACGATGAGGAACGGCACCTTTTCCAGCGCCTGCCGGGCGAGGGCGGGGTCGGGGAACGTCGTCAGCGGGTCGGAACCCATGACGTACAGCGCCTTGATCTTGCCGCTGACGCAGCCTTCCAAGATGCCGCGCGTGTCCAAGCCCGGCTCGGCGGGGAGCGGGCCGCCCCAGAGCGCCTCGAACTTGGGCGTCGCACCGTTGCCGACGGCGGCCAGCGTGGGCAGGCGGTCCGGCAGGACTCCCATCTGGATCGCGCCCCACGAGTTGTTGTCGGGCAGCAGCACGTTCAGCTTCGCGCCGGACGCCGCGCAGGCGGCCCGCAGGAACTCGATGTCGGCGGGCGGCAGGGCGTACCAGGCCAGGACGACCGTCCCCGGCCCCGCCGCGATGGCCTCGGCGACTTCCCCTGAGCGGGCGTTGTCGTTACGGAAGTAGCGCGCGCCGCCCTTGGAGATCGCCCGGTAGACCCGCAGCCACAAAACGGGCAAGTCATCGTCTATCTGTGTCCCGACCGCGACGATCCGCTTGGCCTCGCCGACCTCGGCGATGGAGGTCTGCATGGGGAGGATCGGGAACGGGAACATCCGATGATCCAGGTTGTTCGTGCCCAAAGCCGTGCGGAACATCCGCTGGAACAGGTACAGGTCTTCGTTGGAGGCCCGCGTCGAGCCGATGCCCGCCACGCTGTTCGGGTCGGCTGAGGCCGCGCCCTTCAGCGCGTTCGCCGCCGACGCCAGCGCGTCGTCCCAGGTGACTTTGCGGAGCTGCGAGGCGTAGCGCTGGAGCGGGTCTTTGGCGCGATCCGTGCTGTTGACCCAGTACTGCTCGAACTTGCCCTTGTCGCAAGTCCACTCCTCGTTGACGTCCTCGTTCAGACGGGCGTTGACCCGCATCAGTTCCCCATTGCGCGTCTGCACGGCGACGTTGCAGCCGACGCCGCACATGGAGCAGATCGAGTCCTGAGACTGGAACTCCCAGGGCCGGGCGGCGAACCGATAGGTGCGCGAGGTCAGCGCGCCGACCGGGCAAAGCTCGATGGTGTTGCCGCTGAACTTGGACTTGAAGCCCTCGGGCGAGAACGGCGAAATGATGGCGGCGTTGCCCCGGTTCTCGATGGCAAGCTCGCCGTCGCCCGAAATCTCCTCGGTGAAGCGGGTGCAGCGCGCGCATTGGATGCAGCGCTCCCGGTCCAGCACGACGTACTCGGAGATGGGCACGGCCTTGGGGAAATGCCGCTTCTCGTCAATGAACCGCGTCACGCCCGGCCCGTACTGGTAGGTCATGTTCTGCAACGGGCATTCGCCGCCCCGGTCGCAGATCGGGCAGTCCAGCGGGTGATTGATCAGCAGGAACTCTAGGATAGCGTTCTGCGCCTGCTTGGCCTCGGGCGAGATCGTGTCCACGGCCATGCCCTCGGCGACCGGCGTGGTGCAGGCGGTCTGGAGGCCGGGCACTTTGGCGATGCTGACCAGGCACATCCGGCACGCCCCGACGGGGCGCAGGCGCGGGTGGTGGCAGAAGTAAGGGACGTCCGCCCCCGCCGCGAACGCCGCCGTGATGACCAGCGTCCCCTTCGGGACGGACACAGGCTTGCCATCAACCGTGAGGCTGACCATCTCCACGGGAGGCTTCTCGGTCGTATTCCCCTGCATCGGGGCGATTGTTGCTGTCGGTGTTTCCGCCATGCGTGTTTCTCTTGATCCTAATCCCTAATCTGTGGCATTTCAGGAGCGTTCTACGAGTTGTAGAAATCACCGCGAGGTCCCACGCGGATGATGGTCACTAGTTTGGCTTGATCATCTACTGTGTAGGCAACGCGGTACTCGCCCACACGAATGCGCCAAAGGCCTTCTTCGGACTTGATTTTGATGCACCCGACGGGGCGCGGGTCATCAGCCAGGGCGAGTACCGCCAATGTCACTCGGTTCTTGACAGATCTATCGAGGCGTCGCAGGTCCTTCTCCGCCGACGACGTGATGACGATGCTATACATCTATCTCGCCGGCAGCCCGCATTTCATCAACGACCTCGGAAAAGGGCCGCACAGGCTCGTTTCTGCTCTCACGGGCGACTCTGGCAAGGTGCACGTCTTCGAGGGCTTCTTGATAAGCTTCGTATTGTTCAATGGGCAGAAGAACCCCGGTTTTGCGCCCTTCCGCATCCGTGACGAACTGAACGTCCTGGATCATGGCCGTCACCTCACTCATGCCCAGCCGCCACAAGCTGACGGCTCGTGACTTCGACCTCTTGCCTGCCGTCGCGGTCCACCCAGACGCCGCAGGGGCCGCCGTCTTCGACGCCCTCGATGCTGAACGCCGTGCCGTCCATCCGCAGGACGGGCTGGTCGAATTCGGAAACGCGCTCGGCGCGATCCTCAATGTAGTGACCAATGAGCGAGCGGCGGAAGCGGCTTTCGGACGTGTTCGGATAGGAGCCATGCACCAGCGAGCCGCTGAAGAACAGAACATCGCCCGCGTCCATCAGCACGGGAACGGCCTCGACGCCAACGGGCAGCGGCACGGTCACGTCCGTGAAGCTGGCCGACGTGTCCGCCTTCGCCGTGCAGAGGATCGGCCAGTCGTGGCTGCCGGGGACCACCCGCATACAGCCATTCTCCTCGTCGCAGGGGTCCAGGGCGAGCCAGGCCGCCATGCAGGTTCCGGGCTGCGCTTTCAGATAAAAGTTGTCCTGGTGCAGCGCCTGCCCGCGCGCCCCGGCGGGCTTGAAATAGAGCATGGTCTGCACGGCCAGCGGCTCGGTCCCCAGGAAGGAGACCAGGCACTCGGCCAGGCGGCGGTCCAGGAGCCAGCGCAGGCTTGCCTCGTCCCAGCGGTGCATATGGATCATGCGCGGGAACTTCTTCAAGGGGTCGGCGGACTGCACGGTCTCGGCCACCATGTCGCCGGGTTTGGCACCTTCGGCGCGCAGCGCCATGAAGTGATCGCGGTAGAAGGCGACCTCTTCGGGCGAGAACAGCCCCTTGACGACGGCGTAGCCGTTCTTCGCGATGAATGCTTTATCCTGTGCCGTGACCATCGGGACGCTCCTCAGACCGCCGCCATTTGCAAGGGGGCGAAGACCCGCTGCGGGCGGTCGCTTTTCGGGATGAGCGCTTCGTACTCGTCCCGGTAGTAGTAGATCGCACCCTTGCCGAACCGGGTCTCGGCCAGCGGCATGGCGGCGGCGTCGCCCAGGGCGCAGAACGAGCGCCCGAAGATGTTGTTGCAAACATCCAAGATCAGGTCAATGTCGCCCGGACGGCCGCCGCCGGCCATGATGCGGTCGTGGATCTTGACCAGCCAGGTCGTCCCCTCGCGGCAGGGGGTACACTTACCGCAGGACTCGTGCGCGTAGAAGTGCGCCAGGCGAGTCATCAGGGCAGGGACGCTGACGGTCTCATCGTACACGATCAGGGCGCCCGACCCAACCATCGAGCCGACTTTGCCCAGCGAGCCGTAATCGTACCCGGTGTCTATGAAGCTCGCCGGCAGGAGCGGAGTAGACGAGCCGCCGGGAATGATGAACTTGAGCTGCTTGTCGTCCTTGATGCCGCCCGCCAGGTCGTAAATCAACTCTCGGATGGGCGTCCCCAGGACGATCTCGTAGTTGCCGGGCCGCTTGACGTGACCGCTGATCGTCACCAGCTTGGTGCCCTTGCTCGCGCCGCCGCAGACGGGGCCGGGGCCGACCGTGCCCGGCCCGATCTTGGCGTACTCCGCCGCGCCCATCTCCATGATGGGGACGACGGCGGCGATGCTCTCGACGTTGTTGATCAGGGTCGGGCAGTCCCACGCGCCGCGAATCTGGCGCAGGGGCGCGGCCGGGGGCTTATGCCGGGGCATCCCGCGCTCGCCCATCAGCGACGACAGCAGGGCGGACTCCTCGCCGCATTCATACGAGCCGGCGCCCATGTGGACGAAGATGTCCAGGTCATAGCCGCTGCCGAGGATGTTCTTGCCCAAAAAGCCCTTGTCGTAGGCCTGCGCGATGGCCTTCTCGACTTGCCGCGCGGGCTGCATGTACTCGCCCCGGATGTAGATGTAGCACGTCTTGGCGCGGATCGCCCACGCGGAGATGATGCAGCCCTCGATCAGAACATGGGGCACCTTGTTCATCAGCTCGCGGTCTTTGGCCGTGCCCGGCTCGCCCTCGTCGGCGTTGATGACCAGGTAGTGCGGCTGGTCCCAGTTCTTCGGGACGGCGTTCCACTTGAAGCCCGTGCCGACGCCCGCGCCGCCGCGCCCGCGCAGGCCCGAGTCCGTCACCTCTTTGATGATCGCCTCGTGGTCCATCGTCAGGGACTTGCGCGCCTGCTCGTAGCCGCCGTGCTTCATGTAAGTGTCAATGTCGTCAATGCCGGCGACGTGCCGGTCCTTGAACAACAGTTGAATCTGTTCGGTCGCCATGATTGGGGGAACCTTCTAAGCCCGTCGCGGTCTATCGGCGGGCGAGTTCGTCAATGATCCGGTCCGCCTTTTCGGGCGTCAGGTCTTCATAGTAAGTGTCGCCGACCATCATGCAGGGGGCGTTGGCGCAGGCGCCCAGGCACTCCGCGCCGCTCAGTGTGAAGCGGCGGTCAGGCGTCGTTTCGCCCTTCTCGATGCCCAGCTTTTCGCCCATATGGTCAATGAGCCGGTCCGCGCCGACGAACATGCAGACGATGTTGTGGCACACTTCCAGGTGGTACTTGCCCACGGGGGCTTTGTTGTACATCGTGTAAAAAGTCGCCACGCCTTCCACGTCGGCGGGCGGCAGATCGAGGTAGCCGGCGACTTCCTTCATCGCCTCGCGCGGCAGCCAGCCGCCGTTCTCCTGCTGGGCCAGCCACAGCGCGGGCAGCAGGGCGGCCTTCTTGGTCGGGTACTTTTTGAGGATGACGTCGAGCTTCTTTTTTGCTTCTTCAGTGAACATAAACGGTGGCCTGGGAGTCGTTAGTAGTTAAGTTCGTCTTTATGGTCTTTGATAGCCTGCGCGGCTTTGGAAAGCCGGTCCATCTCGGCCTGGGTGATTGTCGCCGGGGAGCGTTTGGTCAGATCAATGCCGGCCTCCGACAGCAAGGCCACGACGGTGTCTTCGCGGAACGCCAGGCTCGCTGCCGCCTGACTCAAGGTGTACGTCTGTTCTGCCATGATCCCCTCCCACCCTCGGATTTTGTTCCCTTTATAGCGCCCCGGCGAACGCCGCGAACAGGGCGCGGGAGGGGGCGTCGGTCTCGTACAGGTTTTCCGGGTGCCACTGGACAGCGAGCAGGAAGCGCGCGTCCGGCTTTTCCAGGGCCTCGACCACCCCGTCGTCGGCGCGGGCGGTGACGACCAGGCTGGGCGCGACCTCTTTGGCCGCCTGATGGTGGTGGCTGTTGATGGGCAGCGTGTCCGCATCATCCATGATCTCCGCCAGCCGGCTTCCGGGCGCGATCTGTGTCCGGTGCGTCTTTTCGGACGAGTGCGGCCCCTGGCGGTGCGCCCACTCCGTCCCTACCTCAGTCGGCAGATCCTGGTACAGCGTCCCGCCCAGCGCGACGTTCAGGACTTGCAGGCCCCGGCAGATCGCCAAGATCGGCAGATCGCGGGCGACGGCGGCCTGGACGAGCGCGATCTCGTGCGCGTCACGTCCGCCGACCTCAGTTTCCGTGGAGGGATGAACTTCCCCCTCGCCGTAAAGGCTCGGGTGGATGTCCAAGCCGCCGCTCAACAGCAGCCCGTCGAGGAGGTCAAGCTGGGCTGCCCGAACCGCATCATCGCCCGTGACGGGCAGCAAGAGCGGCAGCAAACCGGACTTCTCGCAGGCCGCCGAATAGGCGCAGCGCACATAGTCCATCGGCAACTGCCAGTCGCCGACTGTTCCCTGGGAACAGGTAATGCCGACGATCTTGCGCTTTGCCATCGTCAGCGGTCAATGTCTCCGAGCACGATGTCAATGGAGCCGATGATCGCCACGACGTCGGCGATCATGCGGCCCTCGGCCATCTTGGGCAGGGCTTGCAGGTTGTTGAAGGACGGCCCCTTGATCTTGACGCGGGCGGGCTTATTCGAGCCGTCGCTGTAAATGTAGTAGCCCTTCTCGCCGCGCGCGCTCTCCACGGCGGCATACGACTCGCCGATGGGCGGATGATACCCCTCGGTGAACAGCTTGAAGTGGTGGATGAGCGACTCCATCGAGGTGTCTAGCTCGGCGCGGGGCGGCGGGGCGATCTTGCGGTCGCTGGTCATCACCGGGCCGCCGGGGACGTCCTTCAGGGCCTGGACCAGAATGCGGTGGCTCTGCTTCAGCTCCTCCATCCGGCACAGGAAGCGGTCGTACACGTCGCCCTTCGTGCCCGTCGGCACGTCGAACTCCACCTCGTCGTAACCCGTGTAGGGGTTCGCCTTGCGGATGTCCCAGGCGACGCCGGACCCGCGCAGGGACGGCCCGCTCAGGCCCCACGCCACGGCGTCCTCGGCGGAGATGATGCCGATGCCGGACAGGCGCTCGATGAAGATGGGGTTCTTGGAGATCAGCCGGTTGTATTCGTCAAGCCGCTTGGGGAATTCGGTGACGAACTTGTTGACCTTGTGGAACCAGCCTTCGGGCATGTCCCCGCGCAGGCCGCCGGGGCAGATCCAGGACGTCATCATGCGGACGCCGGACATCATTTCTTTCATGTCCAGAATCGAGTCGCGCTCGCGCCAGGTGTAGAAGAACAGCGTCATGGCCCCGATGTCCAGGGCGTGCGTCCCGAGCCAGAGCAGGTGCGAGGCGATCCGCTCCAGTTCGTTCAGGATCAGGCGCAGGCGCCGGGCGCGCGGCGGGATCTCGCAGTCAATCAGCTTCTCGACGGCCATCGAGTAGGCGAGGTTGTTCATCAGGTTGGAAAGGTAGTCTTCCCGGTCCGTGATGGTCAGCGCCTTGTAATACGTCATGTTCTCCATGGTCTTTTCCAGACCCGTGTGGAGGTAGCCGATGTGCGGCGTGGCCTTCATGACGTTCTCGCCGTTCAGCTCGACGACGAGGCGCAGGACGCCGTGCGTGGACGGGTGCTGCGGCCCCATGTTGACGATCATCAGGTCGCCGTCGTCGGTCTGGATGCGCTCGGCGTCGATGCCCGCCCCCAGCCGCTGGATAACGGGCGCTTGCGCCGCCTGTGGCTTCTGTGTTATCTCACGCTCGATGGTTGCCATACGGAAGACTCGTTTCTATTGGCCCCGGACGTTGTAGGTGAACTCGATCTCTTCGCCGCCCAGCGGGAAGTCCTTGCGGAGCGGGTGGCCGACCCAGTCGTCGGGCATCAGAATCCGGCGCAGGTCCGAATGGTTGTTGAAGGAAATGCCGAACATGTCGTAGACCTCGCGCTCGCACCAGTTGGCGTTCGGCCAGACACCTTCGACGGTGTCAATGGTCGCGTCGTCCTCGGACACCTGGGCTTTGAGGCGCAGCCGCTGGAACGTCCCCATCGAGTAGAGGTTATAGATAACCTCGAACCGCAGCTCGTCCTCATCATCCTCGTCTATCATATCCAGCCGGTCGAAGGCGGTGATGTCGGACAGGTAGTTGTAGTTCGTTTCCGCAGAATCGCGCAACAGGCGGCAGACGCCCACGACGCTGGCCTTGTGAATGACGATGGTTTTTTCGCCACGGAACAGGCGCGTCTGTACCACGGAGCCGGGGAACTGCTCTTGAATGAGCCGCAGCTCCACGCAGTCGTCCGGGTTCAGGTCCACCCACTCGTCGGGCCGCTTGACCTGGATCTCGCGGAGCTGCAAGTCGGTCGGCGTCAGGCCGAGGCGTACATCATAGTCCATAGGGAACTTTTCCTAACGACGGTCGCTGAAATGCTCGCGATCAATCTTCTTCTGGAGCTGGTTGATCGCGTAGATCAGCGCGTCGGGGTTGGGCGGGCAGCCCGGAACGTAAACGTCCACCGGAACGATCTGGTCCACGCCCTGCAAAATCGCGTAGTTGTTGAAGACGCCACCGCAGGAGGCGCAGTCGCCCATCGAGATGACCCATTTCGGCTCGGGCATCTGGTCATAGATCTGCCGCAGGACCGGGGCCATCTTCTTGGAAACGCGGCCCGCAACGATCATCAGGTCGGCCTGCCGAGGTGAGGCCCGAAATGCCTCGGAGCCGAAGCGAGCGAGGTCGTAGCGCGAGTTGGTGCTGCCCATCATCTCGATGGCGCAGCAGGCCAGGCCGAAGGTCGCGGGCCAGACGGAGTTGCGCCGCGCCCAGTTGACGACCTTGTTGAGCGGAACGGTGAGCACTCCGAGGTTCTGTTCTACTCCCATTCAAACGCGCCTTTCTGCCAGACATAGATGTAGCCTACGAACAGGATGATGATAAAGACCACCATCTCCAGCAGGCTGAACACCTGGAGCGCGTGGCTGTTCCAGCGCGTGAACGTGACCGCCCAGGGGTACAGGAACACGGTCTCGATGTCGAACACGATGAACAGCATCGCGATCAGGTAAAACTTGACGGGGAACCGCTCGCGCGCCGACCCGACCGGGGTGACGCCGCACTCATACGGGGCCAATTTGGCGGCGGACGGCTTCTTGGGTCCGAGTATCCACGACAGCCCGACCAAGACGGAGGCCAGCCCGACGGCCACAATCAGAATGATCATCAGCGGGATATAGTCAGAGATTTGCGGTGTTGGCGGCGGCGCGACAGGAAGCATGGCGTTCCCCTCTGTGAACGATGACGGCGCGGCAAAATCGGGATGAGGTCCCCCGCCTGCGCTTCTTGTGAATTATGTCACAAGCGCATACGTTTGTCAATGGGGTTCGGGAAGAAAACCAAGAAGGCTCTTCTAGCCCACTCTACGCCCTCTACCCAAACTCAGCGCCGGTTGAACCAAAGGTGCTGGGACAATCAGGCCACTAGGGCAGCCCCAGTTCCTTCCGCACCGCGTACATCGGCGGAGACGGCGACAGCCAGAGCCAATCCACGCGCAGCCAAAAGCCGGGCAGCCCCGATGAATGATAAATTCCATCCGGGCCGGGCGAAACGGCCTGGAAGCGCCCGCCAGCGTCACGCCGGAAAAAACTCACCTGCTCGGTCACCGGGTCAATCAGCCAGAACTCGGGGACGCCGCCGCTCTGATACTCGGCAAACTTGTCCTCCCAGTCTCGCTTGATGCTTTCGGGGCTGATGATCTCGACCACTAAATCCGCCGGCCCATCGAAGTAGCCTGACGCCAACTGCGCGAGTTTGGCCTTCGGGACGAAAAACAGGTCCGGCTCACGGCCTCGCTTCTCCTTAACGAGCTTCATTTGAACTCCAGTTGGAAGACCCGGCCCAGGTCATGCGCTTCCACGAAGTCACTGATGATGCGGAACAAAAGGTTGCCGATCCGCTGATGGGCATTGGAAACCGGACTCATCAGTTGAACCTCGCCATCAACCCACTCCGCGCGGATGCCATCGTAGCGCTCCAGGAACTCCTCATAGGATATTTTCTGCGGTGCCTCAGCGGAAGCGGGACGCATCGCGGTTGCCGTCTGGGACATCGTTTTCTCCTACTCCGGGTCGTAGTTCAGGACGGGCGACAGCCAGCGCTCGACGGCCGGCAGGTCCATCCCCTTGCGGGCGGCGTAGTCCTCCACCTGGTCCTTCTCGATCTTGCCGACCGAGAAGTATTTGGCCTGCGGGTGGGAGAAGTAGAAGCCGGACACGGCGGCGGCGGGCGTCATCGCCATGCTCTCGGTCAACTCGATGCCGGCGTTCTTCTCGGCCCCGAGCAGATCGAAAAGCGTCCGCTTTTCGGTGTGGTCTGGGCAGGCCGGGTAGCCGGGCGCGGGGCGGATGCCGCGGTAGCGTTCCTTGATCAAGTCCTCGGCGGACAGATTTTCACCCAGTCCGTAGCCGCAGGCTTCACGGGCCTTTTTGTGCAGGTACTCGGCGAAGGCTTCCGCCAGGCGGTCGGCCAGCGCGCTGACCATGATGGCGTTGTAGTCGTCCAGGTCGTCCTTGAACTTGCGGGACAATTCTTCCACGCCCAGCCCCGCCGTGACGGCGAAGGCACCCAGGTGGTCGGCCAGGCCGCTTTCTTTGGGCGCGATGTAATCGGCCAGGGCCTTGTTGGCGTTGTCCCCGGACTTCTCACCCTGCTGGCGCAGCGTGTGGATGCGGGCCAGGACGCGCAGCCGGCTTTCGTCCGCATAGAGTTCAATGTCGTCGCCGACGGCGTTGGCCGGGAAGAAGCCGTAGACGCCGTTAGCCCGGAGCGACTTATCGGAAACGAGCTGCGCCAGCAGGGCCTGGGCCTCCTCGAAGAGCTTGGTCGCGCTCTCGCCGACGACGGCGTCTTCCAGGATGTCGGGGTAGCGGCCGTGCAGCTCCCAGGCGCGGAAGAAGGGCGACCAGTCGATGAACGGCACCAGCTCGGACAGCGGCAGGTTGGCGACCGCGCGGACGCCCGTAAACGAGGGCTGGGCGACGTCCTCGGCCCGCCACTCAATCGGCGTCCGGTTGGCGCGCGCCTCGGCCAGCGTCAGAGTCTTCTTGTCGGCCCGCTTGCCCGCGTGCTGGTCGCGGGCGGCCTGCTGCTCGCGCGCGATCTCCGCGATGTAGTCCGGCTTCTGGTCATCGCTCACCAGGGCGCTGACCACGCCGACGGCGCGGGAGGCGTCCAGGACGTGGATGACCGGCTGCCCGTAGTGCGGGGCGATCTTGACGGCGGTGTGGACGCGGCTCGTGGTCGCGCCGCCGATCAGCAGCGGAATTTGGAAGCCCTGCCGGTGCATCTCGCGGGCGACGTGAGTCATCTCGTCGAGCGAAGGCGTGATCAGGCCGCTCAGGCCGATGACGTCCACGTTCTCCTCCCTGGCCCGCGCCAGGATATTGTCCGCCGAGACCATGACGCCCATGTCAATGACGTCATAGTTGTTGCAGCCGAGCACGACGCCGACGATGTTCTTGCCGATGTCGTGCACGTCGCCCTTGACGGTCGCCATCAGCACCTTCGCCTGCGCCTGCGTGTTGCCCGACGCCAGCTTTTCGGCCTCCATGTAGGGCAGCAGGACGGCCACGGCGCGCTTCATCACGCGGGCGCTCTTGACGACTTGGGGCAGGAACATCTTGCCGGACCCGAACAGGTCCCCGACAACGTTCATGCCGGCCATCAGCGGCCCCTCGATGACTTCGAGCGGCTTAGGGTACTTCTGCCGGGCCTCCTCGGTGTCGGCCTCAATGAAATCCGTGATGCCCTTGACCAAGGCATAGGAAAGGCGCTCCTCGACCGGCCCCTGACGCCAGGCCTCCTCGACCTTGTCCGTCGTGGCCGCCGCCCCCTTGACCGTCTCGGCGTAGGCCAGCAGCCGGTCGGTGGCGTCGGGCCGGCGGTTGAACAGGGCGTCCTCGACCAATCCCAACAGGTCTTTCGGGATTTCCTCATAGACCGCCAGCATCCCGGCGTTGACGATGCCCATGTCCATGCCGGCCTGGATAGCATGGTACAGGAAGGCCGAATGCATGGCCTCACGCACGACGTTGTTGCCCCGGAACGAGAACGACAGGTTGGACACGCCGCCCGAGACGTGGCAGCCGGGCAGAGTCCGCTTGATGATTCGGGTCGCCTCGATGAAGTTGACGGCGTAGTTGTTGTGCTCCTCGATTCCCGTCGCGATGGTCAGGATGTTCGGGTCAAAAATAATATCCTCGGGCGGGAAACCGACGTCTTCCGTCAGAATCTTATAGGCGCGCGTGCAGACCTCGACCTTACGCTCCGTTGTGTCTGCCTGTGCCACCTCATCAAAGGCCATCACGACGGTCGCCGCGCCGTAACGCCGGATGAGTCTCGCTCGCTCCTTGAACGTCTCTTCGCCGTCTTTCAGGCTGATGGAGTTGACGATGCCCTTGCCCGGCAGGCACTTCAGGCCGGCCTCAATGATATCCCACCGGGAGCTGTCCACCATGATCGGGACGGGGTTGATGTTCGGCTCGCCCTGGATCAAGGTGAGGAACCGGGTCATGGCCTCCTGGCCGTCCAGCATCCCCTCGTCCATGTTGACGTCCACGACCTGCGCGCCGTTGTCCACCTGCTGCTGCGCGACCGTCAGCGCGGCCTCATAGTCGCCCTTGAGAATGAGCTTCTTGAACTGCGGCGAGCCGGTGATGTTGGATCGCTCGCCGACGTTGACGAAGTTCACCTCGGGCCGCCAGGTGAAGGGCTGCGTCCCGTTCAGCCGCGTCAGCGGCGCTATCTCGGGGACCCGGCGCGGCGGGCAGCCCTGGACGGCCTGGGCGATGGCGCGGATGTGGTCCGCCGTCGTGCCGCAGCAGCCGCCGACGATGTTCAGCCAGCCGTTTTTGGCCCATTCGCCGAGCTGCGGGGCCAGGCTCTCGGGCGTCTCGGGGAAGCCCGTCTCCAGCATCGGGTCCGGCAGACCGGCGTTCGGGTAGGCGCTGACGAAGATCGGCGCCAGCCCGGACAGTTCCTCGATGAACGGGCGCATCTCCTGCGGCCCTAGGGCGCAGTTCAGGCCGACCGAGAGCAGCGGGACATGCGAGATCGAGTCCCACATGGCCTCGACGTTCTGCCCTGACAAGTTGCCGCCCGCGCGGTCCGTGATGGTTAGCGACGCCATGACCGGCACGACGCGCCCGCCGTCCTCGAACAGCGTCTGGATCGCGAACAGGGCCGCTTTGAGGTTCAGCGTGTCGAAGGTCGTTTCGCACAGCAGCAGGTCCACTCCGCCCTCGAGCAGCGCCTTCGCCTGCTCGTAGTAGCCGTCGCGCAACTCGTCGAACGTCACGTTGCGCCGCTCCGGGCGGTCCGGGTCCACCATCACCGTGGCACTGCGCGTCTGCGGGCCGAGCGCGCCCGCGACAAAGCGCGGCTTGTCGGGCGTGGAGAAGGCGTCGGCGGCGCGGCGGGCAAGATGGGCCGCCGTGAGGTTCATCTCGACCACGAGGTCTTCCATGCCGAAGTCCGCCATCGAGACCTTGTTCGCGTTGAACGTGTTGGTCTCGATGATGTCCGCGCCCGCCTCCAGGTACGCCCGGTGGATGTCCTCGATCACGTCGGGCCGGACCAGCATCAGGGCCTCGTTGTTGTTCTTGAGGTCAATCGGGTGGTCTTGGAACCGCTCCGCGCGGTAGTCCGCCTCCTCGAAGTGGTGGCGCTGGATCATCGTCCCCATCGCCCCATCCAGGATCAGGATGCGCTCCCCGAGCAGTGTTCGTATGTCGGCCATAGGTCTCTTCTCCATCCGTTCAATCCGCCCAGTTCTCGCAGGCCAGCCCAGGCACGCGCCCGAAGTCGCGCAGGTTGCGGGTAATCACGGTTGCATTCTCTTCCAGAGCAATCGCGGCGATCCGCAGGTCCATTTTGCCTATGTTCAGCTTCATCGCCAAGAGCGCGTTGTACCGGCGAATGGCGGCTTCCGAGAAGGTGACGATGTGTATCCCTGAAAGGACACGAACGGCTTCCGTCAATCGTAGATAAGTATCAGCAAGATGCGCGTCGCTCTTCGGGTGCCGGAGTACAGCCTGCCAGCCAGTCATCTGCTCTTCAACCGTGATGACGGTCGTGCCGATCTCGGAGAGCGGCCGCTCGTTTATCCGAGAGACCAGCGGGCGACGGCCTAGCCGGTAGAGCGTGAGGGTATCTGTATCCAAAAGGTTGATACTCAATAGTTGGGGTCTTCCTCAACTTGTTGTCTGTATTCCCGCATGGCGGCCAGCCACTCCTCCGTGAGATCATCATCCATCAACGTGCCGGCGTACTGTGCGAGCGGATGACCTGCCGCTTTGGCCTCGGCGATGATGCGCCTCGACTCCGCCTTTTCTTCCTCTGTCATGGGTGGCAGGCTTTTCGGATACTCGATTACTTTACTCATAATGCTCATTATAGCACAAAGCGTGCCAACGCGCCTTGACATCCCCTGCCCTGTCCGCTATACTAACGCGAGATTCGGGTAGGAGGGTGGCGCGTGGCAGACGAGATGGCGGATAAGCCTTATGTGGTGGGCGTGGACTTGGGCGGGACGAACGTCCGGGCGGCGGTGATCGACCGGGTGAGCGAGCAGATCGTGGCGCGCGGGGAGAACATCTCGTCGCGCGGCATGGACGGGCCGGAGCTGACGGCGATGCAGATCGCGACGGCGGCGCGGACGGCTCTGGACGGGGCGGGCGCGGATTTGGCGCAGGTGCTGGGCGTCGGGATCGCCGTGCCGGGCCACGTCAAGGCCAAAGACGGCCTAGTCAAGTGGGCGCCGAACTTCAAGGACCAGTGGAAGGACGTGCCCATCGCCGCGCTCATCGAGCGGCATTTGGGGCTGCCGGTGCAGATCGGCAACGACGCCAACCTGGCCGCGCTGGGCGAGTTCCGGTTCGGGGCGGGCCGTGAAGTCCGGCACCTGGTCATGGTGACGCTGGGGACGGGCATCGGCGGCGGCATCATCGTGGACGGCAAGCTGCTGGACGGCGCGGACGGCGGCGCGGGCGAGATCGGCCACATGGTCATCAACCCCGGCGGGCGCGGCGGCAACAGCGCCTTCGGCTCGGTCGAGGGCGAGACGCAGCGCGACGCCATCATCGAGCGGGCCGCGCGCAAGATTCAAGAAGGCTACAAGACGAGCCTGGGCGAGCGCGTGGACTTCAACCGCTTCGCGCTGACTCCGGCCATCATCGCCGAAGAGGCGCAGAAGGGCGATGCCATCGCGCTGGAAGTCTTCGAAGAGACGGGCTACTATCTGGGCCTGTGCGTCACCAACCTGATTGATCTGCTCAACCCCGAGATGGTCGTCATCGGCGGCGGCATCGCCCAGGCCGGCGACATCATCCTGGACCCCATCCGCCGCACGGTCACGGCGACGGCCATCCGCTCCCTGGCGAAGTCGTGCCGCATCGTCCCCGCCGAACTCGGCGACAACGCCGGCATCTTCGGCGGCGCGGCCATCATCTTGCAGGAGCTGGCCGGAGAGGTTTAGCGCCCGCTTCCCGCCGGGCAGAAGCATGGAGCACACCCGACAGGAGCGACCCATGGCCGACGAGAAGACCGAGACGCACGAGACGCCGGACGGCGGCACCGAAACGACCAAGACCAGCCACAGCGAGAGCGGCGACGGCAGTTCCACCACATCTGAGACGACGAAGACGGTGGAGACGAAGCAGGAATGAACACACAAGCCCCGGCCAATTGGCCGGGGCTTCAGCATTATATGATGCTGTGAACAACAGTTCTCTCGACCACCTCTTGTTCGTTTAGTAAGAACTCCGTGGAAAGATGTTCAAACGAAAGGAATGTTTTGCCTTCACTCCATGGTTTTAGCTTCCACTCACCGCCGCAGAGCGTGATAACCTCAGCTTTCGTCATGCCGACTTTGATGCCTGCAATCCTTCGCTCGTTGGCAAGTCGAGGCAAAGCATGTTGTTCCAGCCTCCTCAGCCAGTCACCGTACCAGACATCGAACGATTCAGCCATCGGATAGAAATTCTCACGCCCCTGCCAGATCGTGCCGTAAGCCGGGCCATTAACGATCAGATAACAGACCACCCCGGAGCCGTAGTGGCAGAGAGCCAACGCGCCCGGCACTCCGGGAAAAAGATCCGCGTCCATCTGGCCCCACACGACTTCTTCTGGGAAGGATTCAGTCGCCTCGGTGAACGGGAATGGCTGGTTCAAAGTGCAGTCCTCTGCCGCGTCGTCGAGAGTGAGCAGGCCATAGAATGGTCCAGCCCCTGATTTGCCCATAAAAGAACGCGGCGCGTCAGGCCCTAATCCTCCGTTTCCGGCTTTCGCCAAGAATACACGGTAGTCTTCCGGCAGCCTCACTCCATGCTTCTTTTCAAACGCCGCGATCTCGGCCTCGGTGAGCGTCGCCCCCAGCAGATAGTGATGCTGCTTCGCCCCGAACACACGAAAGCTTGGGTCCTCCGCCTGCATTCGGCGCAAAAGCGTTTTCATGTCTTCGATCTCGGAGGATGTCATACTGCGGCCCAGCTTTACAGGTTCACGCCATTGATTTTGAGGTGGAACTTGCAGCCCAGCTTATCGGCGGCGCGGCGGCAGAGGACCATGCGGAGGACGAAGATCTCGAAGTATTCGGTCACGGAGGCGTGGGCGGTCTCGATCTCCAGTTCCAGCGTGATGGACTTCGCCTCGGCGTCCACATGCAGATAGGACTTCTGGACGGCGGAGTTGACGCGGTCGTGGATGTCCCACTTGACGGGGTCCTTCTCCTGGACGCGGGAGAAGTGGACGTCGGACTTGTCGGCGATGATGACGGCGGCGGAGACGGGCGAGATGGGCAGGCCGTTCGGCTCCTCGTGGTTGCCGATGGCCCCGATGACGGTGGCGATCTCGCCGGGGGGCATCCTCATGTCGGTCAGGATCGTGTAGGACATCAGTGCGCCCGCTTCGACGTGGCCGATGCGGTTGACGACGCAGCCCATGTCGTGCAGGTAGCCGGCGATGGCCGCCAGCTCGCCTTCACGGTCGGTGTGGCCGAGCTGGGTCAGGATGGTCCGGGCGATGGTGGAGACGATGCCGGCGTGGCGGTGGCCGTGCTCGGTGTAGCCGATGGCCTGCATCTGCTCGTTGCCGCGCAGGATGTAGGTGCGGACGCGCGCGTCGTGGCGCACGTCCTTCAGGGTGATGAGTGGAGTCACAGCCGTCGCAGGGGGTGCGGTCTCCAGGGTGGGTTCTTGAATCATGGTCTCGTGATCGTTACCGGCGTCAGCGCCCCCGAGGAGACGCGCGCCGAGCCGCCTTTGTCGGCTGTCCAGGTGAGGCCGACCGTGGCGCTGCCATCGAAGTCGGTTTGAATTGTGTCTTTGTCCGCCGTGCCGCCCGTCACCGTCAGGGTGATGGAGGCATGGGCCAGCGGCTTGCCGTGGGCATCGGCGATGCGGACGATGAGTTGATTGCGGTCCGCGAGGCCGTCCGGGTCGGCGGCAAGACGCGCTTGCAGCGCGTAGGCCGCTGGGGCAGGCGTCGCGCCGATGACGGTCACGGGCGCGGTCAAAAGGTGTCCGCCGTACAGGGCGGCGATGGTTCCCCTGCCGGGAGCCATCGTGATGAGATACCCCTTTTGGTTGACAAACCCCACCCCGCCGGTCGCCGGCCCCTGCCAGATGATGGCGGGCGACCCGCCCGGCACCAAACGATCCCCGTCCTGAACCTTCAGCGGCACGGCGCGTCCGACGCTCACCGGCGTCGCGGGGACGACCAGACGCGCGGGGGCGTCCTCCTGGGCGGCCTCGCCGTCCGCCGTGGCGGACGGCAGCGCGGGGGCGCCGGGCTGGAAAGCGCGGTCGCTGTAGACGAGCAGCATGTCGGCCACGGGCCGCTCCGCCCCCGCCCCGCTGGGGTTGTTGACGGTCAGGCCGCCCACGGCCATCGCCGTCGAGCCGCCGCCGTCCAGGTTGATCGCGTTCCAAGCCCCGTAGCGCCGGAGTATCCGGGCCATGTCGGCGAGCGACACGCCTCTGGAGAACGCCTGCCGCCCGTCCACCGTCACCAGCAGGAGGTGATGGCCGTCGCGCGTCGTTCCGACAGCGGTGCGCGGGTTCAGACCGTCGGAGAAGCTCGCGTCAAAGCCTTCCGCCGCCGCGTCTACGGCGACTTGCCCGTTCACGACGAGGTGCGGGCCGCCGCCGACCGCCTGCGGCACCTGCGCCCATATCCAGGCGCTCCGGCTGATCCCCATTCCCGCCCGCGAGGGCAAATCCCGCCCCGTTCGGGGCAGCACGGCGACCTGGATCGCGCGGCCCGTCTCTCCGGCGGGCGCGACGGCGAGGACGAAGCTGACCCGATCGCCGGGGTGCAGGTGCCGCGCCAGAAAGTCCGCGCCTGTCCCCGGCCCGCCCGAAAGGACCACGCCGTCAGTGGGAACGGCTTCCGTTGCCCCCTCGACCACTCGGACGCTCTCCACGCGCCCGGCCAGCAGCTTGTTGGCGCGGACGGGCAGGTTGACGCTGCGCACGACGGCTTCCACACCGCCGCGCACGTTCCCCGTCACCGGCCCGTAGAGGCCGCTGTAAACGATCGTCTCGTTCTTGGTGACAGGCCGGTTGATGCCATTGATAAACCCGCGCTCGCCGTCGGACGCCTGCAAGTCGCCCAGAAACCCCAGCGTGTCGAACAGAACGCCCCTGCCGTCCGGCGTCACGCCGAGCGTCACGCGCGGCCCGCCCTGCCGGATGCCTAAAAATGGCTCGGAAAATAGTTCCCCGTCGCGGATGCCGACGCCCAGCGGGTCGCCCGTGTAGGGAAAAAAGTCGGCGTTGACGGCGGCCACCGCCCCCCACCGGCGGGCCAGGCGGCTGACGTCCTCGCGCCCGTGCGCCCCGTCCGTCCCGGTGATCTTGTCCCGCCCGATGCCGACACCCAGCCGGACCCCCGGCGCGAGGAGGTCTACAGAGACGACGTTGATGATCAGCGGCGTCTTCCGGTCAATCTCCTGCGTCAGCGTCACACCCGGCGCCAGCCGCTTGACGGTCGTGTCGCCCCGCGCCGTCGCCATGCCCCACAGAGAAAAGCCAACCAGCACCGCGAGAGTTCGTTTTGACAAATTACGCATACATGAATGACGGCAGGCCCCCGCACGGATGTTCCTGCTCACCTTACGGCGCATCTTCGTGCCGAACGGGCGGCAAACCCCGTTCGGCGCGCAGCAGGTAGTTTTCCAGCCGCAGGATCAAATTCTCCCGGTCACGCGCCGCTATGTCCCGGTCGTGCTTCTGCTCCCATTGTGTCTGCTGAACGGTTCGGGTGAGCGTCTGCAACTCCTCACGCATCCCCTTCACCTCCTGTCCAAGCTTTTCTATGTCTTCACGGACTTTCTTGATGTCCGCCTCGTGCTGTTCCGTTTTGCGGGCGAGTAAGATGTATTGCTTGCCGAGGTCAAAGAGTTGCTTCCACACGGCTACACCTTTGCTCCCATGCTGGCGAGAAGCGTCCGTGTCTCCACCCTCAGCCGCACAATGTCCTCGATGGTTGCCTTCGTCTCCGCTTCCAACTGCTCGATCTTTGTCCGGTCCTGCCCCATCCGTTCGTTGATGCTTTCGGCCTCGGCCATCAACTGGTCGAAAGCCGCCTCGTAATCTTCCGCTGTCCGGGGCGCGGCCTGGGCCGTTATTATGGTTACCATTATGTTTCCTTTTGTTTGTGTTGAGAAAGTGCCGCAAGAAAACGATGGCAGGCCCCCGCCGGGATGTTCCCGCGTCTGCCTGCCGTCATTATACCGGGCGCGAATTCTGTGTGTCAAACTTGGTCATCTTTGCTGGGGCTGGTGACATAGGGAGACAAATACAGGAGCAGCGCGAGGATGCCGATGCCGACGAGAAACAAAGACAATATCGGCGGCTCCGGCCAGACGAAAAGCGGACGGTTGGCCGTCGGGTGCGTGTCCACAGGCAGAATAGTAACGCACAGGGTTATTCCGAGGAACGCCAGCCAAAAGGCTAGATTCGGACGCAATTTCATGGCAATTTTCTCACTCCAGGCGGCTATAGTTTCGCTCCCATGCCAGCAAGCAAAGCGCGTCTCGTCTCGGATTGTCTTCGTTTCCGCCTTTAACCTGTCAATTTCAATGCGGTCGCGCCGCATCTGCTCGTTGAGGTCTCCCGCCCCCGACATTAGCCGCTCGAAGGCGGCTTCAGAGCCTGGCTATCGCCTAAGCCTCTTTCTGTCGAACCTGCCCAAAAGCCACTTAAAGAAAAACCAGAATAGCCACCAGGCTCCGAACCACCACAGCATCCTGACCGTGAAGCTGACCAAATCAAAGGGCTGTGCGAACATTGAGCCTTGACCATACTTGAACCCGCTGAGGCGGAAGATTGTTTCCGTTGTGCAGGCCGTCGCTATCGCGGTAAGAAGGTAGTGCAAGACTCGGTTCATCTTTTGGCTCCTGCCAGTATGACTAGCTCGGTAAAGCGTTCCAAGAGACATTATACCGCGCCGCCGCGCTCATATCTCTGGCAACAGGTCTTCGGTCGTGCCGTCCTCGCTCCAGGTCAGCTTGGCGTCTATGAGGTTCGGGGTGACGGCGAGGCGCAGGCTCTGGACGCCGGTGAGTTCGCTGGAGGTGCCGTCGGCGCGCAGGCCCAGGCCGAGCCACAGGCCCTCGAAAGAGCCGTCCTCCATGCAGGTGATGACGAGGCGGCGGCCACGGGCGATCACTTCCACGGTGCCGGGGAAGAGGGTCGCGGAGCGCTGGTCGCGCCCGCCGGCCAGCCCGGTCGTGTAGCGGGACAGGACGGCGGCGACGGAGCCGGGCCGGTTGTTGGCGTCGGGCGCGATGATCTCGACCGTCAGGCTTTCGACGTCCCCGGTCGAGACCGGCTGGCCGTTGAGGAAGACCGCCAGGCCGACCGAAGACGGGCCGCTGACGATCACCTGGGTGAAGTTGCTTTCGAGCCGGGCGACCTCGGAGGCGAGGGGGCGATTAGAGGCGGGCGCGGGGGCGCCGTTGCTGCTGCCGAACATAAAGGGTTCTCCTAAGCGACGATGGTGTAGGTGATCACTTCATCTGTTTTGATCCAGTGCGGCTTATAGACGGTGACATACGCCTTGACTACGTCGTCCAGAGCGTTGACGTCCACATACACATCCACGACGCGGTCCGTCACGTCCTGATTGTTGTACCAAATGCGGGTTGCCTGCGGGTCCACCATCGGATGATAATTCTCCAGCACGATGACGTGGCCGGGGAAGGTCAGGGTGACGCGGCCCGGCAGGATGTCCCACGCCTGATCTGGGTCCTGCTGGGGCCGGACGAGGGCAGTCAGGTCGGTGCCGTCGTAGATGCCGCCCCGGATGGGGTTGTCCCATTCATCGCGCCCGGCCAGAATCTGGACGAAAAGTTGGGCCGCGAGGACTTCGACCCCGTTGTTGTAAAGGGTGGTAGAAGACCAGTCGCCGCCGGTCTGAAACGTCATGTCGTTCATCGTTCACTCCTTGCCCCGTCCATCCGGGCGGGCTTGTCTCACGGGGGTTGTCTCACGGGGCTGAACCCCCGTGCTTTAACAGAGCAAATCCCCGCCTGCGCGGGCATAAGACCGGAGTCCTTTTTTCGCCCGCGAAGGCGGGGGCCAGAGATTACCGACGCCGCCCGCCCCCACCGAAGGAGGAGCGGCCTCCACCGAAC
>CAXTWM010000004.1:0-35945 GCA_964247915.1 uncultured Armatimonadales bacterium | reverse complement strand
GGTCATGGGTGCTCCTTCGCAAAGTTCGGGCTGTCATAAATTTGGGCTATAATACTCCATTCCGCCTGCCATGTCCATCATTCATACCAACACCGACCTACGCGAAACCCACATCCTCGGGGCACTGACGCGCGAGTGGCTGGTCAGCGCCGCGCTCTGCCCCGCCCTAGTTCCCCACGGCATCCTGCTGGCCGGCCTGACGGACGCCGGGCCGGGCTTCCGCTTCGTCCGGCTTTCGCCCCGCTGGAGCCAGCTTCTCGTCTGCACGGCGGGCTGGGGTTGGGTCTGGCTTGACGGTCAGTGGGCGCGCTGCGAGGCCGGTACGGCGTACCTGACGCCTCCGGGCGTCCTCCACGCTTACCGGGCTGATCCTGAAGGGCGATGGGAACTCGCCTGGGTGCAGTCGCCCGACGACTGGCTGCGCCTCGCGGACGCGCCCCGCCTCCTGACGGTGGACGCGGGGCCGCTGACGGCCGCCCTGGCGGGCCTGCGCCGGGAAGCGCAGGACGCCGCCGACCCGGCCCTGATGGCCCCGTGGGCCTTCCTGGTGGCCGCGTATGCCCGCCGGATGGTCCGACCCGATCTCGGGGACCCGCGCCTGCGCCGCTTGTGGGAAACCGTCGGAGCCGACCTCGCCCACTCCTGGACCGTTGAGGTGCTGGCCGCCCAGGTTGGCGTCAGCGGCGAACATCTCCGCCGTCTCTGCCAGAGCAGCTTAGGACGAAGTCCCATGAGCCATGTCGCGGCCTTGCGGATGCGCCAGGCTATGGCCCTGCTGGCTTCAGAGTCCTATACAATAGAGACCGTGGCCCAGCAGGTCGGCTATGACAACCCTTTTGCCTTCAGCGCCGCTTTCAAGCGGCACCAGGGGATTTCACCTTCGGACTACCGCCGAATAACGCACGGGCGGTAAGTCGGGAGGGAAACCGCAGCCGCCCGGTGAACTGGGAGACATGAACTGCCCGCGTCTGGTTCTCCTCCTCTGCCTGCTGCCGCTTGGCCTGCCTCCTTTGCCGCTCCGAGCGCAGGGGGCGTCGCCCGAAGTCGTCTTCCAGACCCGGTTCCAAGGCTCCGACGCCCTGCAAGGCTGGCAGGACGTGGATAAATCGCAGGCGCGGCTCGTCCCCGACACTCAGGGCGCTCAGGCTGTGCAGATCGAGCAGCCGGCATCGTTGGGGCCGGGGACGCGCACGGTCGAACTGCCGCTGCCTGTCGCGGAGGTGCGCGGGGCGCGATTGGACTTCCGCGCCGAAATCAAGGCCGAGAACGTCGCCACCCCGCCGCAGGTCTACAACGGCGTCAAGTTCATGCTGGTGACGGCTAGCCCGTCGGGCAAGCAATATCCGGCCCGTGACCACTTGTGGGGGACGTTCGGCTGGACGCCGGAGCATTTCCGCGCGGTCGTGCCCGCCGACGCGACCAAAGCGACCCTGGTTCTGGGCCTGGAAGCGACGACGGGCCGCGCCTGGTTCCGCGACTTGTCCGTCACGGTCAACGCCCGGCCCTTTGACGGCGGCCCGTCCGTCACAAAGGGGCGTGCCTACACCGGCCACCCGGACCTCCCGCGCCTGCGCGGGGCGATGGTCAGCCCGGACGTTTCGGCCGCCGACCTGCACGTCCTGGGCGGCCAGTGGCACGCCAACCTGATCCGCTACCAGCTCTTCTGGGTAACGCCGGACGGGCGCTTTGACGGCTGGCGCGACCCCGTCGCGTATGACGCCTGGCTGGAAGGCCGCCTGCGGCATTTGGATGAATTGCTGCCCGTCTGCCGTCGCGAGGGCCTGCGCGTGGTCGTGGACCTGCACACTCCCCCCGGCGGCAACATCCTCCTGCCCGGCTACGCCTGGCCCTTGTTCCAGGAAAAGGCGTACCAGGACCGGTTCGCGCAGGTCTGGGACAAGATCGCCCGCCGCTACAAGGGGAACAAAACGGTCTGGGGCTACGACCTCGCCAACGAGCCGATTGAGGGCGATGTCGCCGACGGAGTGTTGGACTGGCACGCGCTGGCGGCCCGGACCGCGCGGGCCGTGCGCCGGATTGACCCCGGCCATGCGATCATCGTCGAGCCGGGGCCGGGTGGCGGGTACGACCAATTGCCCTACTTCGCCCCGCTGCCCGTTCCCGGCGTCGTTTACAGCGTCCACCTGTACGAGCCGGGCGCGTACACGATGCAGGGCGTGACGCCGGATCAGCCTCTGGGCGTAGTGTATCCAGGGACAATCAACGGCGTCCGATGGGACCGGGCACAGATGGCGCGCTCGCTGCAAGTCGTGGCGGACTACCAGCGTCGCTACCACGTCGCCCTCTACATCGGCGAGTTCAGCGCCGTCCGCTGGGCACCCGGCGCGCGGGACTGGCTGCGCGACGCCATCAGCATCTTCGAGCAGAACGGCTGGGACTGGAGCTACCACGCCTTCCGCGAGTGGCAGGGCTGGAGCGCCGAGTACGGGCCGGACAAGAACGCGACCGCGCCGAGCGCGACGCCAACAGACCGCGAACTGCTGCTTCGTTCGTGGTACACTAAGAACGTGAAGCCGCGCCCGTAGTGCCAACCGCTCACGTCCACAGGTATAATGGGAAAGTGATCTCAAGAGGTAACGCCATGAAACAGCCGATAAAACTGCTGCTTGCCCTGCTCGGTGCTGGCTCGGTCACTGCCCTGGCTTTCTTTGGTTGGTCCGCGAAGGCGAAAGATGACGCCACGTTTCACCTAGCCAATGGCCTGCAAGTCACGCCGGTTGAAGTCAAGCCCGATGATACGGCTCAACTGCTGGAAATTAGAACCTGGAAGTTCGACGTGGTACAGCCTGACGCAAGCAAGCCCCTCTATTTAAGCCTCAGCGTGTGCCGACAGGGTAAATTCGTCAAAACAGTCATGGGTGGCATAGGAAGCGGGCCGGAGGTCGGTAATGAACAGACACACGGGGCTTTACACTCACACATCATTGTCAGCCTTGCTCCCGTTGGAGACACGTTCTTCGGAGCGCGACAGCTCAAGTACCTTCTGAGAACAGATGGCGCAGGCACATCCGGCACGATGTCTAACCCGATCTTCAAGGGACATGGTGAAGTCGCTGAGACGCAGGCTGCGCCGGAAGATAACATGATCTTTCTGATGAGCACGAACAGGACCAAACCCTCCGTGAACAGCATGATGGCCTCTAATGATACCACTCTCGCCCTGAGCCTCAGCAATACCCCGCCTCGTTAGGTTGACTATGGATATTCCACGCATACAATACGAACCCCTCGTCCGGGCGGCGCTGGCGGAGGACATCGGGCCGGGGGACATCACGACGACGCTCTGCATTCCCGACGGGACGCGGGCGACGGCGACGGTGCTGGCGAAGCAGCCGGGAGTCATCGCCGGGCTGGCGATTGGCGAGCTGGCGTTTCACCTGCTGGACCCGGACGCGACTTGGCAAGCCCATGTCCAAGACGGCGACCGGGTGGGGGCGGGGCGGACGCCGCTCGCCACTGTCAGCGGCGACGCCCGTGCGCTGCTGACGGCGGAGCGCGTAGCCCTGAACTTCATGCAGCGGCTGTCGGGCATCGCGACGGTGACGGCCCGGTATGTCAGTCTGGTGGCCGGGACGAACGCGCGCATCGTGGACACGCGCAAGACGACGCCGGGCCTACGGGCATTGGAAAAGTACGCGGTCCGGGCGGGCGGCGGGTTTAACCACAGATTAGGGCTGTACGACTGCGTGCTGATCAAGGATAACCACATCAAGGCCGCCGGAGGCATCGGGTCGGCTGTGGCGGGGGCGAAGGCGCACGTCCCGCACACGATGAAGATCGAGGTGGAAGCGTCTTCCTTGGCGCAGGTGGAGGAGGCGCTGGCGGCGGGCGCGGACATCATCCTGCTGGACAACATGGACACCGAGACGATGCGGCGGGCGGTTGAGGCCATCGGCGGGCGGGCGATCTCGGAAGCGTCCGGCGGGCTGACCGAGGCGCGCGTGGCCGAGGTCGCCGCCACGGGCGTAGACATCCTGAGCATCGGCGCCTTGACCCATTCCGCGCCCGCCTTGGATATCTCGCTGGACTTCGCCGAGTGAAAAGGATGGGCGGTTGAAACCGCAGCAACAAAGGCGCGAAACCTGTCTCCGCAGGTTGAGAATCTGAGTCCACGAAGGTGGAGGCTTTATTGGGGTGACTTCGTGCTCTCGTTGCTGCGGTTTCAACCGCCCGCACAGCCTATGACCACCTTCGGGACGCCGCGCCGACACGTCGCGCAGTGCGGCTCGACCAATGATCTGGCGCGCGAGTGGGCGCGTGACCCGGACGACCCGGCCCCGTCCGGCGCGCTCGTGACGGCGGACTTCCAGACGCGCGGGCGCGGGCAGCGCGGGCGTCAGTGGCAGGCGGGGTGGGGGCAGAGCGCCCTGATGTCGTTCGTCTGCCGCCTGCCGCCTGATGCCCAAGCCGGTCAGTTAGGCCTGGTCGTCGCCCTCGCCGTCGCGGACGCGCTTGCGTCCGTCGCCGGCCTTGACCCGCGCCTTAAGTGGCCGAACGACATCCTGGCGGATGGTCGTAAGGTGGCTGGCGTCCTGGTGGAGATCGCCCCCGCCGCCGTTGACGGGGGGGGAGCAGGAGTAGCCGTCCTGGGCGTCGGCATCAACGTCAACCAGGAGCGGTTCGTCGGCGCGGAGGGATTCGTTTACCCGCCTACGTCCCTACGGCTGGCGACGGGCCGCACATATGAGGTCGAGCGGGTGGTCGCCGCCGTGGCTCTCGCGCTGATGCAGCGGGAAAGGGACTGGCGGCGGGACGGCTTTGCGTTTATCTTAGAGGAATGCCGCAAGCGTCTCGCCGTCGGCGCGACCGTGCGACGGGGGGATCTGCGCGGGGAACTCGTCGGCCTCGCGCCCACCGGCGCGGCCCAGGTCCGCCTGCCCGGCGGAACTTTCGCCGAGTGGCACACGGTAGACTGAGAAAACGCCGAGTTCAAAAGCCGCCCCGATAGTGTATACTAACGGGGCGTTTCGCAAACTCCCTTAAGGAATCACTTTATGCTGAAGTCTCGCTGGCTGAGTACCTTCACCGTCATCGGCGCCGTCCTGATTCTGCTGGGGATCGCTGGGCTGATCCTGGGTCCGCGCTTCGTCTACGATCCGGGGCAGCCGGTTACGGGCAAGGAAGCCTGGTGCTATCTGGTCATCGGCGCGCTGATGGTGCTGAACGGCCTCCTGACCCCGGCCCCGGCGGACAGCAAGGCGCCGCCGAGCGCCGAGCGCAGGAAGCCCGGCCACCTGGGGGTGACGCCCACCGCCGTCAAGGCCGACGGGCGCGCGGTGACGGCTGCGGGCGCGGACAAGGGTGAAGAGACGCGAACCATTTAGACGAAGAGGCTGTTAAGAAAGCGAACCGTCAGGAACACCGAGGACCAAACAGACAATGCCATCGGAAGCGATACGTTGCAGCGACTGCGGGGCGACTTTCAGGGGAGTCCCCTCCTGGCTCGCGACCGCCAAAGTAAAATTCACCTGTACCAACTGCCCCAAGCGGCCCTCGCGCGCCGTCGCGCGCTTCGAGCCGCCGGTCGCCGCAGCCGCCGTGCTGGACGCCGACCCGGAAGCGGACCTGGACGTGGCGGAGATGGATGAGATTGACGAGGAAGCCGATCTCGACATCAGCGACGAGCTAGAGGAAGTCAAGGACGAGAAAGACTTGTAGGCCAAAGGCTTTCCAAATGAACGCCCCGCCCATCCGAATACTCGGATGGGCGGGGCGTTTTCTTTGACGGAAGGGCTAGTCCAGCGGTTCCGGGTGGCGGGCCGGGTCCGCCGCCTCCCCCGGCTCGGCGCCGGGGGTGCGGCCCCCGCCGCGCGTGCCCTGCGGCCCGCCGCTCGGGCCGCCGTTCCCCCGGTCATCGCCACTGCCGTTCCGGTCCGTGCCGCCGTAGGCCAGCGCCTCTTCCGGGATCTGGCGATGCCAGAAGACCCGGCCCAGCCAGTTCGCGAAGTTGTCGAACAGCAGGTAGACGCTGGGGATGACCAGCAGCGTCAGGAACGTCGAGACGATGACGCCGCCGACGACCGTGATGCCCAGCGGCTGCCGGAAGCCCGCGCCGCGCCCCAGAGCGGCGGCGGTCGGCAGGGTGGCGAAGACGATGGCGAACGAGGTCATCAGGACGGGCCGCAGGCGGGTGGGGGCGGCCTCCAGGATGGCGTCTATCCGCTTGTAACCCCGCGCGCGCAGCGTGTTGGTATAGTCCACCATCAGGATCGCGTTCTTGGTCGCGATGCCGTTGAGCATGATGACACCGATGGCCGTGATCAGCGAGAAGGGCGTGCCCGTCAGCAGCAGGGCGGCCAGCGCCCCGACAAGCGCCTGCGGCAGCGTCAGCATGACCGACAGCGGGTACAGCATGTTGTTGAACAGGGCCGCCATCAGCATGTACGACAGGATGATCCCCAGCAGCACCGCCTGGATCAGATACGGGAACTCGTCCGCGCTCGTCTGCGCCTCGCCGCCCCAGGTGTAGGAGACCTGGCCCAGCTTGCCCTGATCCTGGAGCTGCTTGAGCTGGGGGTCTATGTTCTTGAAGCGGATGTTGTTGATCTGGGTGCCGGGCAGCAGGTAGGCCGTCACCGAGACTTGGCGCAGACGGTTCAGGCGGTCCACGCGGGTCGGGCCGGCGCCGAGGCTGACGTTGGCGACGTCGCCCAGGGGGATCGGGTTGCCGTTCTGGTAACCGACCGGGATGTCGCCGACCGTGTAGATGCTCTGGCGCTCCGACTTCGCCAGGATGACATCAATGTTGTACTCGTTCGCGTCCTTCGGGTCGCGGTACTGGGCCGTGATGTCCCCTTGCAGGGCCGTCGAGACCGTGGTGGCGACGTCGCCGACGTTCAGGCCGTACTGGGAGGCGCGCAGGCGGTCCAGGCGGACCTGGACTTCGGGCTGGCTGGCTTTGAACGAGAGGTCGCTGCCGTAGGTGCCCGGCGTCTTGTCCACGACGCCCTGCACCAGCGACGCGGCGTGGAGGAGCTGCGAGAAGTCCGTCCCCACCATGCTGATCGTCAGCGGGGCGCCGCCGCCGCCGAACCCGTTGACCTCGGAGGCTTGAATCTTCAGGCTGCTGCCGTTGCCGGGGATGGTCTTGACCAGCTTGCGGATCTCCTTCGCCACGTCGGCGTCGCTGTCGTCGCGCAGCCTCTCCAGGCCCGTGCGCTTGTTCCAGAACTGGAGCCTGTCCAGCGGCGCGGCCTTGTCGAACAGCGAGACCTGGATTTGGGCGTACTGCGTGCCGGTGTCGCCCGCCCCCGCGCCGCCCGAGGAGTTGCGCCCGACCGACGTGAGGAGGTACTTGACGGAGCCGTCCAGGCTCTTGTCCGCCCGGATGCGGCGCTCGATCTCGTCCGTGACTCCCTTGGTGACGTTCAGCGACGTGCCCGCCGGTTCCTGGACGCTCACGGACACCAAGTTCTGGTCCTGCGCGGGCGAGAAGCGGAAGCCCAGCTTGGGGAAGATCACGATGACGGCGACGATCAGGATGGCGTTGCCGACGCCGACCACGATCCAGGGGTGGCGCAGGAACGCGCGCAGGATGTTGCGGTAGAAGCCTTCGAAGCGGTGGTAGCCCCGGTCGAAGGCGGCGGCGAAGCCGCGCCGCCCCTCGCCGGTGCTTTCCAGCGACTCGCCCTTGCGGAACCAGCGCGACGCCAGCATCGGCGTCAGCGTGAACGAGACGAACAGCGAGATCAGGACGGCGACGGAGATCGAGACGCCGAACGACCGGAAGAACTCGCCGATGATGCCGCCCATGAAGGCGATGGGGATGAAGACCACCAGGTCTACGGCGGTCAGCGTCAGGGCGGCCAGACCGATCTCGCCCCGGCCCGTGATCGCCGCCTCCTTCGGCTCCTGCCCCAGCGCCAGGTGCCGCGAGATGTTCTCGATGACGACGATGGAGTCGTCAATCAGGATGCCGATGGCGAGCGACAGGCCCAGCAGCGTCAGCGAGTTCAGCGTGAAGCCGAAGGCGGCGATGGGCAGGAACGTGGCGATGATACAGGTCGGGATCGCGATGGCGACGATGATCGTTGCCCGGAAGTTGTGCAGGAACAGGAAGACGATCAGGGTCGCCAGCAGCGCGCCGATGAACAGCCCGACGACGACGTCCTTCAGGTTGTCCCGGACGTTGGTCGAGTCGTCGCGCGTGACGACGAAGCTCACGTCGGCGGGCAGGAACTGCTTGACGGCCTTGAGCTGCTCCTTGACGCCGTCGGTGGCCTTCAGCGTGTTGCCGTCGCTGGTCTTCTGGATCGTCAGCGTGACCGAGTCCTGCCCGTCCAGCGTGCTTTCCACGGTTCGCTCGATGGTCGTGTCCGCCACGTCGGCGATGTCGGACAGGCGCACGGACCGCGTCCCCCCTGCCCCCGCTGCGGGCGCCGCCGCGCCGCTGGACAGGCCCGACGTGCCCGCCCCCGGCAGGGCGATGTACAGATTCTTGATCTCATCCACCGTGGCGAACTCGCCGAGGAAGCGGATGGAGGCGTATGCCTTGCTGGTCTGGATGTAGCCCGCCGAGACGTTCTGGTTCGCCTGGTTGATGGCCTGGGCGAGCTGGCCGATGGTGATGCCGTAGGCGGCCAGCCGGTCGGCGTGGACCGAGACGCGGATCTCGCGCTGCTCGCCGCCTGTGACGTTGACGGCGGACACGTCGGGGGCCTGCTGGAGCCGCTCCGAGACGACGTTGTCGGCCAGGACGCGCAGATCGCGCGGGCTGCGGTTGCCCTTCATGGCGATGTACATGACGGGCTGCGAGGAGTTGTCCTGCTTGGCGACGCTGGGGCTGTCCGCGTTGATCGGCAGGCGCTTGCGGACCGCGTCCACCTTCTGCCGCACGTCCGCCGCCGCCGTGTCCAGGTCGGTCCCGAAGTAGAACGTGCAGCGGACGACCGAGACGCCGGACTGCGAGGTCGAGTCGATCTGCTTCAGGCCGGAAACGCCGCTGATGGAGTCCTCGATGGGCTTGGTGATCAGCGTTTCCATCTCCTGCGGGTTGGTGCCGGCGTAGGTGGTGTTCACCGAGACGACCGGGAAGTCCACCTTCGGGTTCAGCTCGGCGGGCAGCCGCAGGTAGCTGACGATTCCCAGCACGAGGAACGCCGCCACCACCATCAGAATTGCAATCGGGCGATTGATCGCCAGTCGTGTCGCACCCATAGTTTGTCCCTTGTCTACTGCCTAAGCCCACTCATTCGCCCGTGCCGCGCGGCGGTCACGGCGCCGCCTGGGCGGTCCGGCGGCCGCGCCCGCCGACGGGGTTGCCGTTCGCATCAATGATCGTCAGCTTGTCGCCCTGTTTCAGCCCCTGCTGGCCCACGACCACAATCCTCTCGCCGGGCTGCAAGCCGCTTGTGACCTGCGCCTGCTGCTGGTTCTGGATGCCGATCTTGACCGGGCGCGGCTGGGCGGTGTTGTTGGGGCCGAGCACGACGACCTGCTGCGCCGACGTCTGCAAGCCCTGTGCGATCGGCTCGTCGCTGCTGTCGTTGGCCTGGAAGCCCTGCGCCGAGGCCAGCGGGACCAGGGCCGTCGCCGGCACGACCGGGACGTTACGGGCCACGCGCGTGATGATCGAGCCGCGCGCGAACATGCCGGGCCGCAGCTCGCCGCCGGGGTTTGCGACCGTGACGCGGAGCGAGAAGACGCGGTTGGTGGCGCTGGCGGCCGGGTAGACCGCGCTGACCTTGCCCTGATAAGTCTTGCCGGGCAGGGCGTCCACCTGCACGGTGACGGGGTTGCCGACGCCCGTGCTGGCGAAGTCGGTTTCGGAGATCGTCGGCTCGTAGTAGACCGAACCCAGCCCGACGACTCGCATCAGGTTGGTGCCGGGCGAGGCGACCTGACCCGGCTCCACCTCGCGGGCGGCGACGATGCCGTCGATCGGCGATTTGATGAAGGCGTTGGCGACCTGCTGCTGGTTGAACGCCAGGGTCGCCTGCTGCTGCTGCACGGCGGCGCGGGCCTGCCGCACGGCGTCCTGGGCGGCCAGGATGTCCTGCTGCCGCACCTGGACCTGCTGCTGGTTGGAGACGGCGGTGCTTAGGCCCGCCTGCTGCTGCTGGAGCTGGGCCAGCGCGGCGGCGACGTCCTCGGTCTGCGCGCCCGCCTGGGTCAGTGAGAGGGCCTGCTGCGCGTTCTGGTAGGTCTGTAGCTGGACCTCGTAAGTGGTCTGAGCCGTGTCCAGGTCCGCCTTGGCGATGGCCCCCTGCGCGAACAGGCTCTTGTTCCGGTTCAGGACGGTCAGGGCGTTGTCCAGGTTGGCTTTGGCGAGCAGCACCTGGCTCCGCCCCTGCAAGATCTGCTGCGGCCGCGAGCCGCCCTTGACCTTCAGGTAGTTCTGCCGGGCGCTGGCGACCTGCGCCCGCGCCTGGGCGACGGCCGCCTTCGCCGTCTGGACCTGGAGGGTGTAGTTGGTCCGCGCCTGGGACACCTTGGCGATGTTGGAGGAGACGTTCGCCTCGGCCTGGGCGATGTTGGCCTGCGCCTGGCGGACGTTCGCCTGCAAATCGGTGGTGTCCTGCTGGACCAGGACCTGGCCGGCCCGGACGACCTGCCCCTCGCGGAAGTTGACGGCGAGGACGCGCCCGGCCGCGCGGGCCGAGAGCTGCACGTCCTGGAGCGCCTGGATGTTGCCCGTCACCGGCACCGAGGCGGCGATGGTGCCGGTCTGCACGGGCGCAACCTGGACCGGGATGCTGCCGCCGGGGTCGCCGACGCCGGGCTTGCGCTGCGCGTCCTGCTTCTTCCCGCAGCCCGCGCCGGCCAGCGCCCCGATCAAAAGAAGTCCGGCCAGTGCCGACGCGGCACGTTTCTTGCTCATGGTGTGCGTCCTCATCTTTAGCGCCCCCCGAGGGCGCGCGTGAGCTGCGCCAGGGATGTCTGGTAGTCGTACTGGGCGTTGAGCAGGTTCAAGCGCGCCTGCGCGAGCTGCGCCTGCGCGTTGACCACGTCCAGAATCGTGCCGATGCCGTTCTGGTAGCGGACGGTGGCGAGTCGGTACGCCTCCTGCGCCTGGGTCACGCCCAGACCCGATGAGGCCGCCCGCGTCTGGGCGTCGTTGATGTTGGAGAGCGCCTGGCGCACCTCCACGACAACGTTCTGGCGGAGCTGGTCCCGCGTGATCTGCTGGGAGCGCAGGTCCGACTGGGCCTCCCGGACCTTCGCCCGCGTGGTGCCGCCGTCATAAAGCGGGATGCCGAGCACGGCGGACACGCTGGCCGTGTCGTGGGAGCCGCTGGCGACGTGGCCGTTGTAGTTGCCCGCCCCGACGATACTCAGCGAGGGCAGCAGGCCGACGCCCGCCAGCCGGATCAGCCGCTGCGCGATGACGATGTTGTTGTCCGCCTGGCGCAGCTCGGGCCGCCGCACCAGCGCCGTCTGGGTGAGCTGGGGCGTGTTGAAGGTCTGGTCCAGCGGCGGCGTCGCCGGGTTTTGCAGGCCGACCGGGACATCGGCGCCGACGCCCAGCAGGTTGTTGAGGTTGACCTGCGCCAGCGTCAGCGTGTTCCGGGCGGAGGAAAGCTGCTGCTGGGCGTTGGACAGCGTCGTTTCAGCCGTCAGCAGGTCGTACTGCGCCGCCGCGCCCGCCGTGACGCGCGCCTGGGTGACGCGGACGCTTTCCGTGTCCGCCGCCACCTGCTGTGCAAAGACGCCCACCTGGTCCTGGTCGCGCAGGACGGTGAAGAACTGGTTCTTGACCGACAGGGCGGTCTCGTTCTGGACGCGCTCCAGGTCCGTGACGTAGAAGTCGCGCGTGATGCGCTCGACGTCCTGTGCGGTGGGCACCAGGCGGAAGATGTCAACGCCCTGCGTCACGCTGATGCGGGCGCTGTAGTTGTTGTGGTAGCCCGAATTGCCGGTGTTGAAGGAGCCGTTGCCCGGCTGCTGGCCGGTCCCCGTTCCCGTCGAGCCGGTCCCCGTGGTGTCGTCGTGCGGGACGGCCCGTGCCTTCGCGCCCGGCTGACCCGTGGCCTCCGCGTAGTGCTGCATGATCGGCGGCAGGTCGGCGGCGCGATCCTGCGGCGCGGCGCCTCCGCCCACCCCCGCCGTCGGGCCGGTCGTGCCGAAGGTGCCCGTGCCCGTCGTTCCCGTTCCCGTCCCGGTCGTTCCGGTGCCCGTCGTCCCTGTCCCCGTCGTTCCGGTCCCGCTCGTCCCGCCGCTCCCGAGGGTGGAACCGGTCGGGATCGTGTTACCGCCTCCCGTGCTGGAAGTGCTGCCCGCGCCCGTGCTGATGCCCGACAGCGAGGTGGCTCCGGCGCCGGTCGCCGTGCCGCCCCCGCCGCTGCTCGTGACGCCGGTGGCGTTCCCGCCGCCGGTGTCTATGATGACCGGGATCTGCCCGCCGCCGGGCAGGGTGCCGGTCGCGTTGGTGCCGCCGGCCGCCGTCCCGAAGGTCTTGTTCGTGGAAAGGGTGTCCACGAGGTTGACGCTGACCTGCGGCAGCCCGCTGGCGTTCGCCTCGGTGATGAGCTGCTGCGCCTTGATCACCTTCTCGCGCGAAAGGCGCACGGACGAGTTGTTGTTCAGGGCGATCGCCAAAACTTGATCCAGCGTCAGAGTCCGCACGGGTGCCGCCGGTGGCGGGACTGCCGCCGGGGGAACGGCAGTCACGTCAGGAGCGGCGGGGGGAACGGCAGGAACCGTCGGCACCGTGACGGGCGGCACCATGGGAACCAGTGGGGCCTGCGCCGTCAGCGGCGCCGCCGAAAGGGCCAGAAGGCCGGCGGCAAGCCCGGCGGCCCCATGTCGTGTGAACCGTGTCCGTCGTTTCAAGAAGCCGCTTCCTCCGCTTGGATGTCGTTCTGAATCTCGCGCTCCAGGTGCTGCAAATCCGACAACAGTGTCAGCATGAATTCGCGCATCGCGTCTATCTTCACCAGCATCAGGCCCTTCTCATGCGGGGCGCCCATGATCAAAATCTTGTCTCCGGTCCCGATGTTGTATTTCTTGCGCGCTTCCACGGGGATCACGATCTGCCCGCGCTCCCCGACCGTGGCCGCGCCATAGAAGTGGTCTTTCAGGCAAAACTCTTTGTCGTGTGGCTTGCTCATGGGCATGATGTCTCCCGAACATGAAAACCGAATGAAAAGCGGCCGTCAATCATGTAAATCATACATTACATACCTATCTTGCCCATTATGCACTTCTGCGGCGCCGAAGTCAAGCGTTCGACTCCCGCCGCGTGACCGCGCGCAGCAGCAGGTCCACGATGCGACCGACCCGCTCCGGCACCAGATGCGGCGCTTCCAAATCCTCCTGCCGCAGATTTTTCGGCAGAAACGCCTCCATCGCCCACAGCATCGCGTCCGCCGTGCCCTCGGCGTCATCTACTTCGAATTCCCCGCGCGTCCTGCCTTCCGTAAGCAGGTCCGCCACGATCCGAGTCTCCTGCTCCCGCCAGAGTGCGCCCTGCTCCTGCAACCCCTCCTGCCGCTCGATGGCGGTTTTGATGACGGTCCTTAACTCCGCCAGCGAATGTTTCTGCCGGCTGAGGCGCTCGAACCGGATCAAGACCCGCTGCGTCAGCACACCGCGCAGCCGGGCCGCCGCCGGATCGGGGGCAGCGGCGATTCGCCGCTGCTCCTCGACGACGCGCTGGTTTGCGCGCGCCACGACCGCCAGGGACACTTCCGCTTTCCCCGGAAAATGGAGATAAGTCGTCCCGACGCCGATGCCAGCCTCCTCGGCCAGATCGCTCATGGTCATCTTGCCGTAGCCGTAGCGCGTCAGCAGGCGCTCGGCGGCGTCCAGGATGGCCTCGCGGGTCTCTTGTTTCGTCGTTTCTCGCGGCAAGTTGTCCTGAACATTGAATAATTTGGTACTGCGTTCACCATCATACCCGCCGCTGTGGCCCGTGTCAAGCGATTCGGGCGGCTCGGGAAAAGAATGTGCTATACTGAGGCCGCTGCGCCGGGGAACCGCGCGGGCCGGGCGCGAGTTACACTGACGTACACGCAGGAGGACGCTCTCTTGTTCCGCTATCTCCGAGAAGACATACGCACCATCTTTGACAAGGACCCGGCCGCCCGCTCGCTGGCCGAGGTGCTGACCTATGCCGGCTTCTGGGCGCTGTTCCACCACCGGATCGCCCACAGCCTCTATGGGCGCGGATGGTTTTTCCTCGCCCGGCTGGTCTCGCAGTGGAGCCGCTTCCTCACCAACATCGAGATCCACCCCGGCGCGACCATCGGACGCCGCTTCTTCATTGACCACGGCGCGGGCGTCGTGATCGGCGAGACGGCGGTCGTCGGCGACGACGTCCTCATGTACCATCAGGTGACTCTGGGCGGGACATCGCTGGAAAAGACCAAGCGGCACCCGACCGTCGGCAACAACGTCCTGCTGGGCATGGGCGCCAAGGTGCTGGGCAACATCACCGTCGGCGAGGGCGCGCGCATCGGCGCGAACGCCGTGGTGACCCGTGATGTCCCATCGAATACGAGCGTCGTCGGGGTGCCGGGCCGCATTCTGGTTCAGGACGGAAAGCACATCTCGGAGCGCTCCACCGCCTCGGTCATGGACCAGGCGCTGGGCAACGCGGACCCGATGGGCGAGATCATCCGCCGCGCCCTGTTCGAGATCGAAGACCTGAAATGCCGCCTGGAAACGGTCGAGGAGGAGCAGCACCCGGACCGCCTGCTGCGCGCCCTGGACACGGTCTGGGACAAGATCCCCGAAAAGCCGCTCCTCGTGCAGTTCGACGAGATGTGCGCCGACCACTGGGTCCCCTGCCCGGACGAGAACCTGTCCGGCGGGGGCATCTGATGCGGCGTCCCCGCGCCCTGCCGCCCGGCGGAACGATCGGCATCGTCAACCCCTCCAGTCCGGTCGAGCCGGAGCGCCTGGATGCCGGAATCGCCGCCCTGGAAGCGCGCGGCTTCCGGGTCGCCGTCGCCCCGCACGTCCGCGCCCGCGACGGCCATCATGCCGGATCGCCCGCCGCCCGCGCCGCCGACTTCTTCTCCGCCTACGCCGATCCGGCCATCCATGCCCTCTGGTGCGCGCGCGGCGGCTCCTCCGCCTGCCGCCTTTGGCCGCTCCTGGATTGGGACGCGCTGGCCGCCCTGCCGCCCAAGATGGTCATCGGCTACTCGGACACGACTTCGCTACTCCTCCCCCTGACTCAGCGCGTCGGCGCGGTCGCCCTGCATGGGCCGCTGGTTTTCGAGTTGGGCAGTCTCACGCCGGATATTCTGGACTGGCAGTTACGTCTCTTGCAAGACACCGCACCTGCCGGGCCAGTGCCGGGCGCCGCCCCGGACGCGCTCGTCCCCGGCGTCGCGGAAGGCGCGCTATGCGGCGGCTGCCTGTCCCTGGTCGCGGCGACGCTGGGAACGCCCTATCAGATCAATGCGGCGGGGAAGCTGCTGCTGCTGGAAGACATCCACGAGGCGCCGCACCGCATCGAGCGGATGCTGGCGCAGCTCGCCCAGGCGGGCGTTCTGGAAAGTGCAGCGGGTTTCGTCATCGGCCAGGCGACGGACGCGGACGACTCCCAAACCCTGCCCCTGCGCCAAATCTGGTCCGACCTCCTCGCCCCCTACGCCAAGCCCGCCGTGCTCGGCTTTCCCTTCGGCCACGTCACCTCCAACTACGCCCTCCCTCTCGGCATCCGCGCCCGCCTGGACGCCGACGCGGGAACGCTGACGCTGCTGGATTCGGCGGTCGAGCAGGGTAAACTCTCTCATGCCTCTGACTGAACTGCTAAGTGATGGAAAAGCAATTTTGGACAGGATCGTCTCTGCTGTTCAGGCCGTGCGCGAGCGGCTGGAGCGCGCGACGCGGGCATTGGAACGCGCCGGTATCCCCTACGCCGTTATCGGGGGTAACGCCGTCGCTTTGTGGGTAGAAAGGCATGGCGAAGGCGGGGAGCGGAACACGCCGAACGTGGACCTCCTGGTAAACCGCGCGGACCTGGCCCGCATCAAGGCGGTGTTGGAAGGTGCGGGGTTCTGTCCTGGCCCCGCACGGCCTGACCTGTTTCTGGACGGACCGAGCGGCAGCCTGAGAACCCGCGTCCGCCTGGTGTTTGCCGAGGAGAAGGTGCGTGAGACGGACCTCCTTGCAAACCCCGATGTTGCCTGCTCTGAGCAGATCGGGCTGTTTCAGGTCCTCGCCCAGCCGGCTCTGGTCCAAGTCAAGCTGACGGCCTTTCGTACCATAGACCAGGTACACCTACACGACATGCTAGATGTCGGCCTGATTGACGAGACGTGGAAGGCGCGCTATCCTCCCGAACTGGCCGAGCGCCTGCAACTGCTGATTGACACGCCCGAAGGTTAGATCGAGCCGCCCGTGACTGCCCGCGCCAGGAAACTCTCCTCTCGGCTGGTCTCCCTACTGCTTGCTATGGTATGGGTCGGATTGATCCTGCTCGGCGCGGCGGGCATGGCCCGGTGCCGGACGGCCCCGACGGCGGCGAAAACGACCGCCTGCGCCGTCTGCCGGTGTGCGATGTGCCATACCCTCCATCCCGGCGGCATAGCTCGGTGCTGCTGCCACACAGCCCCGCCGCCCGCGACGCAGGCCCGCCTCTGCGCCTGCTGTGACCAGAGCTATCCCGACAACGCCGCCGCGCTCGTCTGGTGGCCGCTCGCCGTGCCGCCCGGCGGCGTCACTCCTGCTGTTCCCCCATCCCGCGCCGAAACCTTCCGCCGTTTCACACAGACCGTCGCCTCGCTCCGCCGAACGCCCCCGTCACGCCCGCCCCAACTCCTGTGATCGCTGACGCGCCGCCCCAATGCGGCCACGACAACTGATCACAAGGAGAATTTCATGCCACGAAACCGACCCGGCGGCAGCCCTCAGCGCGCGTTCACGCTGATCGAGCTGCTTGTCGTCATCGCCATCATCGCGCTGCTGGCGGCGATTCTGTTCCCCGTCTTCCAGTCCGTGCGCGAGAGCGCCCGCCGCGCCGCCTGCCAGAGCAACCTGAAGCAGATCGGGCTGGCGCTGACCCAGTACCTGCAAGACGCCGATGAGAAATACCCGCAGGAGCACCCGGCCTGCGCCAACCCCGCCGTTCATGTCGCCCCCCTCGGCGACTACGACGGCGGGGACGAGGCCGTAGACTACGGATCGCCCTTCGAGAAGATCATGCCCTATGTCAGCCGGGGCAACAGCGACAACACGGCCAGCAGGACGGAGCAGCTATTCGTCTGCCCCGACGATTCGGACCCGCACGGGCAGGCGATCACCGGCTGCGCCGGCAACCCGGCGACGCCCGCGCCCGGCGTCACGTCCTACCTGCTCAACGCCTACTTCCTGTTCGGCCTGTCGGACGCGCAGGTCGGGACCCCGTCCAACACGATCTATGTCGTGGAGCGGGGCGGGCAGTTCTGCGACGTCCATATCCACCCCTGGCTCGGCGAGGTGTTTGACAACTCCAGTCTGGCCGGGGCCGTGAAGGGACGGACGCCCTTCCCCGACTGCATCAGCGGCAATTCCGGCAGTTTCACCGGGAACTTCGCCCCCGCCAGCAGCCGCCACCGCGACGGTGCGAACTACCTGTTCGCCGACGGCCATGTGAAGTGGGAGAAGTACGAGCGGACGATCCAGTCGGACACCGACCAACTCTGCTTCGGCCAATACCAGGCTCTCCCCGACGCGCCGGGGCCGTGATACACGAAGACGCCCCGCCGTCCCATCAACGTGGTTCGGCGGGGCGCTTGTCCTTAGATCGGTCGCAACAGAGTGATGCTGCTGACCGCGAAGTAGAGCTGCGAGCCTTTCACCTGCACCCGGAGCCAGTCATCGTCGAAGGCTTCCAACTGCCCGGTGTCGCTGTAGGAGTTTTCGCCTGACCTGGAAGAGACTGATACCGTGCGACCGAGCAGGGAAGGCTGCAACTCTCCCCTAGCGGCCTGTGCCGTCATGCCCCTGCCTTCGATCTTGATGAGCCGAATGTTCTGTGTGGGTATCAGCAGAGTGCTGTGGGCGTCTGACGCCAAATGTATCCAGCGGCTGCCGACATTCTGGAGGGTGCCGGATTGGCCCAAGCCTGGGTCGGTCCAGACCGACACTTCCCGGCCCACCAACTCCCGCAGCAGGTCGCTCATTATAAGCCTTTCATCGGCTACTCCTTCGCCCAGAACATCTCGCCGGCCTGCTGGGTGATGACGGAAGCCGTCAGGGTCTCCATCGCCTTCTTCAAGCCCTCCGGGGCGGACATCAGGCCGTCCTCATGCTCAATGGAGAGCACGTCATCATAGCCGATCATGCGGAGGTTGGAGACGAAATCCTTCCACCAGGTCAGCGTGTGGCCGTAGCCGACCGCCCGGAAGGACCAGGAGCGGCCCAGGATGTCGGCGTAGGACTTGGTATCCAGCGTCCCGTTGATGCTGGCGTTGTAGGGGTCCACGCGCGTGTCCTTGGCGTGGACGTGGAAGACCGCGCCCGCCGCGCCCAGCGCCCGCACGGCGGCGATGGGGTCAATGCCCTGCCACCAAAAGTGGGACGGGTCGAAGTTCGCCCCGATCTGGCTGCCCGCCGCGTCGCGCAGCTTGAGGACCGTTTCAGGGTTGTAGACCAGGAAGCCGGGGTGCGCCTCGATGGCGAACTTGACGTTGTGCTCCTTCAAGAACCGATTCTGCTTCTTCCAGTAGGGGATCGCGACCTTCTTCCACTGGTAGTCCAAGATGTCCCGGAACTCGTCCGGCCAGGCGCACGTCACCCAGTTCGGGTTCTTGGCGCGCGGGCCGTCGCCGGGGCAGCCCGAGAAGCCGTTCACGACCGTCAGGTCCAGCTTCTCGGCCAGCAGGACGGCGTTTTCAAAGGCCTTGCCGTGCTCCTCGGCGACCGCGCGGTCGGGATGGAGCGGGTTGCCGTGGACCGAGAGCGAGTCCAGGGTCAGGCCCCGGCTTTCAATCATTTTGCGGAGCTTTTTGCGCGCGCCGTCGTCTTTGATCAGCGTCTCGACGCCGCCGACGTCGTCCAAGTGCCGGCTGCCGGGGTAGGCGCCCGCGCCCAGCTCGACGGCCTGGATGCCGTTCGCGGCGATGATGTCCAGCGCTTCCTCGATGGGCTTGTCGTGGAACAGCGCCGTGAAAATTCCGATCTTCATTGAAACAGTGTCCTCCTCGAATGGATGTCCCCCCTTTCCACGCCCGCCGCCCGATCTCCTGCCCCGGTTTACCCCGTCCCGGCGGACGGCCCTTTCCGTGCCCACCGCAGCCGCCGCCACAGGCGCCAAACGCCGTAAAATAGCAGCAGGGCGAACACGGCGCCCAGGGCCGGCACGAACACGCCCAGGAGGGATTGTCCCAGGGCGGTGATGTCTTCGGCGAGACTCAGGACCGGGTTGGCGACGCCCGCCGTGGCCGCCGTCGAGGCCAGCCGTGACCCGCTCTTGGCGGCGTTCAGGCCGCCGGCCAGCGGCGCCCCGAGGACCAGCCCTAGGACGCCCGCCGTCACCGGGTCCAGGTGCGCCTGCGTCCCGGCCACGGCCAGGGCGCCCGCCAGAGGCCGGATCAGCGTCTGCACCAGGTCCAGCGCGTGGTCCACGACCGGCACCTTGTCCGCCAGTGACTCGGCCACGGCGGCGACGGCAAGCGAGGTCAGGGCGGTCCAGGACTGGAGCCAGGCGAACTCGCCGCCCAGATGGATGACGTGGAACCGGGCGGCGACGGACAGCACCAGCAGGGGCAGAAACGCGCGCAGGCCCGCCGCCGAGGCGAGGGACAGTCCCAGAAGAAGCGGCATGAGGATGTTCACGATGTTTGTCTCCGGCTCAGGTAGGTTTCCGCCGCCGCGCGGTATTCCCAAAGTTCGTCTTCTTTCAGCCCGCGCCAGCCCTCGCGCGTCCGGGTCAGGGCCTCCACGAACGAGTCGAACAGGGACTCCAGCCCCTGCGGCGTTTTGGTGATCCGCGTCGCGCCGATATTGTCTGATACTTGCTCCGGCGTCTGCATGGAGACCAGCGCGCCGTCAATGTCCGGCTGGGCGAGCAGCCAGTACAGGTGGGCTTGCCCGGCGGTGAAGCCGTAAAAGTTTTTGGTCAGGTTTCGCAGCCGCCAGGTATTCGGGAAGTGGACGAACGGGATGCCGCCGAGCCACGAGAACGGCTGCGCGGCCAGCGCCGCCACCGCGCGTGCGCGGCAGGCCGGGAACAGCCTCCTTGCCGCCGCCTGGTCCAAGTAGTTGAACCGCGCTGCCACGATGTCGGCGGGCAGCAGATCGCCCTCAATGGCTTCGGCCAGCGCGTCATAAGCGCCGTAGCAGGTCGCGCCGAGGTGACGAACCTGGCCTGACGCCCGCGCCTCGGCCAGCGCCCGCCGCGCCCCGGCCAGCCGGGCGGGGGTGTGGACTTCGGGCCGGAAATCGTACAGCAGGAACACGTCCAGCGAGTCCACTCCGAGCAGTTCCCGCTTGCGGGCGATGGCCGCGCGGGTAGCCTGCGCCGCGCCGTCCTCCGTGTCCGGGCAGCGGTCCAGCGCGTCGCCATCCGTGGTGCTGACCGTCACCCGCTCCCGGACGCCGAGGCTTCGGAGGGACGCGCCCAATGACGCCGCTTCGCGCTCATACGCCGCATGAAAGAACGTGATGCCCGCATCGAGCGCGGCCCGGACCGTCGCCGCCCGTTCTCCGGGCGCGGCGAGGTAGATGTCGCTGTCCGGCGACCCACTCCCCGGCTCGCGCCGGAAGGGCCGCTCGCCATAGGCCAGTCGGGTGGGGGAGAGAATGAGGCTGTTCATAGTTATGGGCCTAGGTTCTGATCGTCACCCGGTCTCCCACTTTCATACCCAGTCGCTCCCGCGCGTTCCCGTTCCGCACGGCGATCTCCAGGTGCCCGCTGCTGCCGAACAGGGCCAGCGGCTCGCCTTCGGGTGCCTGGCTGTAGCTGTCCGAAAGGCCGTGGATGACCGAGCCTCCCGCCTCGATGACGACGGATGACAGTTCTGGCCCGGCCTCGTCTTCGGTCAGGTCCGTGAACAGGTTGCCGAAGACGTCGGCGTAGATGACGTGACAGGTGATCGTGTGCCCTAAAGCAAGGGGGTAAGACAGGGGGAACGTCTGCAACGTCTCCAGCCTTGTCCCCAGCGTTTCCAGCGGCACGCCATTCGCCAGGTGCGCGGCGATTGGCGCGAAGATGTCGCGCCCGTGGAACGTCCGGCTGACCTGGGGTAGATGGAACCGTGGATTGTCCAGCGCCACCGCCTGTGTCAACGTGTCCTGCGCCAGCACATGGGACAGCAGGCCGTTATCCGGGCAGACATAGAGGAAGTCCCCAACGTGAGCCGCCACGGGCCGCCGCGCGCCGCCGACGCCGGGGTCCACGACGGCTAAATGGACCGTCCCCGGAGGGAAGAAACGGCAGGCGGTGTGGAGGACGAACGCCCCCGCCCGGATGTCCTGCGGCGGGACATGATGTGTCAAATCAACGACCTCGGCGTCCGGCGCAACGGTCTTGATGACGCCTTTCATCACGCCCACGAACGCATCTTGGGTGCCGAAGTCTGTCAGAAGGGTAATCAGGCGTGACATGGGTATATCCTTGACAAAAGTTCTTCCGCGCGTTATGATAGGGCACACATGGCTAAATCAGCGTATGACATCGCACCGGATGCCACCTTTATTGAGGCGGCGCACACATCGCTCGCCCAGCAGCTCCACGAGATGATGTCCAACTTAGAAGGGACGAGGGAGGGTACGGACATCGAGGCCCTGCACGACATGCGGGTTGCCTCCCGCCGTCTCCGGGCGGCCCTCTCCGTCTTCGCCGCCGCCTTCCCGCCCAAGCCGTTCGCCGCTATCGAGAAGGAGGTCGCGAAGACGACCGACGCGCTGGGCGCGGTGCGCGACGGGGACGTCCAGATCGAGTTCATGGAGTCCATGATTGAGAGCGCCCCCGAAAGCGAAAAGGTCGGCCTGCGCGCCTTCGTCGAGCATCTGCAAAAGGAGCGTGACCGCGAGCGCGTCCTGCTCGTCAAGGAGCTGAACCGGCTGGAAAAGAGCCACTTCGTCCGGGACTTCAGCCGGCTGCTGGGCGAGGAGGACAAAAAGCATGGCTAAGGCGCTCCCCCTTTATGCCGTCAACCCGCGCGAGTCGCTGCGCTCCAACGCGCCCCTGATGCTGCACACGCGCCTGGAAGAATTGTACCAGTTCGCGCCCCATATCAGCGACCCGACCAAGGTGGACGAGCTGCACAACATGCGGATTGCCGCCAAGCGCCTGCGCTACACGATGGAGATCTTCCAGCCCTGTTTCCCCGGCAAAGACTTCGCCAGGGTGTATGACCAGGTGAAGTCCGTCCAGGAGCAGATCGGCGAGATCCACGACCGGGATGTGCGCGGGCCGCTGCTGCAAGCCTTCCTGGACGGTCACGCCGGCCATCGCCCCGAAATCCGGGCCGGGCTGGAGCGGATGATCGGCACCCAGCAAGCCGAGCGCGCGAAGCTGTACCGCAGCTTCATCGCCTCCTGGAACAAGATGCAGCGACAGGGCTTCAAGCGCCAGTTCTTACAGGTGCTGGTGCAGTCCGAGCCGGAGCCGACCGACCCCGAAACGGTCGAGGAGGTTGTACCCACGCCATGAAAAAAACATCACCTCCCGCGCCGGAAGGCGACAAGGCGGACGTGGTCCAGGCGCTGGCGGAGGACGGCGTCAGCACCGCCCCCGGCGACGAGACGGCTTCCGCCGAGTCGGAACTGCCGGACATCCCCTACCTCGGCGCCGCCCGGCGGCAGGCGCTGGCCCAGGCGGGCCTGCGGACGCTGGACGATCTGCGGGCCGCGAGCGTCGAGCAAATCGGCGGCGTCAAGGGCGTCGGCTTGACAAACGCTGCCCGCGTCAAGGAGTGGCTGGCGGTACAGGCCGAAATGCCCGCCGTGGCCGTCGCCACCCCCATCCCCCAGACGGGCGACTCCGCTTCGGCCCTGGCGTCGGCCAACCAGGACGTGCAGGAGGTGTTCCAGAAGCTAGGCGACGCTTCGGAGCGGTTGAAACAGGCGGTCCCGGCCAAGACCCGCGACAAGGCGCTGGACCGGCAGCTCGATAAGCTCGATTCGGTCGCTTCCGAGCTGGCCGAAGGCCCGGACACGCTCTCGATGGAGCAGGTGCAGGAGGCGGTCCGCACGCTGGACAAGATCGCCGCCGTGCTCGAAGCGGCGGCGGCCACGGAGAAGCTGACGCCTAAAAAGCAGGCCGTGCTGGTCGAGGAACTGCGCGCCCGCCGCAAGCGCCTCCAAAAGACGCTGGGCGAGTAAACGCGGTGCAGTACGGAGTCTTCAGCGACATCCACGGCCATCTGGGCGCGCTCCAGTCCGTCTGGCGTGCCCTGGAGGCGGCAGGCCTGACGGACCGGCCTGTCTTCAACGCAGGCGACACCGTCGGTTACGGCGACGCGCCCGAAGCCTGCGTCCGGTTCCTGCGCGCCCGGCCCGCCGTCGTCACGGTACGCGGCAACTACGACAAAAACGTCGCCTCGTTCCCCGAGCGCGAGGCCGAGTACCGCAAAAAGTGGGGCCGGCTGCGCCCGGACAAGTTCGAGGCCATCCGCCGCGACAGCGGGGCCATCTCGGACGAGACCCGTCAGTGGCTCCAAGACCTGCCCGGCGAGGTCGAAACGGCTTTGAACGGCGTTTCCGTCCTGATGACCCACTACGCGCCCGGCTCCAAAGAGGGCCTGGGCAGTTGGACTTCGGACGCCCGGCTGGCCGAGCTTGCCGAAATGACGAGCGCACAGGTCGTCGTCTGCGGCCACACCCACACGCCGTTCGTCCGGGCCGTCGGCGGCGTCCTCTGGGTCAACCCCGGCAGCCTGGGCCGCTCCTGGGACGGTCGTTTCCGCTACGCCGTCCTGACGCTCGCCCCCGGCCAGCCGCCGTCGGCGCAGTTGAAGATTGCCCCCTAGCCCTCAATCCTGGGGGAACCGGAGAACGCCGCTGCCTATTCTTTCTGACTCCCCCAGAATTGGGGGCCGGGGGGACTACTCTCATGCGCCTCGCCGCCATTGACATCGGAACCAACTCCACCAAGATGACCGTCGCCGACGTTTCGGATGACGGCGCGCTGTCCGTCGTCGCCGAACAGTCGGACGTGACTCGGCTGGGCGAAGGCGTGGACCAGGCCAAGCGCCTGGGCGATGTGCCCATGTCCCGGACACTGGACGCCATCGCCCGCTTCGCCGACGAGGCGCGGCGGCAGGGCGCGCAGACAGTTTTAGGCGCGGGCACCAGCGCCCTGCGCGACGCCGCCAACGGCCTGGACTTCATCGCCCAGGCCAAAGCGCGCGCCGACGTGGACATCCAGATCATTTCGGGCGACCGCGAAGCCCAGCTTGCCTACGCCGCCGTCCGCTCCGACGCCGCGCTGGGCATCCCTGCCGACGCCTTCCTGCTCGTCTTCGACATCGGCGGCGGCAGCACGGAACTCATTCTGGGCGACGCCGATGGGGTGGGGCGGCACAAAAGCCTGGACATCGGGGCCGTCCGGCTGACCGAGCGTTTTTTGAAGTCTGACCCGCCGACAGCCTATGAGTTGGATCAGGCCGCGCAGTACGCCCGCGCCGCCTTTGACACGTTTCCCGTGCCCGACACGCCCCCGCTCGTCGCCGGCATCGGCGGCACCGCCGTCAACATCGCCGCCGTCACCCAGGGCCAGCCCACACCCGACCCCGACGCCCTCCACGGCGCGACCCTCGCCCGCGCCGACGTGTCTGCCGCCCTGGACCGCTTCACCCACTTGCCGCTGGCCCAGCGCCGCGAGATACCCGGTCTGGAACCCAAACGCGCCGACGTCATCGTGGCGGGCGCCCTCATCCTCGACTGCCTCCTGACCTACTTCGGTGCCGACCGCTTCACCCTCAGCGCCCGCGGCCTCCGCTACGGCCTCCTGGCGGATTATGCGAAATCATCGCGCTGAATCTCATGGACATCTTGGAGCGGTATTATAACTGGCAACTTGATACCGGTCTTCTCTCTCGGTCACGGCCAAGAAATGAGGGGATGGGTTTCATGGAATGGTTGGTGCTGTCTCCCGCTTACAGCCTGTTTGCCGGCTCAACGTTGTGGCTTGTTCCGATTCTTGCGGAAGCCGCCGCCTCCCTCATCTATTCGCCCGTATGGATAGCACAGCAGGCAGCTAGCTTCTTTCGTGGCTTCCACCTTTACCTGAGTATTTTCCCCTTCTCAGTTATTGCTGGCTTCTTACTCTCTATGCCACAGATTTGGGCCTGGAATCGCCGCGCCGACCGCTTGAACCGTGAGGCAAGTCTGCCGCAGCCGGACCTTGCCGCCGCGCCCGGCGTCTGGCCCCCGCCGCCGGATGTGCCGGGAGGGATGTGAACGGTGGAGGCCGTAGGATTAGAGGCGTGGGAATGAATTCCTACGCTGTGGGGCGAAGCGCCTAGTGTCCGCCTTCGCGGACAAGGATAAAACAACACAACAGAGGCAGGTCGTTCTATCCCGATGTTCGTGTCTCCACGAAGGTGGAGACTGGGCGCTTCGCCCCACAGCGCAGGAATTTATTCCCACGGCTTCAATCCCACGGTCATTCCCCACAAACAAGGGAAAGCCGCCCCCGGTCGCATGACCGGGGGCGGCTTTCCCTTTCGGGGTGACGCTAATCCGGCGCAGTCGTCGCCTCGCTGCCCGCCGAGGCGGAGGTCTGCGGCGGGGTTGGGGCCGCGCCGGGCTGCGTGACCGTCCCCTTGCGCTCGAACTTGCCCCAGCCGACCAGCGACCCGCGCACGGCGAAGACGAGCGACTTGACGATGACGTAGTACATGAGCTGGCGGTAGACGAACCGCTGGAAGAGCAGCCAGACCAGCAGCTTTTTGTCCTCGCGGTCCAGCCGGAAGGCCAGCCAAGCGCCCAGCAGCTCGATGGCCGAGAACAAGGCCCAGTAGCCGACGAGCATGGAGGCGTTCTGGTGGCCCGTGTTCGGTGCGATGAAGTGGCTGTAGATCAGGGACCAGGCGATGGTCAGGTCCACGACCGGCGCGATGGCCTGGAAGCCGATCTGGTAGACCCACAGCGAGGGCATGGCGACTGTGCCGAACGCGCCGAAGCGCGGGTTGAACAGGGCCGACCGGTGCTTCCACAGGCACTGCAAGGTGCCGAAGGCCCAGCGGAAGCGCTGCTTGGCGAGGTCCCGCAGGGTGTCCGGCGCCTCGGTATAGGCCAGGGCGGCGTTGTCCGTGACGATCCGGTAGCCCAGCCGACGGATCTTGAAGGTCAGGTCCGTGTCTTCGGCCAGTGTCTGGGAGGAGTACAGGCCCGCCAGGATGACCGCATCCTTGCGCCACGCGCCCACCGCGCCCGGCACGACCGTGATGCAGTTCAGCAGATCGAACGCCCGCCGGTCGAAGTTCTGGCTCGTGATGTACTCGACGGCCTGCCAGATGGTCAGCGGGTTGTTCCGGTTGCCCACCTTGACGTTGCCGGACACCGCGCCGATGGCGGGGTCGGCGAAGTGGCGCACCAGCTTGGCGACCGTGTCCGGGGCGAAGACCGTGTCGGCGTCCAGCGCGACGATGACCTCGCCCCGGCACTGCTGAATCCCTAAGTTCAGGGCCGACGCTTTGCCGCCGTTCGGCTTGCGGATGACCGTGACGCGCGGGTCGGCCCCGTAAGCCGCCAGGACCACATTGGCCGTGTCGTCTTTGGAGCCGTCGTCCACGACCAGGATGTCCAGATCGGGGTAGTCCGACGACAGCAGGGTCGCGATGGTCTTGTTGATGACCTTCGCCTCGTTGTAGGCGGCGATGACCACGCTGACGGCGGGCGTGAACGTCGGGTCGAACAGCCGCGCCCGCTCGCGCCGCGCCTGGATCGTCGCCAGCACGCCCATGAAGACCATCCGGCTGATGCCCAGCCCGATCGCCAGCAGGAACAGGACCGTGAAGCCCGTCCCGATCCAGTAGCTCAGGTCGAAGATCGCGCGGTCTACGGTCACGCCCCAGGAGTTCACGGCGGGGAACAGGACGGACTTGGGCCTGCCGACCAGGGCCGAGACCGGCACGAACGTGTAGCCCCTGGCCTTCAGCCCCTGGATGATCAGCGGCAGCGCCTTGACCGTCTCGGCCCGCGTGTCGCCGCCCGCGTCGTGGAGCAGGACGGCGTTGCCGTTGTTCGCGTTCGCCAGGACGTTCCGGACGATCTGATCGGCCTTGAGGCCGGGCTTCCAGTCGGTCGGGTCGATCTGCTCGCCGATGAACAGGTAGCCGAGCTGGTCTCCCTGGTAGACGGGGTCGAAGTCGGCCTCGGTGGACGGCTCCGAGTCGGCCCGGTTCGGCGAGCGCCAGAGCGTGGTCATGTGGCCGGTCATGGCCTCGATGACCCGCTGGGTGGCGTCCAGTTCGAGCTTCGTCCGCAGGGGCGAGACCTGGTCCATTTCGGGGTGGGTGTAGGAGTGGTTGCCGATCTCCATGCCCTCGTTCCACTCGCGGGACAGCAGGCCCGGATGCGCCTCCGCGTTCTCGCCGACCACGAAGAAGGTCGCCGGGACGTGGTACTGGTGCAGGATGTCCAGGATCTGCGGCGTCCAGCGCGGGTCCGGGCCGTCGTCAAAGGTCAGGGCGATCTTCTTGGACGTGTTCGCGCCCGTCGCCTGGTCCACCAGGCCCGTCCGCCGGATGACCCACTGCGAGGGGTACTTGGTGAACCGCTCGCCGACCACCAGGCCGCTCTTATTGGTCGTGATCGTCCGGTCGCCGTCCGTCGGCGGCTGGACGACGTCCAGGACGTCGCCCTGGCCGATGAACGTGGTCCCGAACTCCTTGCCATACGTCACCTGCGAGAGCCGCTGCGGGTCGAAGGAGGCCAGCGACGCGGCCTGCCCCTTGCCGAAAAAGCTCCACAGGCTGGGGTCTTCCTTGCCCAGTTCCCAGACCGCCGCGCCCAGCGTGTGATAAGGCAGGGCGGCGCGCATCTGGTTCCAGTTCGTGGTCGCGTCCTGGAGCCAGACCGTGTGCGAGATCTCCTTGCTGCCCGCTCCTTCCGCCTCGTCGCTGTAGGTGAAATAGGGGCTGAGGCTGGCCGGGTCAATGTGGATCACGCCATCGCCGAACTGGTTCTGGTTCTGCTGGGCGACCTGGGCCGCCTGCTGGAACGACATGTCCGACGCCTGCGTGGTGCCGTCCACCCAGTCGTAGCCGTAAGTGCCCAGGCCCAGCACGACTTTGTTGGCCGGCACCTGCGCCAAGACGCCCGACAGCTCCGACCCGAACCAGGCCTGGCCCGAGATCGGGCCGGCGTTGTTCCCATCGGCGTGCTGGTCGTAGAGCATCGGGATCACGAAGTCGTTGACACGCGCCAGCGTGGGCAGGTCGTAGGCGTCGCTGTCCGTCTGCACGTCCTGCGTCACGAGCAGGCCGAGCGGGTGGAAGGCTGAGGCGAGCTGGGCCGTGAAGGCGGTCATGCCCGCCCGGTCCGCATCCTGGTCCGTCTCGAAATCAATGTTGACGCCCTGGAAGCGGCCCTTGACGATGTAATTTTTGAGCTGGGCAACGACGGCGGCGCGCTTGGCCGGGGTGGACAGGAGGCTGCGGAGCCAATCGGTGCGGAACCTGTCGCCGTCGTAGTTCTGGACGACGGGCAGGATGGCGACGCCGTGGGCGCGGGCCTGCGCCAGCGCGATGTCGTCGTTGCTCTGTTCGTAGCTGGCCGCATTGGCCGCCGTTTTGACGGTGAAGTTCGCGATGGACTTTATCCCCGCGCCGCCGGGCTTCAGCAGCAGCCAGACCGGGAGCAGGTGCGTCGTCTGCCCGATGTGCTGGGTCAGCGAGTCCACGGCGGCCTTGTCGTTGCCCTCGAAGAAGGCGGCGCGGACCGGCCCGGCGACGTGGCCGGGCGCGACGGCGGCGGCGGGCACCGCCTGCGGGCGGCTCTCGCGGCTGATCGTCTCGTTCAGGTCCCGCTTGGCGTCCTGCACGGGCTGGTTGCGGTTCAGGACGAAGTGCAGCTTGGCCCGCGTCTTCGGGTCCGTCACGGCGCGCGGCGCCTGCCCCAGCGTCTTAGGCCGCGCTTCGGGCAGGGCGGGGGCCAGCCCCAGCCGGGCGGCGGCCAGCGAGATGGACGGCAGCTTGGGGCTAAAGAGGATGCTGACGACGAAGACGAGGCTCGCCATCAGCCCGAGAAGGCCCGCGAAGATCAGGAAGTACGAGACCAGACCCCAGCGCCGGTTCGTTTCGTCAAAAAAGATGGGTTTCTGCCCTGGCTCGTTCACGTTAATCGCTCCGTTGGCTTGCGGCTTCCGCGCCGCGCGCCCCTGCCTTTGTATGAGCGTCCGCAGGCAGGAAAAAGTTCCACACTTTGCGCCCCAATTCGTGAAAAAGGGTGCAAACTAGTTGACTTGCCGGGCGCTTCTGTGTTATACTCATCCCCGGAAAAACTTTGGAAACGCTGGGAACCGCCCGCGCCGAAGGGGGCTGCGATGGCCGAGGACGACACGCCGAAAAGGGTTGACGACGGAGATGACGTGCCGCAGATCGCGGTGCCTTCGCGTGGCCCCCTGCCCCCGCCGCCGGATATCCAGTTCACGCGCCCAACCCTGGACCGTCGCGCTTCTTCCTCACGATCCGGGACGCCCGGCGTTTCGCCCGACCCCGGTGACGGGGCAGGCGGACACGGGGCGGGCCTGGCCGCCGGTTTCACTTTTGTCGCGAGCATCCTGGCGGGGCTGCTGGCCGGGACGTGGCTGGACGGGCACTTTAACCACACCGGCACACCCTGGTGGACGATGGTGATGACTCTCGCGGGCACGGGCGTCGGGTTCACCAACCTGCTCAAGCTGCTGTCGCGCGGGGGCCGCCGCAAGCCGTAACGGACTCGCCTGCATGATTAAGACGTACCCCACTCATACGACACCTTCTGAGACTGCCCCTGGAGCCTCCTCCGCCGCGCTGCCCCGTTTCACTCGGATGGCAGGGGCCGGCTGCATGGGGGGCGCCTTGCCCGTCGCCCTGCTGCTGTTGTCGGGGAAGACCTGGCTGGCCGTGAGCGTTGCCCTCGGCGTCGGGATCAGTTTGGGTGTCTGCGGCCTGCTGTTCCTGTTCGTTGAGCGTGCCATGCCCGTGCTGTTCAGGGCGGGGCGCGGTGACACCGGCCCGGCGTCCGCCCAGGGCGTGCAGTTCCAATTTTTGCTTCTGCTCGGCGCGAAGCTGGCGTTCATCGCGCTGGTCGGCGCGGCCTTTCTGACCCTGCGCCAAGTGAACCCGGTCGCCGTCATCATCGGCTTCGCCCTGGGCCAGGGCACCATCGTTCTGTCCGCCATCCGCTTCCGCACCACGAAAACAACGCGATAACACTATGGAACTTCTGCCCTGGACGACATACGCCTTTTTCATCTTCCTGACCTCGCTCATCACGCTGCTCGTCTGCGCCTGGGCCGCCGCGCCGCGCGCCCGTGTGCCGGGGCGGCTTCAGAACGCGATGGAGCTGATGCTGTCTAGCCTGGGGGACATCTTCGTGGGCGCGATGGGTCCGGGCGGCAGGCGTCACCTGCCCCTGGTCTTCGGGCTGTTCTTTTACATCCTGTTCTGCAACATGCTGGAACTGATTCCCGGCTTCCGGGCGGCCACGGCCAACCCGAGCACCACCATCGGCCTGGGGATCATCGTCTTTTTCTACACGCAGTACGTCGGCATCACGTCCAAGGGCCTGAAAGAGTACCTGAAGCACTTCGTCGGCCCGTTGCTGGTCCTCGCCCCGCTGTTCATCGTCATTGAGATTTTAGGCGAGTTCATCAAGCCGTTCTCGCTGGGGATGCGCCTGTTCGGCAACATCTATGCCGAGGACGTGATGAACGACTTGGCGGCAGGCGCCATCCACATCGGCCCGCTCAACTTCCCCTTGCAGATCATCGTCTATCCGCTGCAAATCTTTACGGGCGTCATCCAGGCCTTCATCTTCGCCATGCTGACCTGTGCCTACATCGGCATCATGTCGGAGACGCACCACAACGAGACCGGCGACTTTGAAGTGCCGGACGCGCCCGATCACAACGTCAAAGAAAACACCCGTGTACACGCACCCGTGACACACTAAGGAGAGAAACACATGGCTGGAACGTATTTTGGTCTGCTCGCGTTGGGCGTCGCCCTGATGCTGCCGCTCGCTGCGGTCGGCGTCGGCATCGGGGAAGGCATGGTCTTCGCCGCCGCCATCCAGGGGGTCGCGCGTCAGCCCGAGGCCGAGGGCCGCATCCGCAACCTGATGTTCGTGACCTTCGCCCTGGTCGAGACGCTGTTCATCTTCACGCTGGTCTTCTTCTTCGCCCTGCGCGGCCTGCTGCCGTCCACCGAGCAGGTGCAGACGATGCTGGGCGCCCACTAACTTCATTAGGGGTGACGCAGACATGAACCTTGTGCAACAACTCGGCATCACGCCAGCCCTGCTGCTCACGCAGATCGTCGGGTTCCTGATCCTGATGGCGCTGCTGTGGCGCTTCGCGTTCGGCAGAATCTTCGGCATCCTGGACGAGCGGCAGGCGAACATACAGGCGACCTACGACCAGATCGAGGCAGACCGCAAGCGGATGGAAGACACGCGGCTTCAGTACGAACAGCGGCTTGCCAACATCGAGGCGCAGACACGCGAACAGATTCAAGCCGCCGTTAAGGAAGGGCAGGCGTTGCGCGACAGCCTCGTCGCTGACGCCCGCCAGCAGGTGGAAACGATCATCACCCAGGGGCGCAACGAGAGCGAGCGCGAGCGACAGGCGGCCTTCCTGGAGATGCGTCGGCAGATCGTGTCCATCGCCATGAGCGCGGCGGGTAAGGTGGTCGGCGAGAACCTCACCGACGCCCGCCAGACCAAGATGGTGGACGACTTCATCGGCAGCGTCGGCATCGGGGCCGTCACTGAGTCCGGGCGCGGCGTGACCGGGAACGCCATTGGCAACGGGTCCGGCGGCGGGCCGGCGAAAGGCGCGGCGTCCTATTGAAAGACATCCGAGTCGCTCGGCGCTACGCCGCCGCCCTGTTCGGGGTCGCCAGGCGGGACGGCATCCTGGACGCGGTGGAGCAGGACCTCACCCTGGTCAGCCGCTTCCTCGCCGACGTGCCCTACCTGCGCGCCGTGCTGATGCAGCCGCTGGTCTCGGTCGCGCGCAAGAACACGGTCGTGGACGAAGCCTTCGGCGACCGGGTCACCGCCTCGTCGCTGAACTTCCTCAAGCTGCTGATCCGCAAGCGGCGCGAGGACCTGATCGGCGAGTGCATCCGCGAGTTCCGCGTCCTGCTGGCCGAGCACACGAACACCGTAGACGCCGAGGCGTGGTCCGCCGTGCCGATGACCTTGGAGCAGCAGGAGCAGCTCGTGCGGAGCCTGCACACGCTGACCGGCAAAAAGGTCCGGCTCGTGGCCGCCCTGGACCGGACTCTGGTCGGCGGCGTCGTGGTGCGGATCGGCGACACGGTCATGGACGGCAGCGTGCGCGGCAAGCTGGAGCGTCTGGAGCGGCAGTTGTTGGGAGCGAACGCCCTGGGAGGGACAGTCTAAAGTGGCTATCAGACCGGAAGAAATCACGTCCGTTCTCGAACGGGAACTGGAATCGTATAAGTCGGACATCGAGGAAGTCGGCGTCGGGACGATCCTGCAAGTCGGCGACGGCATCGCGCGCATCTACGGCCTCCAGGACTGCATGGTCGGCGAGCTGTTGGAGTTCCCCGGCGGCATCCAGGGCATGGCGCTGAACCTGGAAGAAGACAACGTCGGCGCGGTCCTGCTCGGCTCCGAAACGGGCATCAAAGAGGGCGACACGGTCAAGCGTACCGGCAACATCATCCAGATCCCCGTCGGCGAGGCCCTGGTCGGGCGCATCGTGAACGCCCTGGGCCAGCCGATTGACAACAAGGGGCCGATCGCGACCACCGAATTCCGCCGCTTGGAAACCCGCTCGCCGGGCGTCGTCGAGCGCCAGCCGGTCAAGGAGCCGCTGCAAACGGGCATCAAGGCCGTGGACTCGATGATCCCCATCGGGCGCGGCCAGCGCGAGCTGATCATCGGCGACCGGGGCACGGGCAAGACCGCCGTCGCGCTCGACGCCATCATCAACCAGCGGGGCACCGACGTTTACTGCATCTACGTCGCCATCGGCCAGAAGTCCAGCACCGTTTCCAACGTCCGCGCGGCTCTGGAACAGGCCGGCGCGATGGAGTATACGACTATTGTTGCGGCCACGGCGGACGACCCGGCCTCGCAGCAGTACATCTCGCCCTACACGGGGGCCTGCATCGGCGAGTGGTTCCGGGACAACGGCAAGCACGCTCTGATCGTCTACGATGACCTGTCCAAGCAGGCCGTCGCCTACCGCCAGGTGTCGCTCCTGCTCCGCCGCCCGCCGGGCCGCGAGGCGTATCCGGGCGACGTCTTCTACCTCCACTCCCGACTGTTGGAGCGGTCCGCGAAGCTGTCCAAGGAACTCGGCGGCGGCTCGCTGACGGCCCTGCCGATCATCGAGACCCAGGCGGGCGACGTTTCGGCCTACATCCCGACCAACGTCATCTCGATCACGGACGGCCAGATCTTTTTGGAGACGGACCTGTTCAACTCCGGCGTCCGGCCCGCCATCAACGTCGGCGTATCGGTCTCGCGGGTCGGCGGCAGCGCCCAGACCAAGGCGATGAAGGACAAGAATGTCGGCGGCCAGCTCAAATTGCAGCTCGCCCAGTTCCGCGAAGTGCAGGCGTTCTCGCAGTTCGCCTCGGACCTGGACAAAGCGACGCAGGCCCAACTCGCGCGCGGCCTGCGTCTGGTCGAAGTATTGAAGCAGCCGCAGTACCAGCCGATTCCGCTGGAACGGCAGGTGCCGATCATCTACGCCGCCAACACGGGCGCCCTGGACGACGTGCCGGTCGAGGCCGTGCGCCGCTTCGAGGCCGAGTTCATCGCCTTCCTCGCCGACAAGTACCCCGAAGTGCCCGAAACCATCGCCCGCGACAAGGTTCTGAGTGAGGGCACGGTGGACGCTTTGAAGAAGGCCATCGCCGCCTTCAAAGGCCAGTTCAAGGCGTAAACCAAGGCATAGATCAGGCATCCAAACACCCGGCTCGTCAGGGCCGGGTGTGTCGTCAGGCATACTGTATCACGCTGAAGGAGAAAACGCATCATGTGGGTCGTGACGACGGATGACCGGACGGTGAACATCGAAGGCGCAAGAGAGATCACCGTTCAAACCAACTACTACGCGGAAGTCTTTCTGAGTGAGGACTTAGGCGTCGCTCAGGACGCCCTCGACTCGGACGAGATACAAAACTTCGAGGTCTGCGCCGTACTCGCGTCGGGGGAGCACATCGTTCTTGCCCGAGAAGCCTGCGAGCCGACCTTTACGACCCAGAATGTTCAAGACTGCGCCCAGAGGTACGTCGCGAAGCTCCGCCAGGCGCTTGCGGGCAGCTCCGGCCTGTGCGACCTGACGGCGTCGGACTAGGATGCGCCTCGTTCTGGACCCCGCCGAGGAGGCCGCGCACGGGGAGTGGCTGCGGCGGACTCCGGGCGCTTATGAGTGGTGGTACTTCGACGCGCTTTCGGACGACGGGCAATACGCCCTGACATGCATCTGGTTCCTCGGCAACCCCTTCTCGCCTTTCTACCGCCAAGCCGCTTCGGGTCTGGCTCCCGACCCCTTTTGCCACAACGCCCTTTTCTTCGCCCTCTACCGAGACGGGCGGCTCCACGCCTACCACTTCACCCGCTTCCCCACAACCCAGATCATCGCCGGCGAGGCGTTGCCGCTGGACTTACGGTTCGGCGACAACTGCCTGACGACGTCGCCGGGCCAATGGCGCCTGACGATCTCGGACGAGAACGCCAACCGCCGACGCCTCGACGCCGTCCTGACCTTTGCCGCTCCGCCGCCCGTGCCCATCCCGCTGGAGGCCGTTTCGCCCGAAGCGAGCCACTGGTGGCTGCCCGCCGCGCCGTTCTGCCGCGTGGCCGGGCGGATCGTGCTGCGCGAGGCCCATAATCCGGGGGCGGAGGAGGTCGCGTTTTCGGGGATCGGCTACCACGACCACAATTGGGGCCGTCTGCCGTTCGCCCAGGATATCCGCGACTGGTACTGGGCGCGGGCGGCGCTGGACGGCGCGCTGGCCGACCTCCTTTACCCTGTGCGCCCGCGACGCGGGGCGCGAGGCGGGAGCCATTTCCGGCTGTTCGAGCGGGGGCAGTTGGTGCGGCACGACCCCTCCCCCCAGGTCCGCCTGTCCCGGCCCGCCGTCAACGTCTTCGGGACGGTGTACGCCACGCGGATGGAGGTCGTCAGCGGCGGGCACGCGGCGCGCTTCGAGTTCCACGCCCGGCTGGACAGCGCGCCCTTTTACGTCCGCGCCCTGTGCGCCGTGACGCTCAGTGGAAACAGTGAGTCCGAAACGGGGCAGGGCATCGGCGAGTACCTGCGCCCGCGCATGATGTCCTGGCCGCTGGTCGCGTCCGCGATGAAGGCGCGTATCGTGGAGCGATGACCCCGCGTACAGGCAAAGACGCCAACCCGGTTTACCGGATCATCGCCGTGCGGACAACCCAGGCCAGCCTGCTGACTCTGGCGGCACACTGGCTCTTCCATTGGCCGCTGACCGGGCCGCGCGCGCTGGGCCTGTTCCTGACGCCCGCCCTCTGTCTGTATTTCGCGTTCGTCTTCGTCGCCCGCTGGTCCTGGGGGCTGCCGATCCTGACGCGCCTGCCCACGAATGAGAAGGCAGTCGCGCTGACCTTCGACGACGGCCCCTCGCCCGAGTCAACGCCCGCCGTCCTGGATGCCCTGCGGCTGTTCAATGTCCGGGCGACGTTTTTCGTGCTGGGGGAGGCGGTGGGACGGTCGCCGGACCTCCTGCGGCGGATCGTCGCCGAAGGCCACGCCGTCGGCCTCCACGGCGACCGGCACCGCCCGTTCGTGCTGCTGAGTGGCCGCGAAATCCGGGGCGAGATCGCGCGGGCGCGCGAGGCGGTCCGGCGCGCCTGTCCCGACGCCCCCCTTTCCCCCTGGC
>CAXTWM010000003.1:24830-38999 GCA_964247915.1 uncultured Armatimonadales bacterium | reverse complement strand
CGGCCCGCCCAGCCCGTCAAGATGAAGGACCCGGCCCTGCTGCCGGCCATTCAGGATTATTTCACCTGGCGGCCCACCTGGGCCTTCCACGATGCGGCGAAGGAGCCGACCAAGTGGCGCTTCATGGACGAGTTCTATCAAGGGCAGGGACAGCGGCCCGCGCTGGGTCCCGACGGCAAGGTCGAGCAGATGGTGGTCTCCAAATCACTCGGTGGGCCGCTCTGGAACAACATGAAGACCGGCGGTGTGAGCAGCGCGCCGGGTCATGTGCCCGTCTATGATGACCAATGGGTTTCGCCGGACGCGGCAAAGGGCATCTTTTTTCAAGCGCAGTGGAACCGGGCCGAAAAGGTAGGTGCCCCGATCCTGCTGGTGACGGGGTGGAACGAGTGGACCGCGTCGGTCTGGGAGACGCCCGGCGTCGTCTTCCTGGGCCGCACGACCCAACCGGGCCAAGGGCATATCGTGGACGAGTTCAACCAGGACTTCAACCGCGATCTGGAGCCGATGCGAGGCGGGTACGGTGACGATTATTACAACCAGTTCGTCGCCAACATGCGGCGCTACAAAGGGATGCGTGCCCCCACCCCGCCGTCCGCGCCGCGAACAATTCGGCTGCAAAAGCCGTATAATCAATGGGACAACGTTCGCCCGGTCTACCGGGACGCGCGCGGCGATGTGGCGAACCGGGACTGGAACGGGGCGACGCCGCGTTCGCATTATACGGACAGCAGCGCGCGGAACGACATCGTGCTGGCGCAGGTGGCGCGGGACGGTGCCAACGTCTATTTCCATGTCCGCACGTCCGCGCCGCTGACACCGCCGGTAGGTCGGAACTGGATGCTGCTGTTTCTGAACACGCGGGGCGACAAGGCGGCGGGCTGGCACGGCTATGATTTTCTTGTCAACCGCGCCCGGACGCGGAGCCGCTGCACCGTCGAGCGCAACGTCGGCGGAGGGTGGAACTGGAAGACGATCGGCACGGCGGCGATCCGCTGGCGGGGCAATGAGTTGATGCTGGCGGTCCCGCGCAAGGTTTTGGGCCTCCCCCCGGCACGCGGCCCGCTCACGCTGGATTTCAAGTGGGCGGACGATCTCCCGGACCCGCCGGACATCATGGACTTTTACCGCAAAGGGGATGCCGCCCCGGACGCCCGCTTTAGCTACCGTTATGCGGAGCAGGCACACTAGGTAGAGACTGGACAGAGCAAGATGCGGTACAACACGCCGAACTCACCATTAGATGCGCTGCGCGATTTCGTGCGCCGGGGCGGTGCGCCGGTCACGTTTGCCCTGCTGGGCATCAACATCTTTACATTTCTTGCCGCCTTCTTCTCGCCGCTCGTCGCTGGCCCTCTTCTCGAAGAGAAGATGGTCTTTAGCATAGGCGGCTTTCCTTATGCGCCCTGGACTCTGGCTACCTACCCGCTGGTAACGCTGCCGCCGTTTTCCTTGCTGCTCGTCGTGACCTGGGTGTTCTTCTGGCTGACAGGCAGCAGTCTGGAGAGAAGCTGGGGCAGCCAGCGCTATGCCATCTTCTTTTTCGCGGTGACGGTTTTTTCTTCTCTCTCACTGCTGCTAGGCGTTTTTCTACTTAACCACCATGTCCGATTGCCGAATAGTGTTTCGTTGAACGACATTTTTCTGCCGCTGACTGGACTGATCGTGGCATTCTGTATGCTCAACCCGGAGCAGCAGATCACGGTCTACTTTTTCCCCGTGCGTGCCAAGTACCTGGCAATCGGCGTAACGGTCTGGACCTACCTGACCTACGGCAGTATGCTCGGGCCACTTCTTGGACTGTTCGCACTCGGCGGCATCCTCGCGGCCTACCTGTACGTCCGTTTCGCCCGCCCGTGGGGCGACATCGGCTCCTACAGCGCCCCACGCCGGAACTTCCGGGGGCCGGACCTGCGGATGGACAGCCGCCCCGCGCGGCCCACGTTCCGCACCACGCTGGACGGCTCGCCGCAGCAGCGCAGCCCGCTTGACCTCGGCGGGCGCTGGAAGGACTGGCAGGAGCGCCGCCGCCTGGAAAAACTGTGGAAGAACTCGGGGCTGCCCGGCTCCGAGCCGGAATGGCGTGACGACGAGAAGCGCCGCCGCTAACGCTCTCCGACCCACCGCCCGACTCATCGGTCGGAGGAGGAACATATCAAGGATGCCCACCATGCACAAACATTATCCGTATCCACTCTCGGCGGCTCTGCTGCTGCTGGGGGCCACGGCCTTCGCCCAGGTCACGCCGCCCGCCTCCGATGTGACGGCGACGCCGGCCGCGCCGGACACTCCGGTCAGCACGGTCCATGTGGACTACTACCGTGATAACATCGGCCACACCGGCGTTTCCGACGAGAAGCTGACCGCCCCCCTGTCGGTCCTCTGGCGGCACACGACGGGCTATTCCAAGAACAACCCGGCCTCGCCGGTGTATGCCGCCGCCACCATTTACTTCCCCTCCGGTGGGGTGCTGTACGCCCTAAACGCCGCCGACGGGACGATGCGCTGGCAGTACCCGGCGGACGGCAAGGGGCACACCTATTTCGGGACCACGCCGGCCCTCTCCGGCGGCTTCCTCTACGCCACGGACGACAACGGGCGGGCCTATAAGCTGGACGCCGCGACCGGCAAAGCGGCCTGGATCGCCAACCTGGAGGGGGCCATCCGCTCCGCGCCGATTGTCAGCAATGGGGTCGTGTATTTCGGCAGCGGCAACAGCCACTGTTATGCACTGAGCGCGGACACAGGACAGGTGATCTGGGACACCGCGACCGGGGGGGCGATCATCACGTCGCCCACCATCACCGGCGGTCTTGTCGTGTTCACATCCTCGGACGGCAACGTCTACAGCCTCAACGCCCGCACGGGAAAGAAGGGCTGGGCGGTCCCCTTCGCGGCAGACCCCAGCCTCGTGCCCCCCGTCTATGACGGCGCTCTCCTTTACATCGCGGCGGGCGACACGCTTTACGGGCTGGACCCGAACAACGGCAATCGCCGCTCGGTGATCAAGCTGCCGACCAACGTCCTGGTGGCCCCGACCATCAGCGGCGACTCGGTGTATGTCATCACCCAGAGCAACATGCTTTACGCCCTGACGCGGTCGGGGCGCGAGCGGTGGCGGGCGACGCTGGACGCGGCGGACACGGCTGCGCCCCTGCTGGCCGGAAACCTCCTCCTGGTCGCCACACAGCCCGGCACGCTGTCCGGCTATGATGCGGGCACCGGCAGGCTGGTCTGGCAGTATGCCGCGCAGGCCAGCGCGACGGACAGCCAGCCGAAATACACTTCGACCACCGTCTACTCCGCTCCGATCGTGGCGGCGGGGACCCTGTATGTGGTGAGCGATGACGGGTCACTCACCGCGTTCCGTCCCGACGCGCCGGGCAACATCGGCCCGCAGGTGACACAGACGGTCCCCGAAGCCGGCGCGACGGTGCGCGGCCAGGGCTTGACCTACGGCGCGTTCGTCGTCGCGGAAGGATCGGGCATCAATCCCGCCACGGTCAGTCTGATGGTGGACGACGAGAAGGACGCAAAAGCCCTCTACCACGCCGGGCAGAACGCCGTCTACAACACCCCGACGACGCCGCTCAAAGAGGGCGAACACACGATCACGCTGAGGGCGGCCGACTGGCGCGGCAATGTCACCACACAGAGCTGGACCTTCACGGTCAGCGACCAGGGCGGCGGCAGATTCCCTGGATTTCCGCAGGGCTTCCCTGGCGGTAGCGGCCCTCCCGGTTTTCCGGGTGGGCCAGGCGCTGGCGGCGGTGGCGGTGCTCCGCTTGACGGCCGAGACCCAGGGGCGCCTCCGCCTCCGCCAATCCGGGGATTTTAGGTCCCTCGCTTCCCATTCAGGAGGAAAAGATGGCTATGGAAGGCCCCGTGAACACGGAAGCCTGGCTGCGGCTCAACGCCGTCGAGTTTGCGCCCCACCGCCTGCACGGTCTGCTGGAGGCCTACGGCGGGGACCCCGCCGCGCTCTTCGCGGATGGGCGCAAGGAATGGTCTGAGCGCCTGCCGCACCTCAACGAGAAGCGGCTAGCCCACTTGGCTGCGATCCGCGAGCGCGATCTCACCCGCGACCTGGCCGCTTTGGAAAAGAGCGGCGCAAGGCTGGTAACGCTTCAAGATGAAACGTACCCTGCGAACCTGCGCCCGCTCCCCGACGCCCCGCCAGCCCTGTTCGTGCGGGGCGACCTGATCCCCGAGGACAAGTTCAGCCTCGCCCTCGTCGGGTCGCGCCGCGCCACGAACTACGGCCTGACCCTGGCCCGTCAGTTCGCGCGAGAATTGACGGAGCACGGCCTGGCGATCGTCTCCGGCGGCGCGCGCGGCGTGGACACCTATGCCCATCGCGGGGCCGTGGAGGCCGGTGGTCGGACGCTGGCTTTTCTCGGCTGCGGCGTGGACGTTCATTATCCCAGTGAGAACCGCCGGCTGTTCGACGAGATTGCCGACGGTCACGGCGCCGTCCTTTCCGAGTTCCCGATGGGGACGAAGCCCGAACCCTGGCGTTTCCCCGCGCGCAATCGCCTCATTTCCGGCTGTTCGCTGGGCGTCCTGGTGATCGAAAGCCCCAGCGACAGCGGCTCCCTGATTACGGCGCGCGAGGCGGGCGAGCAGGGGCGTGAAGTCTTTGCCGTCCCCGGCCCGATCGGCCTGGGCCACAGCGCCGGCTGCCACAAGCTCATCCAGGACGGCGCCAAACTCGTCGAGACCGTCGAAGACATCCTGAGTGAACTCGGCGTTCTTGCCCTGCGCCAGCCCGGCACGCCCCCGTCCCCGGCCCCCGTCCCTCCTCTCCCGCCGGCACAGCGCAAGGTCCTGGACATGCTCACGCTTCAGCCGCGCCAGGTCGAGGGCATGATCCACGAGAGCGGCCTGACCCCGCCGCAGGTCATGGGCATCCTCACGCTGCTGGAGATGCGTGGGCTGGCAAAGCGCGTCCCCGGCAACGCCTTTGTGCGTGTGCTGTAGGCCGACACGGACATCCAGCAACGGAAAAAGACGGCCTCCATCAAGGAGGCCGTCTTTTGCGGAAGCAAGTGTGTTCGAGCAAGTGTGTTCGAGGTGGAGTCGCCGCCGGCTAGACGGTCTTCCCATTCGTCCGCTTACGCTTGGCGGCGAACAAAGCCCCCCCCCCGAGCAGGAGCATCACGCCGAGCGAGGCGGACGTGGAAGCCTCTGGGACGATCGGCGGGGGCAGGGTGGCGTTGGGCGTGGAACCACCGTGGCCGGTGCTGGCGACGCCGATTGCAGCCGCGCCGAGAATCGCGGGCAGCACGTTGAACGAATGGCTCAGGCCAGCAGTAGCGCCGCCGGGGATGAGGGTTTCCACACTGGGCGAGACCAAAACGACGGTCGGGGTCACGTCGCCGCTGGCGGCGATCAACTCGGTCGGTGTGAGGTCCTCCGGCAGCAAGCCGGGCATGGGCGTGGTGCCGGCCAGCGCCGGCGGGGGCAGGAACGCGAACTTCGGCGGGCCGGCGTGGCCGTTGTCCTCCGTCGTCTGAAGGCCCGGCGGCAGGGAGGAGACCATCGGGTTGCCGCACGCCAGCTTCAGGATCGGGCGGCCCGTCGCGCGGGCTGCGAAGACAGCCGTCCCCGCCGGCAGGTGTGACGAGACCCAAAATTCCCGTCCGTCACGTCCGACGCACGCGACGCGGTAGTTACCCGCCTTTTGCAGATGTGTCAGGACCAGGTTCTGGCGGACGTACTGCGTGATCTGCGCCTCGGAGACGTGGAAGTGGTTGGCGAGGCGTGCCCGCACGGCAGGGTCCAGCGTGACCTCCTGGGAAAGCTCATGCACGGTGGACACATGGTAGTTCAGAAAGGAGGCCGGCGGTACGGAGCCATGAATCCGAGCCTCGCCGGCGGCCAGCGCGGGCACGGCGGCAAATAAGCAGAGCGCGGGCAGGACGGCATGTTTTGTAAGCATTGGACTTCTTCCTGAGATGTCTGCGGCGAAAATAGCCGGAGCGGCGCAACCACGCCGGGACGCTGACTGCAACTATGACAATCTATCATACCACACAAGATCTGAAAAGAGTGTATTGTGGCACTCACACACAAAAATACTTGATTTTATACCTGCTCCGGTTCACCCCTACTTCTTTCCCTGCACAATCCATGCCAAACGCGCGTTTTGGCACAGGGTAACAAAAAAATCATTTGGGTGTTATAATAGGAGAACATTTGAGGGAAAGCACTTAATGGCAAAGAAGTTGATCATCGTCGAATCGCCCGCCAAAACCAAAACGCTGAAAGGGTTTTTGGGGAGCGACTATCAGATAGAAGCCAGCATGGGCCATGTCCGGGACCTGCCGGAGAAAAAGCTGTCCATTGACATCGAACACGACTTCGCGCCCACTTATGTGGTCATCCCGGAGCGCCAGGAGGTCGTGGCGAAGCTGCGGGCCGCCGCCAAGAACGCCAGCGAAGTCTATCTCGCGTCAGACCCGGACCGCGAGGGGGAGGCGATCTCGTGGCACCTCCAGGAAGCGCTCGGCCTGCGGAACCCCCGGCGCATCCAGTTCAACGAGATCACGAAGTCCGCCGTCCAGGCCGCCCTGCTGAACTCGCGCTCGATTGACATGGACCGCGTCAACGCCCAGCAGGCCCGGCGCGAGCTGGACCGGATCGTCGGCTACAAGATCAGCCCGATCCTCTCCAAGAAGGTCCGCCCGCGCCTTTCGGCGGGCCGCGTCCAGTCGGTCGCTGTCCGCCTAATCGCCGACCGCGAGCGCGAGATTCTGGCCTTCAAGCCGGTCGAATACTGGTCGGTGACGGCGAGCCTGACGCCGGACACGGCGAAGAACAAGTTCGACGCGGCCCTGACCGAGCGCGACGGCAAGAAGCTGGAGATTCCGAACAAGGCGTCGGCGGACCAGATATTGACCGATCTGGACGGGGCCGAGTACCGCGTCAAGTCCGTCAAGCGCAGCGAGAAGCGGCGCAACCCCGCCCCGCCGTTCATCACGAGCACCTTGCAGCAGGAGGCGTCGCGCAAGCTGGGCTTTGACGCCAAGCGGACCATGCGGGTCGCGCAGCAGCTTTACGAGGGCGTCGAGGTCCCCGGCGAGGGGCATGTCGGCCTCATCACCTATATGCGGACCGACTCGACCCGCATCGCCGACGAGGCGCAGCAGGCCGCGCGGGACCTGATTGTGCAGACCTACGGACCCAAATACGCCCCCGCCGCCGCCAAGCAGTACAAGAAGGGCGGCGCGGCCCAGGACGCCCACGAGGCGATCCGGCCGACGGACGTTTCGCGGCTGCCGGAGCGCGTCGCGCAGTCCCTCAGCAGCGAGCAGCAGCGCCTGTACAAGCTGATCTGGCAGCGATTCGTCGCCTCGCAGATGGCCCCCGCCGTGTTCGACGTCGTGACCGTGGACATCTCCGCGCGAAACTACACGTTCCGGGCGACCGGCTCGACCATGAAGTTCGACGGCTTTCTGCGGGTCTACAACGAAGGCAAGGACGACCCCAATAAAATAGAGGACGAGGAGAAGCAGCCCCTGCCGCCGCTCACCGAGGCGCAGATGCTCAAGCTGCTGGCCCTGACGCCCAAGCAGCACTTCACCGAGCCGCCGCCGCGCTTCACCGAGGCTACCTTGGTCAAGGCGCTGGAGGAGAAGGGCATCGGGCGCCCCTCCACCTATGCGGCCATCATCGCGACCATCCAGGACCGCCAGTATGTGGAGCTGTCCGAGAAGCGATTCCGGCCCACGGAACTCGGCACGACCGTCAACGACCTGCTGGTGAAGCACTTCCCCAATATCCTGGACGTCACGTTCACGGCGGGCATGGAGACGCAGCTCGACGCCGTGGCCGAGGGCAAAGAAGACTGGGTCCAGATGATGCGCCGGTGGTACGACCCGTTCGCCGAGAGCGTGACAAAGGCTGGCGCGGAGATGGAGAACCTGAAAGTGCCGCCGCGCGAGGCCGGCCAGGACTGCCCCACCTGCGGCAAGCCCATGGTGATTCGGTCCAGCCGGTACGGCGAGTTCATCTCCTGTTCGGATTACCCGAAGTGCAAGACCATCGTCCGGCCCGAGGCGGAGAAGTCCGAAGGCGAGTGTCCCAAGTGCGGCAAACCGATGGTGGAGCGGGCGGGCCGGTTCGGCAAGTTCATCGCCTGCACGGACTACCCGGAGTGCAAGACAACCAAGCAGGTGTCCGCCGTCAAGGTGGAGGTCCCCTGCCCCAAATGCGGCGGCGAGGTGGTACAGAAGCGTAGCAAGAAGGGAGCGACCTTCTTTGGCTGTGCCAACTATCCCGGTTGTGACTTCGTGGCCTGGGGCAAGCCGGTGGGCCGCCCCTGCCCCAAATGCGAGTCGCCGCTGGTGGAGAATACCTTCCGAGGCGGGCGCGTCGTCGGCATCAAATGCAACAACAGCGAGTGTGACTACAAAGAACCCCTGCCGCCCAAATCCAACGAGGCCGCTGAAAGCGCCGAGTTTACGGACGCCGATGCCCCGCCCGCTGAACGCGAACTAGCGGCAGTTTAGTCTAGTCTGAGTTCAGGAGCAGCTTCGGCAGGGAGACATCATGCGGACAAAGCAAAATATCGGCACGTTGCTGGCATCGGCCGGGGTGCTACTGAGCATCGTTTGTGTGCTGGGGACACCGGCGGCGAAGGTCGCTGCCGCCCCTCGGATGCACCAGGTAGTGCGCCCAAACCTGACTGGCAGGGTACTGGATACGAGTGGCAAAGGCGTCAATGGTGCCCGTGTTTCCATCTATGAGGCTGGTGTAAAGCAAGGCAGCAGCCCGTTCTGCCCTTCCTGCTATCCTGACTGCGCGAAGTCAGCCCACGCCGACGCGCAGGGCAAGTTTCGGATTACTTCATTGGACCCGCAGCTCCGCTTCCGGCTCCTGATCGTTGCGGATGGCTATGAGCCGACCTATGCAGAGCATATAGAGCCGGCGGCGGGTCTCATCAGAATCCTGCTGAAGCCGCGTCACATAGACCTGAGCGATACCGCGCATATAGTGCGGGGACAAGTTCTTGACTCAGCGGGTTTGCCCGTTTCGGGGGCGCTTGTGGAGCCGTGCAGCGTCATCACACCCCAGAGCGAAATGTTTGCCCCTGCCAGTGATTTGGGCGTAGACCCTCTGGCAATCAGCGATGGTCAAGGCCGTTTTGCGTTCTATTCTCAAAAGCCAAATGCCACCTTCCGTGCCACCGTCAAAGCGCGCGGGATGGCGACGCTTGTCACGGATCAGCTTTCAGCCGGCCAGGGGCCGCATACTTTGAAGATGGGGACAGGAGCCTCGATTTCAGGGCGCATTGTTCGGGCTGGAAAGCCTGTTGCCGGCATCCCAGTGGGACTGGTACAGGTAGACAAAGATGCGAGAACTTTTGTTGGAAATTTGGAAATTGGCACGGACAGCCAGGGTGGTTTTCTGCTGACAAACATCACGCCCAACACAGACTACTATGTGTATGGCATCATGGGCAATGAGGGAAAAACAGCCGCCACAATTGCCCGGCGTATCCATGTGGGCACAAATGGAACGGCAATCAATGTGAGAGATATTGCTGTCTCCCCGTTGCACCACCTCACGGGACGCATCTTGCTAACGGATGGCAAGACAATCCCGCCAATGACTCGTATCCTCATTTCCCGCCAGGGTGCTTGGGATAGTAAAACGGTCATGGCAGATGCCCAGGGGCGCTTTACAGCAGACGCACTGCCGGACGAGACACTGGATATTGCCGCCGGTGTACGAAATTATCAGTTTGCGGATGGTAATGTAGGTATAGACTCTCTTGCCGACGATCCGCAGAATGGCTCCTACTACCGGCGGACGCTCCATGTCTTGCCGAGCGTCACGACTATCACGCTGAAACTGGAGCCGAGTAAGGCACCCTAATCGAATTTGACAGGAACATCATGTTAGCGCTGAATTTCTATACAGACCTGTACGGCGAGGCTTTGAAGAAGGGCCGCAAGTCGGCCACGATCCGGCTGGGAGACAAGAGCGACAAGTACCAGACGGGGCAGATCGTCTGGGTCACAGTCGGCCAGCGGTTCGCGCGGCGCAAAAAGATCTTCTGCGCCATCCTGGACGCCGTCGAGGTGAAGCCGTGCGCCGAGCTGTCGCCGCGCGACGTCCAGCGCGAGAACCCGGAGATGCGGAACAAGGAGGAAGTCATCGCCCTCCTCTCGCGCATCTACGGGCGCGACGTGAGCGAGGAAGAAACCTGCACGGTCATCTACTTCTCGCCCATAGACGAGTACGAGCTATAGATGTCACACACGGACGAGATCACCATCATCGGCGGCGGCTTGGCGGGGAGCGAGGCGGCCTGGCAGGCGGCCCAGACGGGCGCGAAGGTGCGGCTGATCGAGATGCGCGGGGTCAAGCCGACGCCCGTGCATCAGGGCGACCGGTTGGCCGAACTGGTCTGCTCCAACTCGCTGAAGTCCAACCTGCTGACCAACGCGGCGGGCCTGCTCAAAGAAGAAATGCGGCGGCTGGATTCGCTCATCGTCGCGGCGGGCGACGGGGCAAGCGTCCCCGCCGGGGAGGCCCTGGCGGTGGACCGCGAGCTGTTCGCCGGCTACATCACGGGCAAGCTGGAAGGCCACCCGAACATCACCCTGGAGCGCGCCGAGGTGACGACCATTGACGAGAGCCGCGTCCACGTCGTCGCCACCGGCCCGCTGACGTCCGACGCGCTCGCCGCCGAAGTGGGCCGCCTGACGGGTCAGTCCCAGCTTTTCTTTTATGACGCCGTGGCCCCGACCATTGATGCGTCCACCATCAACCGCGAGATCGCCTTCCCCGCCTCGCGCTATGACAAGGGCGACCCGGCCTACCTCAACTGCCCGTTCACTAGGGACGAGTACCAGGCGTTCTACGACGCGCTGCTCCAGGCCGAACTGGCGCCGCTGCACGAGCACGAGTCCAAGGTCCCCTACTTTGAAGGCTGCCTGCCGATTGAGGTGCTGGCCGCGCGCGGCCCCAAAACGCTCTGCTTCGGCCCGATGAAGCCCGTCGGCCTGACCGACCCGCGCACGGGGCGCTGGCCCTGGGCCTGCTTACAACTCCGCCAGGAGAACCGGGCGGCGACGCTGTATTCGATGGTCGGCTTCCAGACGCGCATGAAGTGGGGCGACCAGAAGCGCGTCTTCCGGCTCATCCCCGGCCTGGAGAATGCCGAGTTCGTCCGCTACGGCGTCATCCACCGCAACACCTACATCCAGTCGCCGCAGGTGCTGGACGACACGCTCCAGATGCGCGCCTACCCGAACGTCTTCTTCGCCGGCCAGATCACCGGCGTTGAGGGCTACGTCGAGTCCGCCGCCACGGGCATCCTGGCGGGCCGCAACGCCGCCCGGCACCTCCTCGGCCAGCCGCTGCTGACGCTGCCGGACACGACCATGCTGGGGGCGCTGACGAACTACGTCGCCCACTATGACGGCAAGGATTTCCAGCCGATGAACTCCAACTGGGGCATCGTCCCGCCGCTGCCGGACCGCATCCGGGACAAGAAAGAAAAGAACGGCCTCCTCGCCCAACGCGCCCTGACCGCATTGGAAGCCGTACTCCCCGCATGATTGAAGCTGGCCGCGATGCTTTTCTGCACCACATGGAAGGCGTCAAAGGGGCGTCGGCTCATACAGTCAAAGCCTACGCGGAGGACCTGAGCCAGTTCATTGAGTTCGCCGCGACGCAAGGCGTGACCGACACCCAAGCGGCCAACCCGGCCCTCCTGCGCTCTTTCCTCGCCCATTTGCAAGCGCTCGGGCTGGCCCGCGCCTCGCGCGCCCGCAAGACCGCAACCCTACGCTCCTTTTTTTCCTATCTCGTCAAGCAGTCCTTTCTCCCCCGTTCCCCCGCCGCCGGTCTGCGGAGCGTCAAGACGGAGCGGCGGCTGCCCAAGTACCTGCGGGCGGATGAGATGGAGGCGCTGCTGGCCGCGCCCGATGCCGGGACGCCGCTCGGTCTGCGGGACCGCGCCCTGCTGGAAACGCTGTATGCCTCGGGGATGCGCGCGGGGGAGCTGGTGACGTTATGCCTTTCCGACGTGGACTATGATGAGGGCGTGATCCGCGTCATCGGCAAGGGAGACAAGGAGCGCGTGACTCTGCTGGGGCGCCAGGCCGTTTTCGCGCTTCAACGATACGTCCGCAAAGGCCGCCCCGAACTGCTGCTCAAAGCGGAGGAAGACAGCGGCGCACTGTTCGTCAACCGCTACGGCGGGCGGCTCTCGGACCGGGGCGTCCGTAAGCTGTTCGACCGCTACTGCGGCGCCGCCTCCACGCACCTAAAGATCACGCCCCACGTCCTGCGCCACACCTTCGCCACGCATCTGCTCTCTAACGGAGCCGATCTGCGGCTGATCCAGGAACTGCTCGGCCACGCCAGCGTCGCCACGACGCAGATGTACACCCACGTCAGCACGGAGCGGCTGCACGAGGTATACGCGCAGGCACACCCACGAGCAAAGCGAGAAACATGAGCCGTAGCGATGGCCGTGCTTAAGGCGGCGCGGACTGACCGGGCGAGTCAAGGCTCTGCTGGCGGGCTTTATAGCCAGCAAAGGCATGAAAGAGTATGTAGCCGGCTACCACCAGGCCGATGACGGCGAAAACTATGCGCTTCCATTTGTCGTTGCTGCCGGGCGGGTTCGTCGGTGTTATAGGTGTCATAGGGGCAGTCCTTCGTGTCCAATCGGCTTGGGGAAAGCCGGGCGCTTTGTCGGCAGGGTGCCCGGCTTCCTCCCCCTCAGAACCGCACCGTCGTGTCCTTCGGCAAGGCGGCCAGCCGCGCCTTCACGTCCTCGGTCGCCTTCTCAAACTTCGGCTTGCCGAGCAGGGCGAACATGTTGGTCTTGTACGCTTCCACGCCGGGCTGGTTGAAGGGGTTGATGCCCATCAGGTAGCCGGACACGCCGATGGCGCGCTCGAAGAACTGGAGCAGCGCGCCCAGCGAATAGGCGTCCAGCTTTTCCAGGTGGATGGTCGCGTTGGGAACGCCGCCGTCGCGGTGCGCCAATGATGTCGCCTCATAGGCCGCCCGGTTGACCTCGGACAGCGGGCGGCCTTGCAGGTAGCCCAGCTCGTCCAGATCGTTCTCGGCGGCGGGGATGGCGAGGCCAGGCTCGCCGCCGTCTAAAATCAGGAACGTCTCGATGATGTTGCGCCGCCCCTGCTGAATCCACTGGCCCATAGAGTGCAGGTCGGTCGTCAGGTCCACCGACGCGGGGAACAGCGAAATGTGGTCCTTCCCCTCGCTCTCGCCCGTGAGCTGCTTCCACCACTCGGCGATGTAGTGCAGGCGCGGCTCGAACGAGGCGAAGATTTCTGTCGTGTAGCCCTTGCGATAAAGCAGGTTGCGCGCGGCGGCGTAAAAGTAGGCCGGGTTCTTCGTCACGTCCGGGTCGTTCGTGGCGTCCGCCACGTCTTTGGCCCCGGCCAGCAGGGCGTCAATGTCTATGCCCGCGACGGCGATGGGCAGCAGGCCGACTGGGCTGAGGACGGAGTAACGCCCGCCCACGTCGTCGGCGATCTTCAGGGTTGCGTACCCCTCTTCCTCGGCGAACTTCCGCAGGGCGCCCTTCTTGGCGTCCGTCGTGGCGACGATGCGCTTCTTGGCCTCATCCTTGCCGACGGACTTTTCCAGGACGTCCCGGAAGAGCCGGAAGGCGACAGCGGGTTCCGTCGTTGTCCCCGACTTGGAGATCGCGTTGATGGAGAACCGCTTGCCCTCGATCTGCTTCAGGAACTTCGCGTGCTCGTGGGCGGACAGCGAGTTGCCGGCGAAGATGACGTCCGGCCCGTCCCCCTCCCCCAGCGCCTCGATGACAGCCCGCGCGCCGAGATAAGAGCCGCCGATGCCGATGGACACGAGGACGTCCGAGTCGGCCCGAATCTGTGCGGCCAGCGCCTTGATTGTCTGGACCTCCTCGGGGCTGACGATCTTGGCCGGGTCCACCCAGCCCAGGAAATCGGAACCAAGTCCCCCACCCTGCGTCACCTTCTTGTGCGCCAGGTCCACGTTGTCCTGGAACGACTTGACTTCTTCCAAGGCCACGTCGGGGGCGAGATAACCGTAGTCGAATGAAATGGGCAGCGCCATTGTAATCCTCCAGTTTAAAGAAAAGCGGCCGGGGCTGAATTACAACCCCCCAAATGTTGCCCCCCGCCCCGG
>CAXTWM010000003.1:0-24820 GCA_964247915.1 uncultured Armatimonadales bacterium | reverse complement strand
CTTTTTAAGCCCCGTTTTAAACCAACCGCGGGGGTGGGGGGTGGCCCCCCCCGCTAGTGTACCCGCCCGACGCTCCTCTTACTCGTCAGCCCGCGCGGAGGAGCGAGACGGCGATGGCCCACATGACGCACCCGATCATCAGGTCCAAGACCCGCCACGTCGCGGGCTTGCGGAACAACGGAACCAGGAACGCCGCCCCGAAAGCCAGACCAAAGAACCAAAGCGCGGAGGCCGCCATCGCGCCCGCCGCGAACCAGCCGCGCGCGACTGGAGGAAACTGCGCGGACAGGCCGCCGATCAGAACTACCGTGTCCAAGTAGACGTGGGGGTTGAGCAGGCTGAGGGCGAGAGTGGTTCCGACAAGGCCCATCCGCGAGACCGGCGGGGCGTCTTCCCCCGGCGTCTGAGGCCGCAGGGCGCGGCGGAAGGCACCGGCCCCATAGAACAGCAGGAACAATGCGCCTGTCCAGGCGGCGATGTGCGTGAGGGTCGGGGCGCGGGCGATCAAACTGCCGAAGCCGCCCGCCCCCAGCGCGATCAAGGCAGCATCACAGAGGGTACAAACAAGGGCCACTGTGACGCGCCCCTCACGCTTCAGCCCCTGCCGCAGCACAAAGGCGTTCTGCGCGCCGATGGCGATGATCAGGCTGGCACCGAGACCCAGCCCGCGCCCGAAGGCGGCCAGCGGCAGGCTCATGTGGCCTGCCTCTCACTTTCCCCGGAAGAACTTGCGGAACTTGTATAGGGTGACGTCCCGGTTCATCTCGGCGATAGCTTTTGTCAGAGGTATCTCTTTCGGACACGCCTTGACGCAGTTCTGGGCGTTGCCGCAGCTCGTCACGCCGTCCGCCCCGGCAATGGCTTCCAGGCGCTCCTCCTTGTTCATGCTGCCCGTGGGATGGCTGTTGAACAGGCGCACCTGGCCGATGGCGGCGGGGCCGATGAAGTTGGAGTGGGTGTTGACCTGCGGGCAGGCCTCCAGGCACGACCCGCAGGTCATGCAGCGCGAGAACTCGTAGGCTTCCTGGCGGTCCCGCTCGGCGATGCGCGGACCGGGGCCGAGGTCGTAGGTGCCGTCAATCGGTATCCACCCGCGTATCTTTTTCAGGTTCTCGAACATCCGCGAGCGGTCCACGGCGAGGTCTTTGACGACCGGGAACTTGGACATCGGCTCCAGCGTGATGGGCTGGGTCAGGTTGTCCACGAGGGTGGCGCAGGACTGGCCGACCTTGCCGTTCATCAGCATGGTGCAGGAGCCGCAGACGTTCTCCAGGCAATTCATCTCCCAGACCGGCGCGCTGGTCGCCTGGCCCCCCCGCGTGACGGGGTTCTTGCGGATCTCCATCAGGCAGGAGATGACGTTCATGTTCGGGCGGTAAGGGATCGTGAACTCCTCCCAGTAGGGGGCGGAGTGCTGGTCCTTTTGCCGCTTGATCTTTAAGGTGATCGTCTTCTGGTCAGACATCGGTCATCTTTCTATTTCTGTTCGGGCTGAGGCTCGGCGGGCGTGACCGGCCGCACGACGGGGCGGCGGGGCGCGTTGGAAACGCCGATCTGCCGTGTGATAGCGTCAATGTCGGCTTTGAGCGCGGCGGCCTTTGCATCGCCGCCGAAGGTCAGGTCCGGCGTCTGCTGGCCCTTGTAGGTGATGAACGTCCGTGTGCCGAAGGAGGCGCTTCGCATTCCGTGGCGCGCGGGCAGGGCGGAAAGCGGCATGGCCGCCGCCAAATCCTGAAAGAACTTTGTGTTCATTGCCATCGGCAGCCCCAAGTTCTTGCCGTCCATGCGCGCACCGCCGCCGGAATAAACGGTAATTTTGTAGCCTTTTGTATTGGTCGAGCCGGTGTTCTCGATTACGGCAGTCTCCGCTGGGGCGGCCTTCGGTTTCGCCTTCTGAGGCGTCTTCGCCAGAGCAGGCAGAGCGGACAGGAGCAGCCCCGCCGCGCCCGCTATGAGTATCCTATTGTGCGTTGACATCTTTCTCCCCTTGCTGCGAGACGGGATTGCTCGCCTTCACCGGGTCGGCGTCGTCTAGCTGCTGCTTGCCCGTGAGCCAGCTTCTGCCGGCCTCTCTGACTTCGGCCTTTTCTTCGTCGTAGGCCGTGTCGCGGCGGGCCTCCGGCGGGCGGGTCGTGAGCTGGTCGCCGCCGTCGCCGTTGTTGGCTGTCGGATCGGCCCCCGCCGCCGCCTGCATCTCCTGCACGTCCGCGCCGGTCAGGCCCGCGCCCATGGCCAGCACGCCGTTCCTGCCGTTGACGCCGTTCCCATTCCCGTTGACGGCGGGCGCGTGGCCGTTTGTTCCCTTGCCGTTCGTCGTGACGACCAGCGTGTCCTTCGCGGCTTCTGCCGTCGGCGTCGCCGTGCCCTGCTCGTTCTTTTCCGCCGCGTAGTTCCGCAGGCGCGGCTTGATCAGGGACGTGTCCACCTCCTGATACGACAAAATTGGGCCATCCGGCGTCCACTCGGCGATCGTCGTCTTCAAGAATCGGGCGTCGTCGCGCTTCGGGAAGTCCGGCTTGTAATGCGCCCCGCGCGACTCGTCGCGGGCCAGGGCGCCCTGAACGACGGCGCGGGACAGGTGCAGCATGTTCTTCAATTGCCGCGTGAACGGGATGAGCTGGTTGGTCCAGTTCGAGTTGTCCGCGATGCCGACGCGCTCCACGCGCTCCATCAGCTCCTGTATCTTGGCGTCTGTGGTACGCAGACGGTCATTGTAGCGGACGACGGTGACGTTCTCCGTCATCGTGTCGCCCAGCTCCTCGTGCAGCCGGTACGGGTTCTCCGTCCCCGTCGAGGCCGCCAGGCGCTCGTACTTCTCCTGCTGGCGCGACCGCTCGCGCTCGAACAGAGAGGCGGGCAGGTCGTCCACACTCTGGGGCAAATGCTTGACATAGTTGACCACGCCCGGCCCCGTGAGCTGGCCGCCGGTCAGGCAGGACAGCAACGAGTTGGCACCTAGACGGTTCGCCCCGTGGTACTGGTAGTCGCACTCGCCGACCGCGTACAGGCCCGGAATGCTGGTCATCTGGTTGCGCGGGTCGCCCTCGGTCAGCGCGCCCGTCGTGGCGTTCTTGACGAAGTCCACCCACAGGCCGCCCATCGAGTAGTGGACGGCGGGGAAGATCCGCATGGGTGTCGTGCGCGGGTCTTCGCCGATGAACTTCTCGTAAATCTCCAGGATACCGCCCAGCTTGATGTCTATCTGCTTCTTGTCCAGGTGCGTCAGGTCGAGGTAGACCTGGTTCTGGCCGCCGACGCCCATGCGCTGGTTGACGCAGACATCAAAAATCTCCCGCGTGGCGATATCGCGCGGGACCAGGTTGCCGTAGGCGGGGTACTTTTCTTCCAGGAAGTAGAAGCGCTCGCCCTCGGGCACGTCCTCCCCACGCCGCGTTTCGGCGGGGTTCCGGGGGACCCAGACGCGCCCGCCCTCGCCGCGCGCCGACTCGGACATCAGCCGCAGCTTGTCCATGCCCGGAATAGCCGTCGGGTGGACCTGGATGAACTCGCCGTTGGCGTACCGCGCGCCCTGCTGGTAGACCGCCGAGGCCGCCGTGCCCGTGTTCATCACCGAATTGGTCGAGCGGTTGTAGATGATGCCCGGCCCGCCGGTCGCCAGCACCACGGCGTCGGCCTTGAACTCCTTAATCGTCATCGTCCGCAAGTCCTGCGCGACGATGCCCTTGCACACACCGTCGTCGTCCTGGATGACGCCCAGGAATTCCCAGAACTCGTGCTTGGTCACATCCCCAGCGACCTCGTGGCGGCGCGTCTGCTCGTCCAGCGCGTACAAAAGCTGCTGGCCCGTGGTCGCGCCCGCGTAAGCCGTCCGGTGGTGCTTGGTGCCGCCGAAGCGGCGGAAATCGAGCAGGCCCTCGCCGGTCCGGTTGAACATGACGCCCATGCGGTCCAGCAGGTAGATGATGCCGGGCGCGTTGTCGCACATGTGCTTAACGGGCGGCTGGTTGGCGAGGAAGTCCCCGCCATACACCGTGTCGTCCAGGTGCTCATAGGGCGAATCGCCCTCGCCCTTGGTGTTGACCGCGCCGTTGATCCCGCCCTGCGCGCAGACCGAGTGGCTGCGCTTGACGGGGACGAACGAGAACAGGTCCACGGGGACGCCCGCCTCCGCGATCTTCACCGTCGTCATCAGCCCGGCCAGTCCGCCGCCGACGACGATCACTTTGGGTTTCGTGTTGCTTGCCACAACAGCCATGATTTCGTGCCTTTTCTATCGAACGCGATCACCCGGAAGGGGTGACGGTGGTTTTGTCTTTCCAAAGAAGCAGTGCGCTGGCCGCCAGCAGCACCGCCGCAGTCGCCAGAGACCAGGAAAAGCCGCCGGAGAGGCGAACAAGTAAGGTCGCATAAGCCGGTCCGAGGATTTGGCCGACGGCGAACGCCGCCGTCATCATTCCCATCAGCGTTCCAGACTGATGCGTCGCAACCCGCTGCGCTTCACGCAGCCCGAACATCGTCATCACCATGAACGTCCCGCCGATCAGCAGCGCGCTCATCGCAACCCCAGGCCCGGTCGGTCTGAGGGCCAAAATGCCCACACCGACGGCTTGCAGCAGGTAACTGATTGCCAAGATCGCACGATCAGGGAAGCGTTGGCCGAGCGATGATGCCAACAATGTGCTTAAGGCCGCCGCCATTCCAAACAAAGGCCAAAATAAACTGGAAACTAGCGCGCTATGCACCGTCTGCCGCGCAATCACCGGCAGGAACGTCGCCGGGATGATGTAGCCGAACCCGAACAGCCCGTAACACAACGTTAGGACGACGGTCGAGTGATCCCAACGGAGCCGCTTCTGTCCCGAAGACGCCCCTGAACGCGGCGGAGGCGAGGATGCGCCGTCCCACACGTTCCAGGCCGTGCCGCTGAGTGCCAGGGCTAGGCCGCCCAGGAGCATCCAGACGCCTGATGACGGCATCCCGGCTCGAACAAGCAGGAGGCAAAGCAGGCCTGTAACGAAGATTCCGATGCCCACGCCACAGAACACCATCCCGCTCAAACCGGGTCGCTGAAGCTGCGCCAGTCGCTGCAAACCCCATGCCGACGCATAGACTAAAATCCAGGCGCTTGCCATGCCGCTGAGGCAACGCAGGAGAAGCCAAAGCGGAAGGCTTTGCGTCAGCCCCATCCCTGCCGTGAGCGCACCCGTCAAGAGCAAGCCGCCGCGTATCACTACCTTTGGCGCGGCTTTGATCCAAACTGTTGCCAGCGCGCCGACCAGATAGCCGGAATAGTTTGCGGAGGCGAGCCAGCCGCCTTCGGCTAGAGTCACCGTCCTGTCACGGAGCATCATGGGCAGAACGGGCGTGAACGCAAAACGCCCGATCCCTAACGCCACCGCCAGTGCGACAAGGCCGGCCCATGCGACCAACACGGCGCCCGATCTGGAGGTGATAGGGACTGCCCCAGTCCCCATCTGCCGGTCCCCGCGCGACAACCGCTTCCTCACCACGAGTCGTCCCCGCCCTCCGGCGGCCACCACCCTTGTACCTGCCGCAGCATCGCGATCTGCCCGTAATGGTAGGCGCTGTGCAGCGCGGGGCATTCGGCCAGGTCATAGCCGATGCTCGTATCATCTCGGTCCAGGCTGGTCGCCGCGCCCTGCTCGGCGGCGACCTGGGCACAGGTAGCCAAGCCGCCGAGGAAGGCAAACCGCAGGGCGTCCCAGTCGCCCGGCTGAGGCGCCGGGAACGTGTCCTCCAAATGCCGTGGGCGTTCCGGCCTGTCACCGAGCGCCCGCGCGATGTTGCTCTCTTGCCAGAAGTGCATGTGTGCGACGATCTGGGCAATGGAGTAAAGCGAACCGGGCGGCACGGCCAGGGCCTGCGCTTCGGTCAGGTCCCCCAGCAGACGCCCCGGCGGCAGGAACTCCCCGCCGCCGGTCAGCATCTCGCCGACGCCGGCAGCGGAGACGTGGTACTTGTGCGTCCCGTCACTCATCCGCCGCTCCATCCGAGAAGTCAATCCCCTCGTAGATGTGGGCCAGGGTCAGGGAGAGGGACAACGCGGGGATGTCAAGAATGCCCTCCAGACCCGAAACGTGAGTATAGCTCCATTGACCGTCTTCGGCGCGGGAGAACTGTTCCACGCGCGGCGCGTCCTGGCTCACGAGGAGGTAAACGGCCAGCGAGTCTACGGCCAAGTAATTGTGGAACTTCTCGCCGCGATCCTTGCTTTCTGTGCTCGGTGAAAGCACTTCCGCTACCAAGAGCGGGTTCGTGATGACCGTGCGGTTGCCGCCGTAGAATTCGCGCGGCCCGCAAACGACCGTGACATCAGGGTAATAAACTTCACCCGCCGCATAAACTTTCATGTCCGAAGACATGACCAGACAGCCGCGCCCGCGCAGTGCCGCCCGCAGTTCCGCACCGAGGCTCATCGGGATCGCGGCGTGATAATCCGTACCACCGGACATGGGGCATATCTCTCCATGAATGTACTCGGACTTCCCCTCCGCCGCTTCTTCCAGGGCGAGGTATTCCTCCTCCGTGTAAAGACGCTTTTGTGTCTGCGGCGCGATCTCACGCTCTGCGATTGCCACGGTCCGCTCCCTCCCGTCAGTGACGCATGATGTTGACGGCGGGCGAGGTGGTGTCGGTGCCGCGCAGGCCGTCGGCGCGTAGGTGCGCGATGCTCCACAGGCCCATGCCGGCGAAGACGAAGAACAGCCCCCAGCAGACGTACTGGTTCAGGCGCTGGGAGTGGGCCGAGATCGTGATGCCCCAGCGGATGCAGAAGTTCCACAGGCCGTTCGTGAAGTGGAACACGGTGGCGACGATGCCGATGGCCTGGATGGCGAAGTGCAGCGGGTCCGCCATCTGGTGAGACATTGCAAGATACCGAATCGCGTTTTCGGGATCTGGGTCGTGGTGCCAGAGCAAGATGTACTTTTGTAGGCTGGTGTTCCAGACGTGGTAGCCGATGTAGAAGAACGCGATGATGCCGCTGACGCGCTGCAAGAAATACATCCAGTTGCGCCCGTACTGGTACTTGCCCAAGTTGGCCTGGCCGTAGGCGGTGATCCAGATGCCATAAATCGAGTGGTACAGGATCGGGACGTAGATCAGCGCGATCTCCAGCACGGCCACGAATGGAAGGCCGCCATAGACCTTGATGACCGTGTTATAAGCCTCCGCACCGCGCAGGGCGTAGGAGTTCGCGATGAGGTGCTGGAGCAGAAAAAAGCCGATGGGGAAGATGCCCGAAGCCGAGTGCAGGCGGTGCCAGAGGTAGGGATCGTGCAGACGCCCCTTCTGGTTGCTCGTCTCGTTGCTTGCGGTCTTCGGATTCGGTGCTGCGACTGCCATGTAAAAACCCTTCCACTCTCAGGTAACGCGGAAAGTATACCCCCCGCCAGCGGAGAAGTAAAATGATTTATGTTTCCGGGTATCATAAGCACAGCTTATGATAACACTAGACGCCCTTCAGATATTCGCCGACCTCGTGGAGTCGGGCAGCTTCTCACGGGCGGCGGAAAAGAACTTCGTCTCGCAGTCCGCCGTCAGCCAGCGGCTCCGGGCGCTGGAACGGGAGTACGGGCAGACGTTGCTGGACCGGGGACAGGGGCGCGGGCGGGTGACGGCGACGGCGGCGGGCGAGGCGCTGTACCGGGGGGCGCGCGAGGTGTTGCAGCGTGCCCAAGCCCTGGACGCCGAGATGCGCCAGTTGTCGGACGAGATCGCCGGGACGGTGCGGGTGGCGACGGTCTACTCGGTCGGCCTGCACGCCCTGCCGCCCCGGCTGAAGCCGTTCCTGGCCGCCCACCCGCGCGTCAACGTCCATCTGGAATACGAGCAGACCGACAAGGTCTATGAGGATGTCGCTGCGGGACTATTGGATGTCGGGATAGTGGCCTGCCCCACGGCGAAGCGCGATCTGGAAGTACTGCCGTTCGCCGAAGAGGAGATGGTCGTCCTCTGCGCCCCGGAACACCCGCTGGCGCGGGGGCAAAACGTGCGGCTGAGGCAGCTCGACGGGCTGGCCTTTATCGGCTTCGCGGACGACATCCCGACGCGGCGGCTCGTGGACGACAAGCTCAGGGCGGCGGGGGCGCGCGTCAAGATGGTGACGACATTCGACAACATCGAGACCATCAAAAACCTGGTGGAGATCGGCAGCGGCGTCAGCATCCTGCCCATAGATACGGTGCGTCAGGAGGAGCGGCTGGGGACGCTGGCCGTCCTGCCCCTTGTAGCCGCCGATGCATTTGCACGCCCGACCGGGCTGCTGCTCAAAAAGACGAAGGCCCGACGGGCGGCCGTGCGGGCTTTCGTCGAGGCGATGTCGCCCAACAAGACTTAAAACGTGGTACACTGGGGCATCAACCGCAAGCAGGGGGACACATGAGCACGAGCCGCTATTTCGCAAAAAAGAGCGTGGCCGATCTCCAGACCGAGAAAACGGACGGGACGGCCCTGAAGCGCACGCTGGGACCGTTTCAGCTACTGGCGCTGGGGGTGGGCGCCATCATCGGCGCGGGGATTTTCGTGCTGACGGGGCACGCGGCGGCGCAGTACGCCGGACCGGCCATCATGCTGTCCTTTATCCTCGGCGGCATCACCTGCGCCTTCGCCGGCTTGTGCTACGCCGAATTCGCGGCCCTGATCCCCATTGCCGGCAGCGCCTACACCTATTCGTATGCGACACTGGGGGAGCTGGTGGCCTGGATCATCGGCTGGGACCTCGTGCTGGAATACGCGCTGGGCACGGCGACCGTGGCGGTCGGCTGGGCCGGTTACGTCACCTCGTTCCTCCACGACCTGGGGCTGACTCTGCCCGCGACGCACGGATTCAACCCCGTCGCGCTGATCGGCGTGCTGGCCGTGACTGCCCTGCTGGCGTCCGGGGTCAAGGAGTCCACCAACCTCAACGCAGGGATGGTCGCGATCAAGCTGTGCGTGATCGCCTTGTTCCTCGCCTTCGGCGTGAGTCACCTGCACCCCGCCAACTGGCACCCGTTCCTGCCGGCCAACACGGGGCAATTCGGGCAGTTCGGGTGGAGCGGCGTCCTGCGCGGCGCGGGCGTGATCTTCTTCGCCTACATCGGGTTCGACGCGGTTTCGACGGCGGCGCAGGAGGCGAAGAACCCGCAGAAGGACATGCCCGTCGGCATCCTCGGCTCCCTCTTCGTCTGCACCCTGCTTTACATCGCCGTTTCGGGCGTCTTGACGGGGCTGGTCCCGTTCAAGACGCTCAACGTGCCCGACCCCATCGCGGTCGGCGTGGGCGCGATCGGGCTGCCGTGGCTGATCGAGGTCGTCAAAATCGGCGTCATCGCCGGCCTGAGTTCGGTCATGCTGGTCCTGATGTACGGCCAGACGCGCATCTTCTTCACGATGGCGTGCGACGGGTTGCTGCCCCCCGTGTTCAGCCGCCTGCACCCGCGCTTCCAGACGCCCGTGGCCGCCACCTGGCTGCTCGGCATCCTGGTCGGCCTCGTCGCCGCCTTCGTCCCGCTGGCCCTGCTCGGCGAACTGGTCAGCATCGGCACCCTGTTCGCCTTCATCCTCGTCTGCGCCGGGGTGCTGTACCTGCGCCGCACCCAGCCGGAACTCGCACGCCCCTTCCGCTGCCCCGGCGTCCCGTTCGTCCCGGTCGCGGGCATCCTGGCCTGCCTCTACCTCATCTCCGGCCTGCCGGGGGACACGCAAATACGCCTCGTCGTCTGGCTTCTGATAGGCTTCCTCGTCTATTTCGGCTACAGCCGCCACCACAGCAAACTGTTCAAGGCTGAAAAGGGCTAGAGTGAGAGCAAGTTCCACGACAGAAACGTGAACAGGACATTCAACAAGGTAATAGACAAGCCTTGCCACTGAAGGGCCGCCCGTGCCCGTTTCGCCATTAGAATGCACTTGACGCCATCATAACCCGCAAACAGGAAAAAGAAGGGCCAGAGGAAGCGAAAATAAAGTAACCCTGCGGACACCGAGGGGCTTACTCATTGCGCCAGGGTAGAAATCGCGAAGAGGAGGAACGGCAAGACGCAGCCGCCAACGAAAAGAAAGATGCTGCCCTTCAAACACCGGAAAGAAGCGACCGCCTCTTGATGGTGGGGGTCGGCGGCGGGTGCGACAAAGGGAAGAACATTTGGGGGCAGCGGCCAGACGATCGCCTGCGGTTCCGGCGGCCTATCTGACTCGCTGCCCCTGTGCATCTTATTGGCCTAATGCCTGCTTGACCAGGCCGGGGATGTCCGCCGTGGTTTCGGCGACGCGGACGCCGGCGGCTTTGAGGGCGTCCACTTTGGCCTGCGGCCCGCCGGAGGTGCCGGATATGATGGCACCCGCATGGCCCATGCGCTTGCCGGGCGGGGCGGTCAGGCCGGCGATGAAGCCGATGACTGGCTTGGTCATGGTCTTGATGTACTCGGCAGCGATCTCCTCGTCGGACCCGCCGACCTCGCCGCACATGACGACGGCTTTGGTTTCGGGGTCGGCCTCGAACAGCGGCAGGACATCAATGAAGCGCGTGCCGGGCATGGGGTCGCCGCCGACGCCCACGCACGTCGTCTGGCCCAGGCCCGCGCGGGTCAGGGCGTCCACCGACTCGTAGGTCAGCGTCCCCGACCGCGAGACGATGCCGACGGGGCCGGGCATGAACATGGAGGCGGGGATGATGCCGATCTTTGCGCCGCCGACGGTCAGGATGCCGGGGCAGTTCGGGCCGAGCAGGCGGGACTGGGAGTATTTGACGACGTTGACGGCCTTGATCTCGTCCTCGATGGGGATGCCCTCGGTGATACAGACGATGAAGTCAATGCCGGCGTCCACAGCCTCCATGATGCCGTCGGCCGCCCCGCGCGCGGGGACGAAGATGCAGGTCGCATCCGCCCCCATCGCGTCTTTGGCCGCGCGGACGGTGTCGAAGACGGGGACCCCCTGAACCGTCATGCCGCCCTTGCCGGGCGTGACGCCGCCGACGACCTGGGTCCCGTACTCGATCATCTGCGTCGTGTGGAACTCGCCTTCGCGGCCCGTGATGCCCTGCACGATGACCTTGGTGTTCTTGTCAACGAGTATGCTCATCGTTTAGCCTTTGCGCCGCTTGAAGTAGAAGACGGTGACGGGGACGTTCTCGTCCTCCTCGCCCTCGTCCGCCTCGTCGTTGGCGCGGACGTCCGCCACGGCGTTGACCAGTTCCCAGCCCTGCCCGCCGTGCTGGTTCAGGGTGTCCTCATCGGTCTCGTCATCCGAGTCGCTGACGATGATCTTGTATTCGAACGTATCAGCCATCATGTTCTCCTTGTCGGTCGGTAACTTTCAGTCAGACAGTAGATAGTACCCGATTAGTCGGGCGGTATCACTCAGGGCGTCCTGGTGCGTCCGCTCATACGAGTGCGAGGCGTCCACGCCCGGCCCGATCAGGGCAACGCGGACATCCGCACCGGCCCGCCAGAGCGCCTCGCCGTCCGAGCCGTAGTAGGGGTAAATGTCCGTCTTCAGCGCAATTTCGTTTTCTGATGCCAGCCGCCGCAGCTTGCGATTGAAGTCAATGTGGTACGGCCCGCCGCTGTCCTTGACGCAGAGCGTGCAGTGGAACTCGTCGGACGCCTGACCGTCCCCGATGGCCGCCATGTCCACGGTCAGCAGCTCCACGAGGTCCGGCGGGAAGCCGCCCGCCGCGCCGTGCCCGACCTCCTCATAATTGCTGATGTGGAGCGTCGTCCGCTGGGCAGGCACCTCGCCCGCCTCACGGAGCGCCTTGACGGCGGCCAGGACACACGCCACACCGGCCTTGTCGTCCAGGTGCCGGCTGCGGATGAAGCCGTTGACGGCCTCGACGCGCGGGTCCAGATAGACAAAATCGCCAACGGCAATGCCCAACGCCCTCGTGTCTTGGGCACTGCTCGTCCGGGCATCAATCCGCACTTCCAGCGTCCCCGCCTCGCGCTTCGTCTCCCCCACCGCCGGCCCATGCACATGCGACGACGCCTTGTTAAGCTGGACGCTCCCCCGGTAGGTCCCCTGCCCTTCCGTCGCGACCGAGACGCCCTCGCCCTCAATGGCGTTCCACGGAAACCCACCGATCTGCGTCAGGGCCAGCCGCCCGTTCGCCTTGATCTCCTTGACCATCGCCCCCAGCGTGTCCACATGGGCCGTGACGGCGCGCGGCTCCGTCTGCGACCGCCCCTCCAGCGTGGCGACCAGCGCCCCTTTGACCGTCGGCCGCGTTTCCAGGCCCAGCTCGCGCAGGGCGGCTTCCGTGTAGGCGATCCCCCGTCGGGCTAGGCGTGTTCAGCAGGCCAACAAGAAAGTCGGCTAAATAGTTGGTATCAATGGTCATTTGGGTTCAGGATACTTTGACAGCATCAGCCGGGCCTTTCTGCTGTAGTACGTCGGCTTGGGGTTGAGGGTAATGATCTTCTGCCAAGTGGCTCGTGCTTGCGCCCGTTTTCCTTCACCATTCAGGGAATTGCCCATGCCGAGCAACACCCAATCGGCATCGGGATCAAACTGTAATGCTTGACGATACTGAGTTTCAGCCTCTTTAGGTCGCCCTATCTTAACAAGCACATTGCCGAGGACATAATGACTACCAAAAGCACTTTGAGCAACCTGCATGAGATTCGATGGGCCTCCTTGCCGAACATTGAACGGTTTGACAGGTCCTAGCAAGTGCAAGGATTTTTCAGATGTGGGAGCGCCTCGGCGTAGCGGCTCCGGTTACTAAGGTACATACCCAGTGTGCTTTGCCAATCATAATGGTTAGGCTGAAGCGCGATGGCCCTTTCAAGATGTCCAAGAGCTTCATCCTGCACAACAAGCGGTGCAGGATCGCAGTGGATTGCATTGCCTACTTGCTTGTAGTTAGTGCAATAGAGGAAGTAGGCCAGCCGTTCCTGCGCCTGAGCATCGTTCGGATTCTTCTGTACAGCAAGACGATATTTGGCAACATTGCGTTGTGTCATGGTGCCGTAGCTGTCCAGTGCCAGCGACGCCGAGGCGGACACTGAGAGTAGCAGACCCACGGAAAATAGACTGATCCTCATGTGGCGCTATCCTTCTACGTTATCGCCTCGTCGTGACTCGGCCAGAGCGGGGTGCCGTAGCAGAGAACAACCAGAGCGTCCGGCCCTGTCATGTCATCGGCATGATCAAAATCTTACCCCTAGCTTGATGGCCTGGGAGGGATCATGGTAAACATCTAGGAATGCCTGGGCGGCGTCTGCGAACGGCGCAATGGGGTCTACAATGCCGTCCGAGGTCAGCGCCCGGTTCAGAAAAAACTGCGTGATCGTCTGTGACAGGCGGGCTTCATCCCAAAGCGGATAGTCGCGGAGCGGGTTGCCCCAGGCGGGCAGGCTGCAAATCATCTCCAGCCGGTTGTGGTGCCATTCCGCCCCAAGCTCCAGGTGAGAGTCCTTGCCCTTGTAGTAGCCCAGAGTCAGGATGCGGCCGCACTGCCGCACGGACCGGATCGCTCCGGCCAGGCCTCCGTAGTGGCCGCTGGCTTCCATCGCGATGTCCGCACCCTGACCTAAATGACGGCGGATTTCCATTGCTACGTCACAATGAGTCGGGTCAAGCGTCAGGCCCGCCCCGTACCGTCGGGCCAGGTCGCGCCTTTTTTCCATCGGGTCCACGGCGATGATTTGGAGGCATCCGGCCCGCGCCAGCATCTGCACCAGGAGCAGGCCGATGGCGCCCAGCCCGAACACGACCACGGCATCCCCCAGGCAGACGCGCGCATCCCGAACGGCGGCGTAACCGTAGAACGCGGGGTCCGTGCAGACGGCGTCTTCCGGTGTCATCGGCGCGGTCAAAGGCTGTACGTCCGCTTCGGCCTTGGTCTGGGTTTCACAGATCGGACCGTAGCAGTAAACTCGGTCTCCCGTGCGGAAGCGTGTCACCGCCGCCCCGACCTCGGAGACGACGCCGACGGCCATGTTGCCGACGAACTGGCCGGGTGTCCTTGCCTGACTCTTCGCCCTGTCGTCCTCGACGAACAGCCGCAGGGTCGGATCGAAGTACCGGCCCCCGAACGGAGACTCGCCGCTGAACAGGTGGAATTCCGTCCCGTGCTTGATCGCGGCAAACTCCGTCTTGATCCGCAGATGATCCTCCGCCAGCGGCGGGTCGTCATACTCCCGCAGGGCAACGCTCTGCGGTCCGTCAATACAAAGACCTTTAGGCATTGGATTTTTGCGGGCCTTCCTCCCACACGATCGCCTCGCCCGGTCCCGGCCACGGCGGGGTGCCGCAGCAGAGGAAGACGAGATCGTCCGGCCCCGTGTTCTCCACCCAGAACCGGAAGCCGGTCGGGATGAGCAGGGCGTCGCCGGGCGCGATATTAGCCGTCTGCTCCTCGCCGCCGTCCGGCGTCAAGCGGTGAAAGCGGCCCGCGCCGCGCACGATGTACCACAATTCCTCAATGGTCTTGTGGGAGACGCAGGCCGTCCGTTCGCCCGGCTTAACCAGGGCTTCGGCGAGGCTGAGGCGGGTCGCCCCCTGCGGGCGGTCGAGCAGGACACGGATTTCGGCCCCGTCCGGCGCGATGGCGTCCGGCCTCTCGGAACGGTCAGATTTCAGCGCGGGCGGGGTCACGCGAGGATGCCTTTCAAGTCCAGCGTGAAGCCGGGCAGCACGGGTTCGCCGGAAACGGACGCGGGGTTGTCCAGTATCTCGACTTCCTGCCCTGGGCGGTGAACTTCGACGCGGCGGCGTTCCGGGTCAAGGAGCCAGCCTAACCGCGCGCCGTTGTCTATATACTCTTGCATCTTCTCCTGAAGCTCCGGCAACTCCAGCGGCGGCCCGACGATCTCACCGACGAAATCCGGGCAGAGGGGCGCGTAACGCTCCCGCTCCTTTTTCGTCAGCGCGTCCCAGCGGTCGCGCCGGACCCAGGAGAGGTCCGGCGAGCGCACCGCTGAGTTCGGGAGGTGGAAGCCGACGCAGGAGGCAAAGGCAATGCCCAGCCCTGCCGCCTCGTCCCATTGACCCAGCCGGGCCGACAGATGGGCGTTGAGGATGCTGATGGTCCCGCCGACCGGCGGCATGGCGATGAGGCGGCCATCTGCCGTTCGCTCCATGCGGACGCCCTTGTTCAGCGCGCTCAACATCAGCAGAGCGTTGTCTGTCAGCAGACTCTCCGGGGCGTTCAGCTCGAAGTAGTCCCCGCGCCAATGCCGGAAGTCGTTCCGCACCTGTCAGGCTCCTTTGGCGTAGGCCAACTCGACGATCTTTTCGGCGGCGGCCTGCATGGTGTCGGCGGGGACCAGGTTGGTCGTTTTGAGCAGTTCCGCGCCCTCGGCGGCGCGGGTCCCGGCCAGGCGGATCACGATGGGGACTTTGATGTCCAGGTTCTTCGTGCCCTCGATGATGCCCTTCGCCACCTCGTCGCCGCGCGTGATGCCGCCGAAGATGTTGAACAGGACGCCCTTGACGTTGGGGTCGGACAGGACGATCTCCAGGCTGCTGGCGACCGCCTCGGCCTTCGCGCCGCCGCCGATGTCCAGGAAGTCGGCGGGCGAGCCGCCCGCGCGCTTGACCTCATCCATCGTGGTCATCACCAGCCCCGCGCCGTTGCCGATGATGCCGATGTCGCCGCCTTCCAGACGGACGTACTGGATACCGCGCCGGTGCGCTTCCTTCTCGATGGGGTCGGTCTCGGACTCGTCCTTGAAGGCCGTGAATTCGGGGTGCCGGAACAGGGCGTTCTCGTCGATGTCCCACTTGGCGTCGCCCGCGATGACCGACCCATCTTTGGTGATGACCAGCGGGTTGATCTCGGCCAGCGTCGCGTCCGTGCCGACATAGGCGGCGTACAGCGCCTTCAAGACGGGGATGGTCTTGCCGATGAGCGCCTTGTCGAAGTTGGCGTCAAAGAGCACCTGCCGGCAGGCGTAGTCGGGCAGGCCGATCAGCGGGTCAATGTACAGCCGGGCGATGTCGGCGGGGTTGTCGTGGGCGACCTCCTCGATGTCCATGCCGCCCTTGGTGGAGACGATCAGCACGTCCCGCTGCCGCGCCCGGTCCTGGGTGACGGCGACATAGATTTCCTTGTCAATGTCCACCGCCTCCTCCACCAGCAGCCGGTTGATCTTCAGCTCGGCCCCCGCCTGCGCGAAGAACAGCGTCTTGCCGATCAGGTCCTTCCCCACGGCCTCCGCCTCGTTGGCGTCCCCCGCCAGCTTCACCGCCCCCGCCTTGCCGCGCCCGCCGCTATGCACCTGCCCCTTGATGACGACCCGCTTGCCCAGCGTCTTGGCGACTTCGCGCACCTCATCGGGGTTAGAGGCGACCTGCCCCTGCGGGACGGGGACGCCGTACTGCTTCAAAAGTTGCTTCGCCTGATATTCGTGGATTTTCACTTGTGTTCTCCTGGTTCATTGAGTAGCTTTGTTATTATCACTTAATCATTTTACCCTACAGGTCTAGGTCTAGTTGAACAACACCACCTAAAACCTCAGCCTGATAGCGAGCCGCCGCTCGGTAAAGTTTTGCTTTGGAAGCCGCAATCTCTTTATCCACAGGTAGAGTGATAGCAAAGTGAGGATTAGGAATGTCGCTCCAAGAAAGCATGTTCTCTGTGTAAGCTTTGTTGCTGAACCTCCGCAACACTCTTTTCACCCCAGTAATTACTGATACCCGCTTATCGACGGGGTATGAAGACCATTCTGGAATAAGGCGCTTCGCGATGGCTTCGGGTACGATATTGAGTTCACCTTTAACCACTAATGAAACAAATTGAGCCACAACAGACTTAGCTAGTGCAGTCTCTCCAAGATTACTGGTGTCAACTGTTACATAGCCCCCATAAATGCGCGGCGTTCGCAACGAGTTCTGAAAGAGTTGGTTCAGGCTGCCATCTGATATGTCTCCTCCGCAATAGTTAAGAGAGTAGCCAGCAGCATCCGCACTGAAGGAACTTAGCATCAAGCCACAATCCCTCTGCCAATCAAGAATCGGCTCGTATGCACCAGCAGCATCAGGAGTTACAACCACCCAAAGGCTGTGAGATTGACTACTAGGCACAGGTACACCTGCGGAATTGATAAGGTCGTCAGCAGTGATCCTTAAATACCATTGTATTTGGTTCTGTTTTGCTGTGTTCAAACCACCCAGAGAGGTAACTTCCCACATAATAGTATGTTGGTGCTCCTCTGAGCAAGCCATAATCTCTGGAGTTACGTCTCTAACGCCACATTTGAAAGTCCGCTCAATCCCAAAGATCTGATAATTCGATTGAGCTATTTGATCTGAAAATGGGCGATAAAACTTATGATTGCGGACTAAACCAATAAATAAGTTTAGCAGCAAAAGGTTAAAAGATGTCGAGTCCATTTGAATCCTGCGCCGTAATCAGTCTGCTGAAAGTCTGCTGGATGTTAGTAAAGAAGCGGGCAGCCGTGTTACCACAAGTTCCCTCATAAAGACCCATGAGAACGGTGTCTGAATAGACTTCAAAGTAGAGACGTGAGCCAGTATGCAAGTCTACCGCAGAAACGGTTCTACCCTCTTGACCATAGGGCGTCAACTCTGGAACACCCCATAAGCGAAAGGGCTGATAGCCTGAGAATACCACTTCACAAAAGCGGTCAATATCTCCAATTGGGTTCTGGCTAAAGTCGAATAAAATTGGCTCCCGGAAGCCACTGCCGGAGAAACTGCTGTCATAATTGGTGTGGTTTTTCTCAATTTGGGTGATCTTGCTGGCATAAGTATCCCGAAGGCGCTTGATTAGATATTGGTGTGTGCTAAACGAAGTTCCTTTTGTAGTTAATTTGCCATTATATTTAAGGTCTTCTACTACGAACCGATCATAGTCACTTGCATCGTGGTATTTCATGCGAACCTTTGAAATTACCAGCTTCCGTTGAAACTTCGGGTTCGCAGCAATCGCATCAATGATCTCTTTAGTTTCCACCCCTCCCCAAAGTTGAATACTGAGGTAATCTTGCGAGTCAGATTCTTTGTTGTGAAGGTCGAAGCGTCGATAATCATACTCGATGCCTACCCCTCGGAAGTCGCCCAATGCCTGTGTTTCTGTCAACAAATGCGGCCACAGCCAAACGCGATCAAACGACGCCTGTGAGTTCGCTAGTTTGTCAAGAACCCCATCTATTTCAGTCGCGTCGGAAAGAGAATAGCCTACCCAAAAACGACGGGCCGGGTCGCTCACTGTGTCTAGGTAAAGCCGGGGTACGTTCCCAGCCTCGGGCCAGGTGACTGTATAAAAGCCTTTCTCATCGGTTTCCACAATTCGTGGCGTCCCAGTTGAACGCCGTTTGGGTGACACAGATGGTGATATAGATAGCGTAGACGTTAGGTAAGAAACCTCATTCGTATCTAGCTTCTGAGGATTCCATGTATTCTCTAAAAGATAGGTTTTAAGAGCCGTACTCTCCTTATCTAGCTTACGATTACCTAGCACCTGATGATAGGAGGCGTTCATGCGCTCTTCTAGGTAGTCGAATAGCTCACGCCGATTGGTCATTTCTGGCTGGGATTGACGTGCCATTATTTGTTAATACTCATTATAATGCCTATTAGGCAACATGAAGGCATCGAAATACAAAGTAGGCATGAGTAGTCTGTTCGGGTCATATAATGCCCCCATAGATCACTCAGTATCTTCATACAGCCAGCACCTCGTCACGGACCATGTGCAGGCGCAGGACACCGGGAGCCTGGCCCTCATCGTAGTGGCATTCCATGACCTCGCGGATGTTCGCGCGCAGTTGGTCTAGTGTGTCCGCTTCCGTGAAGATGGATTGGCCCAGCGCGCGGGCGGTGTAGCCGCCCTCGGGGTTTTCTGCCACTAGGAAAGTCAACTCGGTCATGGTTCGGCCTCATATCACGGTCAATCGTCCGGTGGCGGATGTATCCCCGCTGGCACCAGGACTTCGCGCAGGCCCACAACATTGTCGCGGTTTAGATCCAGCCGTGCGATAGTCGCTCTTCCTGTCGAGGTTTGGCCGATGAGGGTGAGCCAGTCATCGCTCCACCGGAAGTGTTCACCCCACGAATGAAGGCGAGGATGATAAAGCGGGGCAGGGTTGCCTGTCTGCGGGTCGGTGGCCTGTATCGCGGTGTGCTTTCGGTTGTTACAGGCTTGACAGGACCAGGCCAGGTTGTCCAAGTCGTCAGTCCCCGCGCGGCTCCGGGGCACGATGTGTTCCACGCTGAAGTCGTCCGGGGTGTGGCTCCTCGGACTCTGGCAGTATTCACACCGACCTTTGGCTCGCTCCTCAACCGCTCGCCGGGTTTTGATGTTTACCACGGGCTAATCGACCCGCGTCGGGTGTATGCCCAGTTCCTGCATCAGCGCGTCAACTGTCGTGTGCCGCATCTCGGCCAGTTTGATTAAGTATCGGAGGCGCTCGACGTTCCACGCCTCCAGATGATCCGACATGCCGATTGCCTCCTGCTGCTCCTCATCTGTCATGGTCTCCGCCCGACGTTTCGCGATGAGCTGACGATAGCGGTTCCAAAAGGCTTCAGGAAAACCTCGATTGATTCGGGCGAGCAGCTCCGCCTCGGTCAAGAAGCGGGACGGGTCATACTGGCGCAGGCGAGCCGCCATCGTTTCACGCACGAGCGCGGGTACATCCAATCCCTCTGCTTGCGCGACTTCCCGCATCTTCGACTCCATCTCGGGCGGCAGTTCAAGAACGACAGTCATAGTTGGTTATCCCTCCTCCGAATACTTTTCTTTGAGGCCGGCGACGACGGTGGGGTCGGCCAGCGTCGTGGTGTCGCCCAGGGCGCGGCCTTCGGCGATGTCGCGGAGGAGGCGGCGCATGATCTTCCCCGAACGAGTCTTGGGCAGCTCGGCGGTGAACAGGATGTCGTCTGGGCGGGAGATGGCCCCGATCTTTTTGGCGACGTGGTCTTTGAGCTGGCCGGCGAGTTCCGAGGTGTGCGGGGCGCTCTCCTTCAGGGTGACGAAGGCGGCGATGGCCTGGCCCTTGATCTCGTGGGTCCGCCCGATGACGGCGGCTTCGGCGACGGAGGGGTGATCTACCAAAGCCGATTCGACCTCCATCGTGCTGATGTTGTGGCCCGCGACCAGCATGATGTCGTCCACGCGGCCCAGCAGCCAGTAATCGCCCTCCTCGTCGCGGCGCGCGCCGTCGCCGGGGAAGTAGTAGCCTTTGTCGGCGAACTTGCTCCAGTAGACGCTCTGATAGCGGGCGTCGTCGCGCCAGAGCGTGCGGAGCATGGACGGCCAGGGCTGGGTGATGACTAGGATTCCGGTCTGGTCCGTGCCGCGCGGCAGCGGCTCCCCGGTCTCGTCCACGACCTCGGCGCTGATGCCGGGGAAGGGGCGGGAGGCGGATGCGGGTTTGGTGGTCGAAATGCCGGGCAGGGGCGTGACCATGATGGCCCCGGTTTCGGTCTGCCACCAGGTATCCACGATGGGACAGCGGCCCCCGCCGATGTGCTCGTTGTACCACAGCCAGGCTTCCGGGTTGATCGGCTCGCCGACCGAGCCGAGCACGCGCAGCGAGGACAGGTCGTGCTGGGCGGGCCACTCCGTCCCCCACTTCATAAAGGCCCGGATAGCGGTCGGGGCGGTGTAGAGGATCGTGATGCCGTACTTCTCAATCAAAGACCAGAAGCGGTCGCGCTGGGGCCAGTCCGGGGCGCCTTCATAAAGGAACACGGTCGCGCCATTGGCGAGCGGACCGTAAACGACGTAGGAATGCCCCGTCACCCAGCCGACGTCGGCGGTACACCAGTAGACGTCGTCGTCTTTGAGGTCAAAGATGTACTTGGTCGTCGCGGTCACGCCGGTCAGATAGCCGCCGGACGTGTGCAGGATGCCTTTGGGCTTGCCCGTGGAGCCGGACGTGTAAAGGATATACAGCGGGTCCTCGGCGTCCATCGGCGGCGCCTGATGCTTGATTGGGGCCTCTTCCATCAGCCGATGCCACCAAAAGTCCCGGCCCGGCTTCATCGAAACCTGCTTGGCATCCTCGGTGCGGTTGACGACGATGACCTTTTCAATCGTCGTTTCCCCTTCCAGCGCCTTGTCCGCCAGGTCTTTGAGCTGGACGGGATTGCCGCGCCGCCAGCCGCCGTCCGCCGTGATGAGCAGCCGCGACTGGCTATCGCTGATGCGCTCGGCCAGCGAGTCGGCAGAAAAGCCGCCGAAGACGACCGTATGGACGGCCCCGATGCGCGCGCAGGCCAGCATGGAAATGACGGCCTCGGGGACGGCGGGCAGGTAAATCGTCACCCGGTCGCCCTTCCCGATCCCCTGCGCTTCCAGGACGTTCGCCAGCTTGCAGACCTCGCGGTGCAGGTCGTGGTAGGTCAGCACACGCGTGTCGCCCGGCTCACCTTCAAAAATCAGGGCCGCCTTGTTGCGCCGCCCGTTCGTCAGGTGCCGGTCCAGGCAGTTCGCGGCGACGTTGAGCTGCCCGCCCACGAACCATTTGGCGTGGGGCGGGTTCCACTCGCAGACGGTCTCCCAGGGCTTCGTCCAGTCCAGCAGCGTCCCGGCCTGCTTGGCCCACCACCCCTCTGGGTCCGCCGCCGCCTCGTCATAGACGCCGGGGTCGCCCAAGTTCGCCTGCGCCGTGAATTCGGCGGACGGCGCGAATGTCTTTTGTTCTTCTGCCACGGTGCAATGTCTCCTAGCTTGAAGTTCTTTGCGACGGGAAAATGCGCGCCACGGACACGTCCAGACCTGGCAGCACGTCCTCCCCATCCAGCGTATCATTCACAGTCAGGACCTGCGGCGGACGGCCCGCGCGGTGAGTCGTGATCGTTCGCTTCTTGGGTTCAATGACCCAGACCAGCCGCACCCCCGCCGCCAGCCATTCTTCCACTTTCTCCGCGACCTCGCGCGCCGTGTCATGAGGGGAGCGCGTCTCCACCGCCAGGTCCGGCACGAGGGGAACGTAGCCTTCCGGCAGAGGGTCCGGCAGCCGCTCATAGCCGACAAACGCGAAGTCCGGGGCCTTGACTGTATCCGGGTCGCGCTCCACGAAGAAGCCGGTTTCGGCGGCGAATGTCTTGCCCAGATCATCACCCTAGACGACCCCGTTGACGTAAAAGGAAACGCGGCTTGTCGCGTCCCCGTGTGGTCCACCGCTGGGCGACATGGGGCGGAGTTCTCCTCGGATCAACTCGTAACGATGGCCTTCATCTGAAAGGCGCTCCAGGTCCGCCGCCGTGTAGACGGCGGGCTTTGTCAGCGTGGAAACGGTCATGGGAGTCTACTCCATCGGGTAGCGCAGGCCCCACTGCGCGCGCAGGGCGTCCGTCGTCTGCATGATCGCCAAAGACTCGCTTAGCGGCAGGATGTCGCTCTCGTTCCTGCCCGCGCGCAGGCAGTTGCCGACTTCCTCAGCCTCGTAGTTCATGCCCTGGCCCTCAAACGGCAGGTCAAGCTCCTCGCTCTTGCCCCCGGCGTTGAGCGTGAGCTTTGACGCCTTCCACCAGGGGGCGTGAATGGTGATCGAGCCGTCCGTGCCCAAAACGTGAGCCGCCTGCGGGGTGTTGATGCGGACGCCGGTGGTCAGCGCGGCGATCTGACCGCCGGAGTATTTGAGGGAAATGGCGGCCTGCTCGTCCACGCCCGTCTCACCGATCTGCGCGACGCCGGTGATGTCCGTCGGAGTGCCGAAGAGCATGGAGGCGAGGGAAATGGGGTACACGCCGACGTCCAGCAGCCCGCCGCCCGCGTAGGCGAGGTTGAACAGGCGGCTGTTGGGGTCCACGCCCGCCCGGAAGCCGAAGTCGGCCTGGAGCATCCGCGCCTCGCCGATGGCGCCCTCGGCCACTAATTTGCGGACGTGGGCCATGGCGGGGAAGAAGCGGGACCACATGGCCTCCATGACGAACAGGTCTTTCGCGCGGGCCGATGCGATGACCTCCTCGGCCTCGCGGGCGTTGACGGTGAACGGCTTCTCGCACAGGACGGCCTTGCCGTGTTCCAGGCAGAGCAGGGCGGCGTCTCTGTGCTGCGGGTGGGGGGTGGCGATGTAGATGACGTGAACGTCCGGGTCGGCGGCCAGCGCCTCGTAGCTGGCGTGGCGGTGGGGGGCGCCGAACTTGTCGGCGAAGGCGTCCGCCTTCTCCTGGGAGCGCGAGCCGACGGCCAGCAGCTTCGCGCCCCGAGTGGACTGGAGGCCCGTGGCGAACTGGTGCGAGATGCTGCCGGGTCCGAGGATGCCCCACTGGATCGTGTCGGAAGTGATGGGTGTCAAGATAAGTTACCTCACGGCGGTGAAAGAGTCTTGAAGACCTGTTTCGCCGCCATGAGGCTTTTTTCCTGCCACAGACTTTCCCGTCATGCCTCGGCGTGGTGATGGGGGTCAACGTGGATAAAGAGCAGTTCCGTCTGCCCCAGCATGTCCTTGTCCTGATCGCGCGTCAGGTGGTACTCCTCGCACATGCAGGCGATCCAGTCCTCCATCAGCCGCCGGCACTCCGTCTCATCGGAGCAGTCCATCGACTCCATTACCATCTCTTCGGGGACGCGGGCGGTCCCGCCCAGCTTGGTGACTTTGATGATCTCGCGCTCGAGGTCTTCGATTTCCATGACCGTTCTCCCTCAGTTGTGTGATGATTGCGAACAGGACAAAATACGCGAACGACCGTCCGCTTTCCTTCCTTTGTTTGGAGGTTTTAAAACAAACTGAGTTGCAGGGAGGAACGGCCCGGCGTCCACAACGCGGAGGGCGCGTCGCGCTTGGCGACATCAAAGACGACGGGGCAATTCGTTTCGACGGCGACGGTGGCTTTGGCGTAGCCCAGCGCGAGCTTGGGGGTATTGTTTTCTTTGGAGAGGTGCGCCAGCCAGACCGTGTGCGGCCCGTGGTTCAGCGCGTGCTCGCAGAGCAGGTGGGCGGCGGCCTCGTTGGACAGGTGCCCGGTGTCCGCGAGGATGCGGGCTTTGAGGTGGCCGGGGTAGTCGCCCCCGCGCAGCCGGTGGACGTCGTGGTTGGCTTCCAGGACGAGCAGGTGCGCGCCTCTAATCGCCCGGCGGATCGTCTCGGTGACGTGGCCCAAGTCCGTCAGATGACTGACCTTCTGGCCGCTCGGGGCGTGGACGACGTTGACGCCCACGGGGTCGGCGGCGTCGTGCGGCACGGGGAACGTCTCGATTTCTAAATTCCCTACCCGCCACCGATCCCCGACAGGCAGGATCAGGTGCGGCGACTGCGTCTTGCGCCGGTAGAACGCCGTCAGCGTCCGCTCACTGGCGACGAGGGGGACGCCGTGCCGCTTGGACAGCGCGTGGGCGCTCTGGACGTGATCCGAATGCTCGTGCGTGATGACCGCGCCGCTGAGGTCTTCGGGCTTCAGCCCCTGCTTCGCCAGGGCGCTGACTAGCTTCCGCATCCCGATCCCGGCGTCTATTAGGATAGACACCTCGCCCGCGCGAACGAGGGTGGCGTTGCCCGAAGAGCCGGAAGCGAGCGCATGGACGGTAAAGGTCGAATCCATGCGCCCATTGTACCCGAAGTGGCGAAGATAGCTCATCAGACCGCTAATCGAGATGGATAGCACCGCCGTCGCTGATGTAGGGAGCAGAAACCGTTGCGATGCTTTCCCCAGGCATGGTGGGGTTTATCGAACCCTTGGCAGGATTAGAGACGCTCACCGGTCCCGGATGCATGACCACCTGCACGTCTACGGCGATCACCTTCCCGTTCAGTTTCTTGGTTTCCGCGAGCGTCAGCGATCCGGTGTAGAGAAGGGTACACCAGTTCCCATGCTTTCCACTCCTGGGCGTCATGGGAACAAATGGCCCCGCGTTCATTGCCTGCCTTGGCGTCATGCCAGGATGCAGAAAACGAACTTTGTGCCACATTGACACGGATAGAATCGTGGGCAGCGGGGC
>CAXTWM010000002.1:0-40838 GCA_964247915.1 uncultured Armatimonadales bacterium | reverse complement strand
GCCACTGGTCCAGGCTGGCGAAGTGGCGCGCGCCGCCCCGCCCGTCCAGCGCGAGCAGGTCGGTGGGGACGCTTTCCAGCAGGTAGCGGTCGTGGGTCACCAGGACAAGCGCGCCGGGGAAGGAAAGCAGGCTGTCTTCCAGAACTTCCAGGGTGGGGATGTCCAGGTCATTGGTCGGCTCGTCGAGGATGAGCACGTCGGCGGGCTGGAGCATCAGTTGGGCGATCAGGATGCGGGCCTGCTCGCCGCCGGACAGGTAACGGATGGGAGTCGGCAACTGCTCGGTCTGGAACAGGAACCGCTTGGCCCAGCCCGAAACGTGCATCGGGTTCCCCCGGTAGACCACCGTGTCGCTGTTGGGGCTGAGGGCGTCCCGCAGGGTCTGGCTCTTGTCGAGCTGCGCCCGGTTCTGGTCGAACAGCACGACGCGCAGGCCGTCGGCCCGCTTGACCGTCCCCGCGTCCGGCGTCAATTCCCCCGTCAATAGCTTGATGAGCGTCGTCTTGCCGCTGCCGTTCGGCCCCAGCAGGCCCAAGCGGGTGCCGGGGGCGAGGGTCAGGCTCAGGCGCTCGAAAAGGGTCTTGTCCCCCAGGCGCTTCGTCAGGTCCTTGCCGACCAGAAGCTCGCGCGTCTGGCGGCCCGAGGCGCTGAACTCGATGCCCGCCGTGCGGGTCTGGTTGTTGCGGAACTTCAACTCGGCCAGCTCGTCAATCATCTGCCCGGCCTGGTTGATGCGCCCCTGCGCTTTCGTGGACCGCGCCTGCGCCCCGCGCTGGAGCCACTCGATCTCGCGCTTCACCTGAGTCGCCAGGGCGGACTGCCGGTTCGCCTGCGCACCAAGGTACTCCTCGCGCTGCACCAGGAAGTCGCTGTAGGTGCCGTTGACGCTCAGGAAGCCATCGGCGTACTGCGGGTGCAGTTCGACGATGCGCGTGGTGACGTTCTCCAGGAAGACGCGGTCGTGGCTGATCAGGATGAAGGCAAAGGACGCCTCTTTCAACAAGCCTTCCAGCCACAGGACGCCCTCCAAATCCAGGTGGTTCGTCGGCTCGTCTATCAGCAGCAGCTCGGCCTCGCGGACCAGCGCGCGGGCCAGGGAGAGTCGCTTTTTCCAGCCGCCGGACAGCGTTTGGACCGCCTGATCCCGCCGCGCGAAGCCGACGCGGCCCAGGGCCACCTCGATCCGCACCTCGCGCTCGGTCTCGTCCAACGGCTCGCCCGCCAGCGCGTCGGCCAGGACACTCTCTACGGTCGCTCCGGGCGGGAACAGGTCCTCCTGGGCGATGTAGGCGGTCCGCAGGCCGCGCCGGGGCGAGACGACTCCGCTGTCCGGCGTCTCCTCCCCGGCGAAGATCCGCAGGAGGGTAGACTTGCCCGCGCCGTTGGGTCCGATCAGGCCCATGCGCTCGTTCTCGCCCACGCCGAGCGAGATGTCGTGGAACAGCGGCCGCGCGCCGTAGGCTTTGGTGAGCGATTGACAGCTTAACAGAACAGCCATAGATGATTCATTCCGGCAAAGAAAAGCGACCTGGGCCGGGGTCGGCGAACAGGTCGCAAAAAGATCGTTTTGACAAAAACTTGCGGCAAAATCCAGCGCACCCGGAGCGATTTGAACGCCCGGCCCTCTGTTCCGAAGACAGATGCTCTATCCACTGAGCTACGGGTGCCTAATTCCAGCCGCAAAACCGCCAGATTTACTCTGCCAGCACTTCATGATACCCTTTTAGCGTTCTGGCTGTCAACTCCCTTTGCGCGAACAGGTCATCAGTCTTGTGACGACCTCAGGTACTGGCGGGGCATCGGACTCGTGACGAAACAGGCATATCTCGACGCTCAGATAATCCCCCACGCGGGTCCTGCTTGCCCGTGCGGGGCCGCTTACCGGTCTTACTTACACACCGCCGTGCTTCTGGCCTACTGCGACGGCTTAACCGACGGCAACAACTGCTGAGCCGCCGCATACTCCTGAGACAAGTCGAAGCCGACGTCCGTGCCAGGCTTGATCCGCTGGAACCCGACGTACATCAGGCAGACCATGCCCAGGCCGCTGAAGGTGCCTGGCAGCGAGCGCAGCGTGTACCGCGAGGTCGGGTCGTTCACCGAAAACCCCTTCTGCCCAAGCAGGGCGGCCTCGAACGCGATGGCCTGCACCTGCGGCCCGGTCATGTCGGCGAACCGCTCTAGGGCGGCCAGGCAGTACATCACCGCGTCCATCCGCAGACCGGGCACGCCACGGAACTTTCGTTCCGCATACTCCCTGCGCGCCGTCCGCGCCATCTCCCCCAGCGGGCCGTCCGAATCCAGCCCGATCACCCGCCGATGAAGCTGGTCCGCCTCACGGGTTTCTGCCTCGTCCTCCGACTGCGCCAGAGCTTGGGCCAGACCAAACACCGCCTTCGGGTCGTCAGGCAGCAGCCGCGCCGCCTCGCGGAAGTGCGGCAGGGCGTCCTGGAGGCGGCCCTGGTTGCCGAGGAGAGCCGCCAGGTTGCGGTGCGCGTCCCCGTTCTGCGGGTCCCGCGCCACGGCCCGCTGCAGGTTCCGGGCGGCCTCTTCGTCCCGCCCGTCCCGGTGCTGGGCCAGGGCCAGGGCGACGAGCGCGTTGACGTTCGTCGGGTCGTACTCCACGGCACGGCTCAGGTGGAGGAGGGCAGGCGCGAGGTCATCCATCTCGCTCTCGGCCATGCCGAGGTTGTAGAGTATCTGCGCGTCATCGGGCCGCGCCGACAGCAGCACCTTCAGGAGCGGGACTGCCTCGCCCAGCCGCCCGTCGCGCAGCAGCGAGAGGGCGAAGCCCATCGGGTCGGACGCCGCGCCCTCGGGCACCCACGACACCCGTATCTGGTCGGTGTCCACGATCACCAGCGTTTGCCCCTGCACGGGCGCGAACTGCGCTTTGAAGTGCGCCGCCACTGCCTGGCCGAACCGCTCCGTGCCAGGCTCACGACTGTCCTCCGGGAGCAAGTGCAGGTCGAAGTCGCGGACGGCTATAGTGAATCCGATTGGCTGTTCCATGTGTCTGTTCCGTGTTCGTCTCGTCGTCAGCGGGCGGAGTACCTTCAGCCCTTCCGTCCCTCACCCGGTCGGTACCCACTGATACCAGTCGGTCAGCCCCAGGTCGTCGCCCCAGGCGTCCACCAGGTCTCGGTCGTGAGCCGCGTCCGCAGGGGTGCGGTCCCAGACGTCGAGCAGGGCCTGCCCTCGGTCGATGATGCCGATGGCACCGTATGGGATGCTGTATAGCCGCGTGGCGATGAGGCGGTCGGTGAAGAGCGCGTAGGCCGCGTTCATCGCGGCGTTGGCCGCGAACAGGGTGGACGGCATCATTTCCCGGATGTTCGGCCCGAGGGCCAGTGCGTTGGTGGCCTGCTGCGAGGCCAGGGACTCGCTCTGGGCGGGCCGGAGGCCCGGATGGTCCTCCCACAGCCAGGCGTCGATCCGCATCCCGATGGGCACGGACCGAAGCTGCGTCATGAGGCCGCCGAGTACCTGACCGTTCACCTCACGTTCGGCGGCTTCGGGAAGGTTATACCGCTTTAGCGTACCGTTCGGCCCGGACAGGAGTTTCCGCACCTCGGCGCGCCCCGTTTCCGTGTCCGCGAAGCCGAAGCGGGCGGCGGGCGGCGTCTCGTAGAGCCTGATGACGAACCCGCACTGGTAGGCGATATGGTAGTCCACACCGGGAGCGTTCGGCCTGTAGGCGATGATGTGGGCAGGGATACTACCTTGAGCCGCCGTGACCTTCGCCAGAGTTGGGAGGTCAGGTTTGGGGACGAGTTCGACGGGCTTCCCGGTCAGATGCTCGACCCGCTCCATGACCTCGCGTGTATCTGGACTCAGATTCATGCCTCCATGATACCCCATAGAGCCAAACTGTGCCGAGCCGTAAGGCGTACGATCTGCCACGCCTGATTGGTCAAGGACAATAAAAAAGGGCATCGAAAAAAGGGGCAACTATTTTTCGACATGTCGACCCGGTCGGCACTATTATGGGCCATGAATACACATCCTGGCCCCCGGAGGTCCACACGCCGCATCCCCGACCGCCACGCCGACGCCCAACCCGGACCCTTGATCACAGAGCCATCTAACTCGGCCCCTTCCCCGCAGGCTTCCGCCGATGAGTGGGACAACTCCATGCGCGAGGCCGTGGACCTCTACGACGCTGGCCTAAACGTGTTCCCGGTTATCCAGGCCAGCAAGGACCCCTACGGCTCCCACGCCGTCCTCTTCACCACGCGCCTGCACAGGCCCAGCCTGCCAGGGCTGGTCAGGGACAGCAACATCGCCGTCATGATGGGCAGGACGTCCGGGAACTTATTCGGCCTAGACTGCGACTCAGAGGAGTCCTTCGCGGAGGTCGGCGGCGGCCTGGAGGCGGAAGGCATCTCGGCCTGGAAACGGAACGGCGTGGACGGAGGGCAATACTGGCTCCGGTGTGAGGAGGGGGAGGTGGCGAACGGTAAGGCGGGCAGCGTGGACATTCTGGGCAACCGCAAGTACGCGGTGGCCCCGCCGAGCGTCCACCCTTCGGGCATGGTGTACGAGTGGCTCAAGCGCGACGGTTCGCAGCCGCCCCTGGTGTCGCTCGGCAGGCTCGCCGCCCTGGGCCTGGGCCTGGAGACGGTGGGCCGCCGCAGGGCCAGGGGCAAGCTGCACGAGTTGCCCGTCGTGGCGAACCGGGTGCTCGTGGAGCAGGACGCCACGGGCTACGCCTCCAACAGCGAGGCCGAGTTCGCCGTCTGCCTGTCGCTGATCGGCGTCGGGTACGGCGACGCCGAGATCATGCACCTCTTTTCCCTGTTCCCGCCGCCCCACTTCGTGAAGGTGGGCGAGAATCACTTTCGGAAGTCGGTGCTGGACAAGGCCCGCGCCAAGCAGGTGCCGTCCCATGGCGGGTCTGGCTGGGTGAGCCGCAGGCCAGGCTCTCCGCACTCGTCGGCCTTCCGGGGCTGGGGCGAGGCCCGCCCCTGGCCTGGCAGGACGGGCAACACCGACCGGGCAGTCTACTTGGCCCTGTGTGAGCGGATGCGGATGGACGGCGGGGCCAAGTTCCGGGCGAGCGTCCGCGAGGTGGCGGAGTTGGCGAGCGTCAACAAGGAGACGGCGTGCGCGGCCCTGTCTCGGTTGGTCCACGCGGGGTTGGTGCACCCGGAGAGTCAGGACAAGGCGGCAGGCAGTGCCCGCTACTCCCTCGCGGTTCACGTCCTCGCAGAGGCCATTGTCATTGACCAGGCCCTCGTCGGCCCTTCCCCTGTCAGCGGGGGAACGCAGCCTCAAACCCGTACAGTAGGCGAAGCCTACACCCCTGTAGGGACTAGTGTACGGGACTCGGAAGTCCACGACGTTTGGCACAGCCAAGGGCTGGGCAAATCGGCCTTGGCCTGCTGGACGATATTGCAGGCGACTCCGGGGCTGACGGAGGCGGAGATCGCGGCGCGCACGGGTAAGACGCCGCCCACGGTCAGGCTCGCCCTCAAAAAGCTGGAAGGCCACGGCCTGGCCCACGCCGACGACGGCCAATGGTGTGCCGTGGACGTGCCCGTCGCGGTGTTAGACCAGATCGCGCTGGAGAAGGGGACTCTGGGCAGAGCGGCGGGGCGGGTCCAGCGGCACCGGGAGGAGCGTGAGCGGCACGCGACGGCCATTATCGAGGCGCAGAAGCGGAACTGGCTGGCGCGGCAGCAGGGGGACGCATCGGCCAGGACCTCCCGGTGCTGGCCGACGTGAGTTTAGGGTACAATGGACTGAGAGGCTCCATGCCGAACATCACCAGCATCGACGCCATGAAGGAGCAGGCAGCCCAGAATCACATGAGCATCTTCACCGAGAACCCGACACGCGACGACTACCTTCGCCTCGCCCGTCTGATACAGGACGCGCCCGAGGACCAGTGCCACCCCGTCCTGAACCGGAACCGGGACCTCGTGGCCCGCAACCTCTCGGTCATGGCCGATAATTCCAGCGAGGAGCGGCACGTGCGGGCCTTTCAGGGCCTACGCCTGTTCCTCTACGCTCGTGAAGCCGAGTAGCCACTCCTCCACCGTCGGCAGCAGACACGTCCGGTTTCGGACCCGTCCCTCGGGCAGGATCAGCGGGATGGGCGGCATGATCGTGCGCGTCGAGTTGTTCAGACGCACTTCCAGGAACTGCTGACCGTCAGCTTTTCGCAGTTGAAACTTCTCGAAGAGCAACAACAGGATCGTGTTCTTCTCGGTGTTGCTCAAGCTGTTCCAGCATCGGACTCGCTCCTCAATCGTCAGAAATTTGTCCGCAGGCACAAGTGCGTTCAGCTTCAAGCGCAGCTTCGTCAGCGTGTCCTCGATGTGCTGGGCGTGCTCGTTCTTGTCTACGAGGAACGCCTTCGTCAGCGTGTCGACCGTCGCCGAGAACATGGGGTTGCTGTCGTCGATGTTGGAGAGGGCCAGTTGTTCGACCGCCCGGTTCCTTGCTGCCTCGTGCGCCATACGCTGCTGGACCTTCAGTTCCGCCGCCTGCTGCTCCAGATGCTTGATCTGCGCCTTCAGTTCGGTGTACTTGGCGTCATTCTTGAAAGACCCCAGCACGACCAGCGGGTGTGCGGACATCAGGCCGTTCACGAAGTCGTTCAGCGAATCGTGGTAAATCGCGCCGTGGTCCGACGCTCCGCTCTCGTTCTTGCGCCGACAGCGGTAGTGGTGGACACGCCTGCCCGTCACGGCGTGGATGATGGCCGTCCCGCAGTGGCACCTGACCAGCGAGGTCATCAGGTAGCCATCCTTCTCCTTGACGCTGTTGTTGGTGTACCGGTAGCTGCGCCTGCGCGTCACCTTGATCTGGATCAACTCAAACTGCTCTGGGGTCACCAAGGCGGGGTAAATGTGCCAGGAGATGCCGAAGTTCTTCTGTACGCCCATCAGGGCGGGATTCTTCAGGAGGTGATAGATGGTGTGGGTGCCGTACTCGCGGCCCGATGGCATTTTGACGCCGCGTTCGCGCAGCGAGTTGCGGATCATATTAGCCGACACGTCGTCCGACGAGAGGTACATCTCCACGATCTCCTTGACGGTCTCGGCGGTTCCGGGCCTCAGGACGGCCTTGCCGTTCTCGTCCTTCGTCATCCAGTGCGGCGGCGTGCCGTGGGGCCTGCCCGACTCCAGCATCGCGTACAGGCCGCGCAGGGAGTGCAGACACACCTCCTGGAGTTTCTGCTCGGCCAGCATGGACAGGACCACCTTGGCGATCTCGTCGCCGAACTCGGTGCTGTTGAAGAACTTGATCGTCTCGACGAGGCCCTCCAGCTTGACCTTGTGCTCGATGAACTGTTCAGCCAGTTCCGCCGCCAGGACCTGGGAGCGGCACAGGCGCGACAGGTCCGTGACGGCAACGGTGTGAATCTCGTCCAGTGACTGCATCAGCAGGGTCAGGCCCGGTCGGTAGTCGAGGGTGATCCGGGGCCGCCCCCGGAGGATCAGCTTCTCGGTTTCGGCCTCCGGGTCCTCAGGCTCGACCGGTTCTTCCTCAACGCCCAGCTTGCCCGCGAGGATTTTCTTGACACGGGCGTCCCGGTACGCCTTGAGTTCGAGCAACTGCAGTTTCGTGAACTTCTCGGCGGCGAACTCGGACAGGAACACTTTGTCGAAGATGCGTCCGTACATGGCGGCTTTCTTGGTCCACATTTTCTTCATCAGGTACGGGTCGTTGGGCGGGAGGCTGCCGCTCAACCCGCAGTCGGTGAAGATGCGGAAACTCTGGCGCAGGGACACGAAGTGGTTGATGATGCGCCTGACCTGGTCGCTCTCGCTGAAGCCGTCCGGGTTGGCCTCCTTGCCTGTGCGCTGGCGTTTTGTGGAGACGCGCACCTTGCCCGCGCCATAGCGACCGCCGACCAGAGACAGTTCGATGACCTCGCCATCGATCAGGATTCGGTCAATGAGGGGAGTCGAACATCTGCGCGGGTCAATGCTCCCCGTCACATCCACGGCATGGGCAGGCGTCATCGTTTCGAGTTCCCGGACGAGGGTGTCCGGGGTCCATATTTTATCCATTGTGTTGGCTTCCTTTATCAGGGACGATCTCGGATCATCCTGTATGGAGGTGCTTCGGGATAAAAGTGGTTCCCACCTGCACTGCCTTCATAATACCTCGGAACCACACCATTTTATAGACATAGGTCTATCTATTAAGTGGTTCCGAACTCCGCTTCAAGGAGGCCATCCGCGCCGCGGCACCTCATCTTGCTTGTCTTACGCGTGCTTCTGGAAGCGTCAGAGCGGGAGGCTGGCTTGCCGATGTTCTCGTGATCGTCGTCCTGGCCGGGAGTTGTGTTCGGTGCCTGGCAACGTCTGCGCCGGGCCATCCGGTAATGCGTCCGCAGAGAGGTTTCAATGCCCCCTTCCGCCGCGGGTTTCGACTGCGCCCCCAGTTTGCCTCGTCCATGTGTCCCAGGACCGCGCAGAACACCCCTAGGACGCATTTCCAGGCGTCGTGATGACCAGACACCGTCAGCGTCCCGAAAAGGGCTTGAAGTGCGTGCAGGGGTGCCTGCTGCCGATATTGCTATCAGGCTTTGGGATAATCGTGAAGGAGATCAAGGCCACTTTGTGGAATTTCTCGGTGCATCCCGGTCACCAGAAACAAATCCCCATGCCCGAAGTCATCAAGAACCCCATCATCAACAGTCCGTATCACGAGCCGACCCAGCACCACGCCTTTGACGACGGCGGCATCACCAACCAGGTCGTCGCCGAGCGGCGCGTCAGTTCGTACTTCTCCCCGATCCCGAAGGTCAAGTCCAAGAAGGCGCAGATGGCCGCCCTGCCTGGCCTGGACGAACCCGAACCTGAGAAGGTCGAGGAGAACAGGTACATCAACGAACTGCGGGCCTACGTCAAGGTCTGGCGCACGGGCGAGAAGCGGTATGAGGGCGTGACCCGCACGACGCGGCTGCTGCTGGACTACTGGCAGGACGAGGGGCGGTTCCGTCGGCTGTTCTTCGCGCAGATCGAGGCGGCGGAGACGGCCATCTTCCTCACCGAAGTCGTCCCGAACGTCCCGCAGTTCCGCCACTTCGAGCAAAGGCTTCAGGCGGCGAACCTGTCGGCCAACGCCGTGCTTCAGCGGACGGCCTTCAAGCTGTGTACGGGAGGCGGCAAGACGGCAGTCATGGGGATGCTGATCGCGTGGCACACGCTGAACAAGCTGGCGAACCCGCAGAACCCGAAATTCGCCGACGCCTTCCTCCTGATCGCGCCGGGCATCACCATCCGCGACCGCCTGCGAGTGTTGCTGCCGTCCGACCCGAACAACTACTACGCCGATCTGGAACTCGTGCCGCCCCACCTGCGCGACGATATGAACCGCGCCAAGATCGCCCTCGTGAACTTCCATGCCTTCCGCCTGCGCGACACGGGCGACGCGGCGGCCCTCACGAAGAAGCTGCTGACGGGCAAGGATGTCAGCCCGTTCATCGAAACACCCGCGCAGATGGTGGCGCGAGTCTGCCGCGACCTGGGGGCCAAGAAGAACATCGTCGTCTTGAACGACGAGGGGCATCACTGCTGGACGCGCAAGCCGGACACCGACGAGGCGGCGGCGATGACCGCGCTGACGGCGGAGGAGAAGCGGGCTTTGCAGAAGGAGTCGAAGGCTGCGCACCTCTGGCACACGGGCCTGGAACACGTCAAGGCCAAACTCGGCGTCCGCGCCGTCTACGACCTGTCGGCCACGCCGTTCTTCCTGAAAGGTTCGGGCTATCCCGAAGGCGCGCTGTTCCCGTGGGTCGTGTCCGACTTCTCGCTGATCGACGGCATCGAGTCGGGGATCGTCAAGGTGCCGCGCGTTCCCGTCTCCGACGACACGATGGCGAGCGAGGGGCCGAAGTTCCGCAACCTGTGGGTGAACATCAAGCACGGTCTGCCGAAGGCGGGCCGGGGCAAGGCGGCGGAGCGGGCGACGGAAGACCCCGACTTGCCGAAGGAGTTGGAGGCCGCGCTGGACGCGCTCTACACCAACTACCGCAAGTTCTACGAGCGTTGGGAGGGCAGCCCCGCTGCCCGCGCCGCGACCACGCCGCCCGTCTTCATCGTCGTCTGCCAGAACACGCAGATTTCCAAACTGGTCTACGATTACGTCGCGGGGTACGAGATCACCCTGAACGACGGCCAGACGAAGAAGTTGAAGCGCGGTGCGTTCGACCTGTTCTCCAACGTCAGCGAGGACGCCCAGTGGCTGCACCGCCCGAACACGATCCTAGTGGACTCGGAGCAACTGGACTCGGGTGAGGGGCTGACGGACGAGTTCAAGAAGATCGCCGCCCGCGAGATCGAGGAGTTCAAATCCGAGTACCGCGCCCGCTACCCAGGCCGTGACTCCGACGACCTGGACGACGAAGACATTCTGCGCGAGGTGATGAACACCGTGGGCAAGCGCGGCAAACTCGGCGAAGGCGTCCGCTGCGTCGTCTCCGTGTCCATGCTGACCGAGGGCTGGGACGCCAACACCGTCACGCACGTCCTGGGCGTCCGTGCCTTCGGGACGCAGCTTCTGTGTGAGCAGGTGGTGGGCCGCGCCTTGCGCCGCATGAGTTACGCCCCGAACGCTGAAGGAATGCTGGAACCCGAATACGCCGAAGTGTTCGGAGTACCGTTCTCGTTTATTCCGTCGGCGGGCACGCCGACCGACCCGCAGCCTGGCCCTATCCCGACGCGGGTGCGCGCCCTGGAAGAGCGGCGCGAGGCGTGCGAGATACGCTTCCCCCGCGTTCTCGGCTACCGCTTCGATCTGCCGACTGAGCGGCTGACGGCGGAGTTCCAGCCCGACCACCACTACTTCCTGTCCACGAAGGACATCCCGATGAACACGGAAAACGCGCCCGTCATCGGGGAGTCCGTGATGATCTCGGTTGAGGAGGCCAAGCATCGGCGGATGCAGGAGGTGGAGTTCTTCCTGGCCCACATGGTCTTGAAGCGGTTCTTCCACGACGCCGACCAGTGCGAGAAGCCGTGGCTGTTCCCGCAGGTGCTGGGTATCACGAAACGCTGGGTGCGGGACTGCCTGCACTGCGGACACGGCACGTTCAAGCAGCTTGTCCGGTTCGTGGAACCCGCGCACGAGGCGACGGAGAAGATATACCTGGGCATCGCTTGTAACAATCCTGAAAAGCGGCTCCTCCCGATTCTGCGCCCCTACGAGTACGTCGGCACGACGCGCTATGCGGACTTCCTGACCACGCGCCCGACGTATGTCACTCGCGCCGACAAGTGCCACATCTCGCACGTCGTCTGCGACACGGAATCCTGGGAGCAGAAGATGGCGCAGGTGCTGGAGGACATGGACGAGGTACGTTGCTACGTCAAGAATCAGAACATCGGTTTCACGATCCCGTACACGCAGGCAGGCAAGGAGCGGCAGTATTTTCCCGACTTCATCGCCCACATCGACGACGGCTGGGGCAAGAACGACCCGCTGCAACTCATCATCGAGGTGACTGGCCTACGGGGGGAAGACAAGCAGGCGAAGGTGACGACGGCGAGGGAGTTCTGGGTTCCCGCCGTCAACAACTATGGCATGACGGCATACCAGACGTTTGGCCGCTGGTCATACGTCGAGATCGCTGACCCGTGGGAGTCGGCGAGTGTCATTCGCGGCCACATCGCCAACGACCCGTTCGCGCACTGGTTCCCGCCGCGCCAGGAAGAAAGTTGACGATGCCCGAGAAAAAGATTGAAAGCCTGGACCATGACGACGCCCGCCCGAACATTCTCACGGCGGAACTGGCCGACTTCGATGCGGAGCGTGAGCCAGAGCCGCTTGCGGACTACGGCGCGTTCCTGGAACAGATCAAGCAGCAAATCCAGACGGCACGGGCGCAGGCGGCCCTTGCGGTCAATCGCCATCTGCTCGATCTGTATTGGAGCATTGGACGTGAGATCGTGTCGCGGCAGGCGGCGCACGGCTGGGGGGACAGCATCCTGCTCAGGCTGTCACGCGACCTGCAAGCCGCCTTCCCAGGGGTTTCTGGCTTTTCCCGCACCAACCTGTATCGGATGCGGGCGTTCTTCCTGGCCTATCGGGAGCAGGGCGAGAATGTCCCACAGGCTGTGGGACAAATCCCGTGGGGTCACAACATCGTCCTGCTGGAAAAGGTGAAGACCCCGCTGGCGCGTGACTGGTACGCCCGCGCCGCCGTGGAGAACGGGTGGAGCCGTGCTGTGCTGGAAATGCAGATCGAGAGCCGACTGCACGAGCGGCAGGGCCGGGCCACCACCAATTTCTCGCGCACCCTGCCGCCGCCCCAGTCCGACATGGCGCAGGCGTTGATGAAAGACCCGTACCAGTTTGACTTTCTGACGCTGGCGGAGGACGCCCACGAGCGGGAAGTCGAGAAGGGGCTGCTGGAACACATTCGCCAATTTCTGCTGGAAATGGGGGCGGGTTTCGCCTTCGTCGGCAGCCAGTACCCGCTGGTGGTGGACGGCAAGGACTACTTCCTGGACTTGCTGTTCTACCATCTCAAACTCCGCTGCTTCGTCGTGATCGATCTCAAAGCGGTGGAGTTCCAGCCTGAGTTCGTCGGCAAGATGAACTTTTACCTGGCCGCCGTGGATGACTCCCTGCGCCACGAGACAGATGCTCCCAGCATCGGGCTGCTGTTGTGCCGCAGGAAGCAAGCCTTGACCGTCGAGTATGCTCTGCGGAACGTCGCCACGCCTATCGGCGTCTCCGAGTTCGTCACGCGCCTGGCGCACCAGATTCAAGAGGAACTGAACTCCGCAGACAATGAACAAGGATTGAGCAACACCGATGCCTGAGACGAAGATTGACGCTGTAAAGCACGACGACACGCGCCCCAACATCCTCACGTCGGAACTGTCCGACTTTGACGCGGAGCGGGAGGCCAGCCCGAAGCCGCAACTTTACCCCCGCGACCCGTCCCTCGACCCGCAACTGGTCTGGCAGGGCAAGGACGAACTGGATACCGAGGCCCTGGCCGTCCCCGTCGTGCCGCTCTACATCCAAGAGGAAATCAGCCCCCAGGACATCATCAAGGCGGTGCAGTACGACGCGGAGCGGGCGAAGGCAGCGAAGGAGGGCGGCGTCGTGCGGGAGCAGCCCGCGTTGTTCTCCGCCGAGGACTTCCTGCCGCTGGAAAAGAAGATCGAATACAGCAAACATTCAGAAAAATGGCGCAACCGCCTCATCCTGGGTGACTCGCTACTCGTGATGAACGCGCTGGCCGAGGGCGAGACGCCGAGCCTGAAGGGGCAGGTGCAGTGCATCATCATAGACCCGCCCTACGGCATCACATTCCGCTCCAACTGGCAGCCGACGATGCAGAATCGCAATCCAACAGACGGCAAGGTAAACGACCTCTCCCGCGAACCCGAAGTCATCCGTGCCTTCCGCGACACCTGGGAGAAGGGCATCCACACCTACCTAACCTACTGGCGCGACCGCCTCACCGTCGCCCGCGAACTGTTGACGGAGAGCGGCAGTGTCTTTGTGCAGATCGGAGATGCGAACGTCCATCTCGTGCGGAGCGTTCTTGATGAGGTGTTCGGCAGCCAGAACTACGTCGCCCTCATCAACTACGCGAAAACTTCAGGCCAAACATCCAAATACCTGTCGGTGACGACGGATTACATCCTCTGGTACGCCAAAAGCCACGACGACTTGAAGTATCGGCCACTGCACTTCACGAAAGCCGTCGGCGGTCTTGGCTCTGGGATGTACCAGAGCCTACAAACGTCAGACGGCCTCACCCGCCGTCTGACTGACGCTGAACGCGCCGATCCGCGCCTCATACCTGGCGACGCACACCCGTTCCGTATAGGTGATGTCACGTCGCAACGGCAGGGACGGCCATCGGGAGAAGGCACAGCGATGCACTTCCCCGTAAAATTCGAGGGGCGAAGTTTCACCCCGCCTGGTACAAGAGGCTGGTCAACGAGCGCACTGGGAATGGAGCGTCTGGCACGAGCAGATCGTCTTGTCGGTCAGGGACAGCGGCTGTCGTACATGAGGTACATCAACGATTCTTCAGCCGTCGAGATTGACAATAACTGGGATGATGCCGCAGGTGTGCCAGATCGCGTTTATGTCGTCCAAACGAATCCAAAAATCTTCGAGCGGTGCATCCTGATGACCACCGACCCTGGCGACATCGTGCTTGACCCGACTTGCGGGAGCGGCACAACCGCTGCCGTTGCCGAGCAGTGGGGCCGCCGCTGGATCACGATTGATAGCAGCCGCGTGGCTCTCGCCCTCGCCCGCACACGGCTAATGTCCGCAAAATACCCCGCATTTCTGCTCAGTGACAGTCCAGAAGGTGTTGCTCAGGAGCAGGTTCTCAGTGGCAAAGTGCAACCCGACGCGCCGATGATGAACGAGGTTCGCAAAGGTTTCGTTTATGAGCGCATTCCTCGTGTCACCCTCGGCTCCATCGCCAACAACGAGGAGATCGACTCCATCCACGAGCGGTGGCAGGCCAGACTGGAACCCGTCCGCACCCAACTGAACGCCGCCCTCGGTCACGCCTGGGAACCCTGGCAGATACCCCGTATGGCGGGCGACGACTGGCCCGCCGCCGCGAAGACGCTCCTGGCCGACTACTGGAAACAGTGGATCGAGCGCAAAAAGGAAATGGACGCCAGCATCGCCCGCCGCGCCGAAACCGTCTACCTCTACGACAAGCCCTACGAGAACAACAAGGCCGTGCGGGTCTGCGGCCCCTTCACCGTGGAAAGCATCTCCCCCCACCGAGTCGTCGCCCCCGACGAAGAGGCCGGGCGGCCCGCGACGGAAAAGCGTGCCACCGCCCAGACGGACGGCGAGTACGAACAGAGCATCATCGAGAACCTGAAGCGGGCGGGCATCGGCAACACCAAGAAGGGCGAGAAGATCGAGTTCGAGCAGTTGGAACCCTTCAGCCACCAGTGGCTTCACGCCGAAGGTGTGCAACGCAATACCGGGAACCGGATCGCCGTCTCACTCGGCCCGCAGTTCGGCACCGTGTCGGCGGAACAGGTGCGCGAGGCCGTCAAGGAAGCGCGGAAGCACTTCGACACCCTGGTGATCTGCGGGTTCGCCTTCGACCCCAACGTGTACGAGGAGGCGAAGGAGCAGACCGAGGACGACTACCTCATTAAGAAGTTCGGCCTGCTGACGGTGATGATGGCCCGCATCAACCAGGACTTGATGGTCGGCGGGAACCTGCTGAAGAAGACGGGCGCGGGCAACCTCTTCATGGTGTTCGGCGAACCCGACATCCAGATTCGGAAGCAGGGCGAGCAACTGCAAGTCGAGATATTCGGCCTGGACATCTACGACCCGACCACGGGCGAGATCAAGCCGTCCAGCACCGACGACCTGGCCTGCTGGTTCGTGGACACTGCCTACAACGAGGAGGCGTTCATCGTGCGCCACGCCTACTTCACGGGCGGCGGCGACCCCTACAAGAAGCTGCGGGACACCCTGCGCGCCGACATAGACGAAACCGCATGGTCGGCCCTCTACTCCACCGTCAGACGCCCGTTCGACGTGCCGAAGACGGGCAAGATCGCCGTCAAGGTCATCAACCACTACGGCGATGAGGTGCTGCGCGTCTACGACCTCGCCAAGGTCGGCATCTCCTGACCCGTTCAGAAAAGAGGCTTGGTCATGCGGGGACGGTTCAGTCCAGTGGTTTCAGTCTCCGTGGCGGACGCGAAGAAGTCGAGATGCTTCTGCGCGGTGATTGCCTCTTGAATCGTCCGGGCCATGCCGTGTGTCTCCGGGGAGCGGCGACCGCGCAGGGGAATTTCCATGCGGTGATCGAGCCACTCCCGCGCCAGGGAAAGCTGAACTCGCTTCTCGATTGAGTGAGGCTCTATCGCCCTGACGAATGCGTAGCAGTCGTACAGGGAGCCGATCCGCCACCGGAACTGGCTCTTTCTTCTGGCAGTCGGGACCGAATGGAGCAACACTTTGCCTCCGAACCGGGCCTGCAACGCTTGGAGCGGAGGGAGGTTGGTGCTTTTGACAGTGATCCTAATCCGGGGCAGGCTGCCGTCCGCCCGGTTATGAAAACCGACATGACCCTCGCCATCAAAAAACCCTGCGAAGTATGAGTCCGTTGGGTCATTCGAGGCGTCAGGTGCGGGATCGCGTAGTTCTTCGGCCAATTCAGAACACCTCATCCCCTTCCCGCAGCTCGACGGCTGGCAGCTTTTGACACTGCGGGCGCAAGTGGCAGAAAGTACACCGCTCTGACGGGCAGGCGTCCCATTGCTTCTCATGGATGACTTTCACGGCGGCCTGGAAGATGATCGGGTGCAGGCCGCGCAACTCCCGCCCCTCGATGGTGTCCGTCGAGACGGTGCCGTCGTCGGCGATCCAGTCGATTTCCATGGCATAGGCGGCGTAACCGGGATAGGCGTTGCGGGCGGCGAACATCGCCACGAAAACTTCTTGCAGGTCGATCTTCGGCCTGGTGGTCTTGTACTCCTTGACGACCAGGCGCGTCGGCTGGTCCGGGCGGACCAGGACCCGGTCCAATGTAGCCGAGATCATGCAGAGCGGTTTCCCCTGCCACGAAAAGGCGAACTCGATCTGGTCCTCGCACCGGATCGTGCCCGCGACATCCTCGGGAGCCTGGGACCGGGCGTAGCCGCAGACGGCCTCCATGACCCGCTCAACGGCGCGTTCCCGGTCAAAACCCTGCGGGTAGCGGCCCTTGTACACCGCCGCCCGCGAGAGTGCCCCCAGGTTCATGAGGTTGACCTGGTCGCCTTGTCGGTCGTGGAATACGTCCCGGAGCACGGCGTGGACGGCGGTTCCGTGGGCGACCGACTCCGGGAAGTCGCGGTTGTTTGATCCCCAGTTACGGAGGATTCTCGTTTCCGCGAACCGTTTGCCACATCCAGTTAAATCGCCCACACTACTCGGCGTGATGCGGGGCAGGTCGGTCCATACACGATCTGTCATGGTCGTTCTCCTCTCGCCTGACCGGATTATACCCGAAGTCTACAAAAAATAGACTTCATTTTGAAGGCCGAAGCAGCGAGTTTCTCCTTGACCTCCATGGAGACAATCGGTATGATATTTCTGTGTCCGATCACTCTGACCAGAACCCGGAAAACGCGTCAAGTCCGCCCGCCGAGGGCGACTTTTACACGGTTCCTCAAGCCGCTGCGTTTCTTTCTGTGTCTCCTCCGACCGTGTACATTGCCCTGCGCGAGGGCCGACTTCCTTACACGGTAAAGTACGGCAAGCGGCTGATTGCGCCCGCAGACTTGGCGGAGTACAAGGCGCGGACGCGGCCCACGGGAGTGAAGCCGACGGGAAGGCCAAAGCCGCCACCGGTAGCGTAGATGTCTTTCGCCCCGCCTCGACGAGCGCGAGGCTGTCGTGCCACGTCTGTGCCTCGCACCGACCGCTCGGAGTTCTTAATCGGATGTTTCAGTTGCTGGCTTCCTTGGTGCATTCGGCCTCCTGTTTCACTTCGACGGACCCTGCAACCGCGACAGAGGCATTCTCGGCCTACGGCGTGGCGTTGTGCATCGCCCAGAAGCCGTATTCCTTCTTCCCCTCCCCCCGCAGGAGCATCTCGTAGTTGGCCTGGACCAATTTGGCACACCGCACTTCGCCCCCCTTGCGGTATTCTGGCGGGACGCAGTTGCGGGCCTTCTGGCGAAGGGCGGCGTCCTCTTCAGGAGTGAGGTCGTTGGCGATGGCGTCGAAGTTCACCCGCTCGGCCTCCATCCGGGCCAGACGGTCCGCCTCTCGCCTCGCCTGGGCCGCACGACGCTGCTCCGCCGCTTTCTGCTCCGACAGGTACTGGGCGTAGCCCTTGGTGTGGCCGTACCCTCTGGTGATCGCGAGGTGGAGCCAGCCGCCGCGGGACGGCAGGATTTTCTCACCGGGGAGGGCGTGTCGCAGGTTCGCAAGCTGCATCACGGCGGCGGCGTAGTGGTCCCGGACGGCCATCCTCGCATGGCCCTCGCCCAGGCCCTCCGATACCAGTTCGGCCAGGAGCATCTCCGGGGGGGAGGGATCAGGGGCAGGGCTAGACCCGCTATCCGGGTTGAGCGCGGGCGGCGACGCGACCTGGGCGAGCACCGGGTCGCCGCCCGCGAAGATTTCATCGGCTTTCTTTGCATCAGGATCATCACCAGCAACAACAACAGGAGGCTCCGGGGGCGCGGGAGGCGCGGGTTTTTGTTGTTGTCTATGTGTTTTCTTTGTGAGAGTCTCTGGAGAAGTCTCTGATAGAGTCTGCCGCAATTTGCCCCCATCGAGGCCCGCAGTTTGCCGCCCATCGACTATCGCAAGGCGCGGCTCCCGATCACCGCAAAGTGATGCAGTCGAGGCCCGCAGATTGCCCTCTTCGACATCCGCAGGCTGCGGTTCTCGATTGCCGTACTTCGCGGCACTCGACTGCCGCACTGGAACCGGAAGGGCCGCCAGCGACTCGTAGTCAATCGAGTACCACATTGTCCGGTCCCACGCCGCCTTGCCGAACTGCTTGCCAAGGACGACCCCCTTCGTCCTGAGGTTCATCAGGGTGCGCTCGACGGTGGCAACGGACCAGAACGGGAACTGCTCCTGCCACTCCTCAATGGTATTGTATGTCCACCAGCGGCCCTCACGGAAGTCGTCAGCGTATTTTTTGGGGTCGGCCTGGTTGTGCATTAGCCAGTAGTGTATCTGTTGCAGGACGATGGCCTCGTTGAGACCGACGGCCATCGCTAGCGATGGTTGGACGAGGAGCGGGGACTCGTCCAGCAGCAGGCTACGCAGCGAGCGGTTGCCCGGAGCGGCGGGGTTGGGGTATAAGTCTTTCATGCCTTGCGCCACCTCCAGCGGCGCGGGGAGCAGGACGCCCGGTAGTGCACCACCACTACCGGGCGTCCGTCTGTGTGAGCTACGAGCCTTTGATCAGGCTCTGTTTGCGTTTGGGCTTGCCTACGTCTAGGACCTGGCCGAAAGGACGGGCCTCCAGAACGGCAGCGCGCTGCCTGTCAGCGGAGTTGTGGGTGTAGCCCTGCGTCGTCTTGAGGTTTGCGTGTCCCGCCTGGGCCATCGCCGCCATGACAGACCTGTGCGCCACCTGCGTGACGCTATAGTGGCGCAGGCAGTGAAACGTGATGCCCTTGACGCCTGCCGCCTCACAGTATTTTTTGAACGTGCGGCCCCAGCAGTTCTGGAGAAGCGGCTGACCGCCTTCGGCGACGAACAGCTTCGGCTCCGGGTCGTTCCCCGCCGCCTTCTGCGCCTGGAACCACTCCCCTGCGCGGATCGTCTCGTCGTCGGGACGCGCTCGGAGCCACGCCTCGATGTAGCGGGCGGCGATCGGCTCGACGGCGACATACCGGGGTTCGTCGGCCTTGCTCGTAGCGATCACGAACTGGTGGTTACGGGCGTCGTAGTTGTCGGGCGTCCAGGCGAGAATCTCCGAGATGCGCGCCCCAGTGGTGATACCCGTCACGATGATGGCCTGGTTGCGCACGAGGTAAAAGCGACTCGACGACTCGTTCCCGCGATGCCTGAGGCAGTTGTTCGACTCCGCGTCTTTGAGACGCTCCACCGCGCCGAGGATGTCCCACAGTTCCTGCGGCGACGGCATTTTGCGGTGCGCCTTAACGGGCTTGGGCAGAGAGTAGTCGGCGAGGCGGTCGCGGTAGATGTAGTCGCGGCGGCACGCGAACTTGCTGATGGCCTTTGCGTACATGACGTCGCGGCGGATGCACGTCTGGCCGACGCCATCGACTTTGCGGCGGTGGATGAGGTACTGGTCGAGGTGGAGGTCACGCACGTCGCGCAGGCCGAGGCCCTGGGCGTCGAGCCACGCGCCCCACTTGTGGACGTGCCCCATCGACGTGTCGATGCTGTGCGGCTTGTTGCCTTGGGCGCGTAGTTTTTCTTCGTACTCCGCGGCGATCTCCCCAAAGCCTGCGTTCTTCTTCCCGCCCCCCAGAAGGCTGGTGGCCGCTGAGTGGCGGCGAACGATGCGAGTCTGTCCAGAAAATGCGGTCATCTGTTTCTCCCATATAGGCACTTAGCCTTTGCTGGCGGATAATAGTGCCGAATGCGGCAAACGGCCCGAAAATAGTTGCGACTCGGCGAAAAAATTTCCGGGGAGACGGAAAAAGGCCCCGCCAGCAACTTGTTGCTGGCGGGGCCTTTTCGGGCCTTCTTAAATCTTGGGTTTCGCGGGGGGAATGCGCCTGAACTCTCCGAAGACAGATGCTCTATCCACTGAGCTACGGGTGCAGACGAGTAAAGTATAGCACATGGCGGCATTGAAAAACAAGGCCACAATGTACGGCCAACAGGGCCGGCGCATCCTAATGGGTGAGTCGTTTTGCCCGTCACGCTGCCTGCCCCTCCGCAACGGGCGCTGGTTGGAGCGGGCGCGCTCGGCTTCGGGTATAGCGCCCCGTCAGGCTGCTCCCTGCGGCTGGTTCAGAACTGACTCCATAAAGAAAGGCCCTCCCGGAGTCACTGCTCCGAGAGGGCCTTTTGCTTATTTTGACCGTGCACCTGCCTTTGAATACGTTGCCTCACGTCCGACGCGCGCCGCCGGCTCCGGCCAGAAGCACCGGACGGCACACGGGCCACACGCCTTATCGCTGCTGCGTTCCCACCCTGACGAGGTTCGGAGGTCGTCCGTTGCGCCGGGTCCGTCCATCAACGCTGCGCGCGCGCGCCGGTCCGTAAGTGAGCGATCCGGGGGCAGGGGTTCAGCCTCCCGTAAGCGGGTTTGGAGTGCAGGGCACCGCTGACGCCCCGCCTAGCACGGTCAAACCGTTACAGTTGCTAGTTGGGCGATTATACCCCAAGTTGCCACGCGCTGTCTAGTTGAAGACTTTAGTTGAAGACTTTCTCGCCTTTGCCCAGGATGTCGTCTTGGGTCAGCGTGAAGGTCTTGGACAGGTAGCGCAGGCCGGGGATGGGCGTGACGCCGCCGGGCAGCGCCGTCTTGCCGTCCGACACCACCAGGCCCGCCTGCGGCCCCAGCCCCTCGCCCTTCCAGCCGATCCGGTCCTGCACCTGAATCGGGGAGTCGTTGGGGTTGTTCGGCATGAAGTAGGTCGTGACCGTGTAGCGCGGCGCCTTGAACGAATACATGTCCGGGTCCTGGCTCATGTCGATCTTGTGGCCCTGGTCGCCGCCGATCTTGCCGCCCCGCACCGAGATGGCGTCCTGCATGATCGTTACGTTAGGGTCCACGCTCGAATTGAGGGTGTAAGCCCCGCTGATGGGCAGCGTATACCCCTCATCCTGGAGGCGGATCTCGACCCGACAGCCGTCCACGGGGCCGAAGGTGCGGGCGCCGGTTTCCATGTTGAATTTCGTCGCGCCGACGGCCTGCAACGTCCCCCTCAGGACGAAGACCTTGGGGGCGACCCGGACGAGCTGCGGGGCGAAGTGCATGTCCAGCGGCTTGGCGGTGTCAATGGGGCGATATTTCAGGCGGCTTTGCAGCTCATAAAGCTGCTTCTCCGCGATGCCCTTGTCCAGCTTCTGACTCATGTCGCCGTTCTTCTGCTGGATCAAATCGTCGTGCAGTTTCAGGCAGTTGTTCCATTGGGCGATCGCGGCCGGGATGTCGCCGCTGAACTCGTAGGCGTGGGCCAGGCCGTGGCCGACGGTCATGACGCCTTTGTCCGCCTCGTCGAACTGAGTCGGGTCCTTCTGGTCGCCCAGGTTCTTCGCACGGACCACGCCCCAGCCCTCTTTGAACCACTGCGCCGACCTGGGGAAGTCCTCGATCTTGCGGAAGTAGTGGACGAAGCCCATGTCCGAGTACAGGTCCGGCTCGTCCGGGTTGTTGGCGATGCCCTCGCCGAGCAGGGACAGGGAGAACGGGATGTAGCGCCGGTCGGAGCGCTCCGACGCGTCGGTGCAGTTGTAGTCCATGTGCCACGCCCCGGTCTCGTACACGTCGATCTGGTGGGGGTCCAGCCAGGTGATGACGCGGATGAGGGGCATGATGGCCTCGTAGTCGCCGTTGTGGAAGAACTCGTCGCAGCGCACCCACAGCATCCCGGCCACGGCCTCGCGGAAGCCGGTGAAGGCGCCCAGCGCCATCTCGACGGGCAGGTTCTTGGCCCCCTCCCTGAAGCTGTGGGAGGGCGCGTAGTTCCTCTGATAGATCGGGTCGATGCTGCGCTGGAGCAGGGCGACGGGGATGAAGAGGAGCAGGGCGACGGCGAGAAGCGTCATGCGTCGCGCTTGGGTGTTCATAGGTCAGACCTCCCGCCGATCAAAGATCACCGTCCCGGCCATCAGCAGGATGACGGTGTAGATCAGCGCGTAAGCGGCGGTCAGCGCCATGTAGGCCGGTTCCTGGGTCACACGGACGCTGGGGTTGATGAAGGGGTTCTGGATCGCATAATTGCCGAAGTTGGGCACCAGCAGGTGCAGGTGCAGGAAGCCGAGCGGCCCGTCGGGGCTGAGCACCCCGCTGGTCCCGAGGAGCCAGACGCCGAACGTCACGAAGAAGTTGACCACGGGGGGCAGGAAAACCGAGAAGAACATCGCCACCGCGCCCAGCAGGGTCATCTGGAGGAAGATCATCAGCAGGTTCTTCCCCAGCGCCAGGTCGGCGGGGAGGATCGGCTGGTTGTACAGGTGCAGCTTGTAGGTCAGGATCGCCAGGAAGATCACGCCCATCAGGGCGATGTTCGCCAGCACCGTCATCAGGCCGCCGAGGAACTTCCCCGTCAGGTACTGGTAGCGCTGGACGGGCTTGGACAGGACGCTGTAGATGGTCCGCCGCTCGATCTCGGCGGGAATCAGGGTGATGTAAAGGATGATGCTGATGAAGACGCCCGCCAGGGAGATCACGCCCAGCCCCAGACTCTTGGTGACGTTCAGGTCGCGCGTGGGCGCCAGCGCCCCGAAGGCCATGCCCATGAGCATGATGGCGAGCGCGCCGAACAGGAAGACCAGCAGAATCTTCCGGCGCCGCGCCTCCTCGAACGTGCTGGAAGCCAGCAGCCAGATGGTGCCCCAAGAACTGTTCATGGGCGGGCCTCCGTCGCGGCGGGCATGGCGAAGGCGGTGCCGCTCTCGACCTCGCCCTGGTGGACGACCTCGTAGAAGATGTCTTCCAGCGTGCGCCGGGTCTGCGTCATGGACACCACATCGCCGCCCGCCGCCCGCACCCAGTCGAGGACGCGGTTCTTGCTCTCCGTGGAGGCGTTGGTCGTCACGATCATCGTCTCGCCGACCTGCTCGACTTTGGAGGCGATGTCGCGCAGACTCGCCATCTGAGCCTCGCCCGCCGCGACGCGCTCGGCGACCACCTCGACGCTCGCCCCGGCGATCAGGTCGTCCACATGCCCGATGCGCCGGATCTTGCCGCCGTGCAGGATCGAGACCCGGTCGCAGACCAGCTCGACGTCGGACAACTGGTGCGACGACAGGAAGATGGTCCGGCCCTCGGCCTTCAGGTGCAGGATCAGGTCGCGGATGTCCCGGTGCGCGACCGGGTCCAGGCCCGACGTCGGCTCGTCGAAGAACAGCAGCTTGGGGTCGTTGATGAGCGACTGCGCGATGCCGACGCGCTGGAGCATCCCTTTGGAGAACGAGCGCAGGGGCTTCTTGCCGGTCCCTTGCAGGCCGACCAGCTCCAGCAGCTCGTCCACGCGCTTCCCCTTGGTCGCCCCGGTCAGCCCGAACAGGCTGCCGTAGAAGCCCACCACCTCCTGCGCGGTCATGTGCTCGTAGAAGTAGGGCGATTCGGGCAGGTAGGAGATCCTCTCCTTGACGTCGATGTCGCCCGCCGGCTTGCCCAGGACCAGGACTTCGCCCGCCGTCGGGAAGATCAGGCCCAGCAGGGTCTTGATGGTCGTGGTCTTGCCCGCGCCGTTGGGGCCGAGGAAGCCGAAGATCTCCCCCTCGTAGACGTCCAGGCTGATGTTGTTGACGGCGGTGACCTTTTTGTACTGCTTGACCAGGTTCTTGATCTCGATGGCCTTGGCGTAGCCCTGAGAAGCCCCGACCGGGGGCCGGGCGCCGTCCGCCGGCGCGGTCATCGCCGGGGCGGTGGGTGTGGTGGTGTCTGCCATGTGCGTGACTGCGTTCCTTCTGATAACTGCTTTTGATGACGACTGTATGAGGCTAGATACGGGCCAGAGCGTCGCTTTTGTGCCGCCGGAATGGGAAAGACTTATTGAAGAGGGCGAAAAAGGGACGGCGCTGCGACGTTGCCCATGCAGTAGTATACAACGCCGGGCGTCCGTCTGTCAAGAAACCGCCGTGTGAGCCGTAGGTTTCAACCGGGGGCGCAGGAGGAAAAGGGGAAGATTATGTACCGAAACCCGCTGACCTTTTCCCTGCTGCTCCTTGCCCCACTGCCCCTACTTGCCCCGCTGCCGGCGGGGGCACAGGGCGACCTGTCCCGCTACCACGACCGGAACCGGCTGCTGCTGGTCTTTGCGCCCTCCGCCTCGGACCCGCGCTGGGCGCGGCAGGACGCGCTGCTGGCCGGGGGCCGGGCGCAGTTCTCCGACCGCGACCTGCTGCGCTTCGACCTGTTCGAGCGCGGCGCGAGCCGGGGCGCGGGAACGGCCCTGGGGCGGGAGGAGGCCCAGGCCCTGCGAGCGCGCTACCGCGTCCGGCCCGGCAGCTTCCGTGTCCTGCTGGTCGGCAAAGACGGTCACGTCGCCTTCGGCGGACTGACGCCGGCCTCCCTGAGCAGCCTGACCGAAAGGATAGACGCGATGCCGATGCGCCGGGAGGAGATGCGGCGGCGCAGGACGGGAACAGGGCGATGAGGTTCCGACGCCCCCGCGAAGAAGCCGCCCCCATCCTGCACGACCCCATCAACGCCAACATTGACGCCGTGGTCGCCCTGCACGCCTTCGCGGAGCGGCAGGTGGACACGCACCAGCGCACGGTCGAGTCGCTGACGGCGTGGCTGGGCCGCCCGCAGTTCTTCTACGGCATCCTCGTCGGCGCGGGCCTGTGGATGGGCGCGAACGCCGCCGCCCCGCTCCTGCGCCTGCCGCGCTGGGACGACCCGCCGTTCGCCTGGCTGCAAGGGGCGGTCGGCCTGGGCGCATTGCTGATGACCACGGTCGTCCTGATCACGCAGAACCGGCAGGGCAAGTTGGCCGAGCGGCGCGAGCAGCTCGAACTCCAGATGAGCCTGCTGACCGAGCAGCGCACGGCCAAGATCATTGACCTGCTGGAAGAGCTGCGCCGCGACATGCCCAGCGTCCACAACCGGGTGGATCTGGAGGCCGAGGCCCTGACCCGGACCGTGGACCCGCACGAGGTCCTGGCGACGTTCGAGAGCAAGCTGGAGGAGACTCTGGAGTCCGCGGGGACGTCCGACGAGGCTTCACGCCTGGTGGCAGAGGAGATAGACGCGGCGGCGGCGGAAACCCAGGAAGGGATCGGGCGGGCGAAGCAGGAAAGCGCTACGCTTCCGGGGCGCGGGGGATCGTGAAGAAGAAGGCGCTGCCCCGGCCCGGCCGGCTTTCCACCCAGATGCGGCCGCCGTGCGCCTCGACCGCCAGCTTGCAGAAGGTCAGGCCCAGGCCGGTGGACATCTTGCGCCCGGCCTTGCGGCTCTCGACCTGGCCGAACTTCTCGAAGATGCGGTCGAACGCTTCGGGCGGGATGCCCTCGCCCGTGTCATGGACGCTGAAGAGCACGACGCCTTCGCCGGTCTCCGCCGAAGCGGTGATGACGCCCCCGGCGGGCGTGAACTTGATGGCGTTGCCGAGCAGGTTCACCACCGTCCGGCGCAGCTTGTCCTCATCGCCGGAGAACGGCGGCAGGTCCAGCGGGGCCTGCTGCACCAGCGTCAGCCCGTTGGCCTGGGCCAGCAGGACGACCTGCGCCATCGCGCGCTCGATCAGGCCCGCCGCCGTGAGCGGGGTACGCTCCAGAGGCACCGCCTCCTGTTCCATCTTTTCGACGTCCAGGAGGTCGTTGATCATGCCGAGCAGCGTCTGGCCGCCCTCCACGGCGATCTCCAGCATCTCCGTTTGTATGCCGTTCAGGTCGCCGACGAGCGGCACGGTCTGGAGGCCGCTCAGGAGCGACGTGAGGGGCGTCCGCAGGTCGTGGACGATCATGTGGGTCAGGTCGTCCCGCAGCCGTTCCAGCTCCTGGAGCCTGCGGTAGCTTTCGGCCAGCGCCGCCGTGTAGCGCAGCTCGCGGTCGCGGGCGCGCTTCTCGCGCAGGCTGGCCCCGACGCGGGCGCGCAGCAGCGTCGGGTTGCACGGCTTGGGCAGGTAGTCCGCCGCGCCCATCTCGATGCAGCGGACGACGCTGTCCGTCTCGTCGAGCGCGGAGATCATGATGACGGGCAGACGCTGAGTCCGTGGGTCGCTTTTGATGCGCGACAGCACCTCATAGCCGTCCATGTCCGGCATCATGATGTCCAGCAGGACGAGGTCAAACGGCTGGTCGGCCAGCGCGTCGAGCGCTTCCCGTCCGCCGGCTGCGGTGACGGCCCAGTGCCCCTGCTTTTGCAGGCGGCGGGCGAGGACGTCCCGGTTCTCCTCGTTGTCGTCCACCACCAGCAGCAGCCCGCTTTCCTCGCTCTCGGCCTGCACCCCGCCCGGAGGCATCCCGTTCAAGGGGACAATGCCGGATGGGGCCGGCTTCGCGGGCGCGGGCGTCGCCTGCGGGGCGTCGGTGAGGCCCAAAGCGTCGGCGCTCAGGCGCTCGTCCACGAGCGCGAGCAGGTGCCTCCCGGCGGCGTGGATTTTCTCGACGTCGGCGACGAGGCCCGGCCTCTCCATCTCCCGCAGATCGTCCAGGACCATCTCGCCATAGCCGAGGACCTGCCCGATGGGGTTCCGCAGGTCGTGCCGCAGATTCGCGAGGTCGGCTTCGTTCACTCGGTCCTGCCTCCCGCCAGCAGGCCCTCGATCTTCCCGAGCAGGCGGAGGAGATCAACGGGCTTGGTGTCGTAGCCGTCGCACCCGGCGGCGGCGGCGCGGTCGCGGTCGTCGGACATGGCGTGGGCGGTCAGGGCGATGACGGGGATGCCGCGCGTCGCCGGGTCGGCCTTGATCCGGCGGGTTGCCTCCCAGCCGTCCAGCACGGGTAGGCTCATGTCCATCAGGATGAGGTCCGGCTTTTCCGATGCGGCCTGGGACACGCCCGCGCCGCCGTCGTTCGCCAGCGACACGTCGTAGCCTTTACGGATCAGGCGGCGGGAGAGCATGTCCCGGTTGTCCTCGTTGTCTTCGACCAGCAGTATTCTGGGCATCGGGGCGTTCCCTATCCTTTGCGGGCGGCGATCAGCGCGCGGACCTCGCCCAGCAAGGCGTCACGGTCCCAGGCGCCCTTCTGCACGATCTTCTCCACATAGCCGTTCAGCCGCAGACGGTCCGCGTCGGTGATGTCTTTGGCCGTCAGCACGATCACGGGGATCGCGTGCCATTCCGGGCGCTCGCGCAGGCGCTGGGCGAACTCGAACCCGTCCATCTCCGGCATCATCAGGTCCAGGAGGACCAGGTCGGGCCGCGACGTCTGCATCATTTCCAGAGCGACGCGCCCGTTCGCCGCCTCCTTGACCTTCCACCCTTCCCGCGTCAGGAGCGCGCGCATCATCTCGCGCGTGGCCTCGTCGTCCTCCACCAGCAGGACGTCGCAGCCGCCCTCGGCGCAGTGGTAGCGCCCGAGCAGGGCGGCGAGACGGCCGCGATCAATGGGCTTGGTCAGGTAGTCCGTCGCGCCCAAGGCGAAGCCGATGTTCTTGTCGTCCACCATCGTCAGCATGATGACCGGGATGTCCTGGGTGTCCGGGTCCGCCTTGAGCTGCTGCAAGACGGTCCAGCCGTCCATGCCGGGCATCATCACGTCCAGCGTGATGGCGACGGGGTGCAGCGACCGGGCCAGCCGCAGGCCCTCCTCGCCGCCGCCTGCGGTTTCGGGCCGGAACCCCTCTTTGGAAAGGAACCGGTGCATCAGGTCCCGCGCCGCCGGGTCATCGTCAATCACCAGCACCAGATCGCCGTCCGTGACCGGCGGCGTCTCGGAACGGACCCCAGCCAGCGGCGTCTCCGCCGCCGCCCTCTCCTCGCGAACGGCGGCGGGCAGGCGCAGGGTGAACGCCGACCCCCGGCCCGGCTCGCTCTCGACCGTCGTGTCGCCGCCCATCATGCGGCAGAAACGGCGCGTGATCGCCAGGCCCAGGCCGGTCCCGCCGTACTTGCGCGTGGTGGAAGCGTCCGCCTGCGCGAACGCCTCGAACAGCCCCGCCATCTGCTCCGCCGTCATGCCGATGCCCGAATCGCGGACCGTGAACAGGAGGTCACTGCCCTCGCGCCGGACGTCCAGGGTGATCTCGCCGTTCTCAGTGAACTTGGCGGCGTTGGACAGCAGGTTCAGGAGCGATTGGCGGACTTTGGTGAGGTCGGCGCGCATCCCGCCCACCTCCGGCGGGCAGTGGACGGCCAGGCGGTTGTTCTTCTTGGCGACCAGCGTCTGCACCGTGGCGGCCACGTCCATGACGATCTCGGGGACGTCGAACTCTTCCAGGAACAATTCCATCTTGCCGGCCTCGATCTTGGAGAGGTCCAGGATGTCGTTGATGAGGGCCAGCAGGTGCTTGCCGGCATTCTGAATCTTTTGCAGGTCGGGGGTGAAGCCGGTCAGACCCTCGTCTTCCGCCTCCTCTTGGAGCATCTCCGAGTAGCCCAGGATGGCGTTCATGGGGGTGCGAAGCTCGTGGCTCATGTTGGCGAGGAACTGCGACTTGGTGCGGCTGGCGGCCTCGGCGGCGTCTTTGGCACGCCGGAGGTCCTCCTCGGCCTGCTTGCGCTCGATGCCCAGCGCGATGCCGTCCGCCACCGACGCCAGGGCCTGGAGGGTGGCATCCGTCAGCGGGTGGCGGGCGAACATCGCCATGACGCCCAGCAGCCGGCCTTCCACGATCAGAGGGTGGCCCGCGAACGCGGTCATCCCCTCGCGCCTGGCCCACTCTTTGTCGCCGACGCGGGGATCGTCCCAGACACTATTCGTCAGATGGGGGCTGCGCTCCTGGGCGATAAGGCCGATCTTGAACGCGCCGACCGGGACGCGGCCGTGAGGGCCATCCAGATGGGTGTAGAGGCCCGCGCTGGCCTGTAGTTCGAGGACCTTGCCGTCCCGGTCGAGGGTCCAGATGCGGGCGAAGGCGGCATCCAAGTGCTGCACCATGGCCTCGGCGCAGTGCTGCAATATCTCCCGCAAGTCGGCCTTCTGGGTCAGGGCGACCCCCACCTCCGCGCCCATCGCCGCCAGGCGGACCCGGTGGGCCAGCATCTCCTCCCCCTGCTTGCGCTCCGTGATGTCGCGCACGAACGCGCTGAAGGAGACGGCTTCCCCTGACCGCATCGGGACGATTGCCAGCTCGACCGGGAACTCCGTGCCGTCGCGGCGCAGCGCGGCGATCTCGATCCGCGCGTTCAGCACCGGCCCTTCGCCCGTCTTCCGGTAATGGGCCAGGCCGCGCCGGTGGGCGTCGCGGTAGGCTTCCGGGATGATGGTCTCGTCCAGTGCTCTCCCGATCACCTCGCCATGCGGGTAGCCGAAAATGGTCTCGGCCTGAGCGTTCCAGCCGGTGATGACGCCATCCGAGTCCGCATTGATGACGGCATCCAGCGCGGTGTCAATGGTCAGGCGCAGCCGCTCCTCGCTCTCCAAGATGGCCTGCGCCTGACGCCGCGTGGTCGCCGCCGCCTCGGCGTACTCGGCCGCGAGTCGCTGCAGCTGCCGACGCGCCGACAGCCCCAGCAGCAGCCCCCCCGCCAGGGCCGCCGCCAGTGCGGTCGCGACGACGCCGCGTGCGCTCTCGGCTGTGGCGGCCTGCCGGGCCGCGCGCACCCGGTCCTCCTCCGAGATCATCCCGTCGAACTGGGCGCGCATGGCGTCCATCAACTGCTTGCCCCGGTCGTCCGGGGTTTGATGCAGCGTGGTACGGTTCAGCACGCCGACGTGGGCGATCACGGACTCGGCATCGTCATCCCAGCGTCCCGACAGCGCGCGGATGGATTTGACGCGCCTTCTCTCCCTCGGGTTGTCGGCAACGAGGAGGTCGAGTTTGTCCAGGGCCGGGCCGATCTTCTGGTCGGCTTCCAGGTAAGGCTGGAGGAAGTTCGGGGCGCCGGTGAGCAGGTAGCCGCGCTTGCCGGTCTCCATGTCCAGGAGCAGCTTCTGCGAAAGGTTCGCCTGGGCGATGACCTGATCGGTGTGCCCCTGCCATTCGAAGACGCGCAGGAGGTGGTTGACCTGCCAGATGAGCAGCCCGGAAAGAGCCGCCATGAGCAGCAGCGGCAGCAGGGCGGCGCGAGTGAGGAGGCCGTTGAAGCGGGCTTCATTGACGAGGGGGCGCATAACAGAGTGTTTGTACCCGTTTCGCGGAGGTCCCACCCCGGAAACAGGGTATAAGGCCATCATGCCACGATTATCAGAAGCCGCGCTGTCCTCCCTCCCGCCTGCCGTCGCTGTCCCCCGGTACGACCGCCGGGGCGTCACGCCCGGCATCGTCCACATCGGCGTCGGCGGGTTCCACCGGGCGCACGAGGCGGTCTATCTGGACGACCTGATGGCGCAGGGACCGGGGCGGGAGTGGGGCATCTGCGGCGTCGGCCTCCGGCCCGCCGACGAGGCGATGCGGGACGCCCTCGCGCCGCAGGACTGCCTCTACACCGTCGTCGCCCGCAGCGCGGAAGGGGACGAGGCGCGCGTAGTCGGCTCACTGGGGCGCTACCTGTTCGCGCCCGAAGAGACCGAAGCCGTCCTGGACGCGCTGGCCGCGCCCGAAACGCGCATCGTGTCGCTGACCATCACCGAGGGCGGGTACAACTTCAACGAGGCCACGGGCGGGTTCAACGCGGACGACGCGGATGTCCGGCACGATCTCCAAAACCCCTCGCAGCCCGTCAGCGTGTTCGGGTATCTCGCCGAAGCGCTGGACCGCCGCAGGCGGGCCGGGCGCGCGCCGTTCACGACCCTGTCGTGCGACAACGTGCCCCAGAACGGCGACATGGCCCAAAAGACGCTGCTGGCCTTCGCCGCCCTGCGCGACCCCGCCCTGCGCGACTGGATCGCCGCCGGCGTCGCCTTCCCGAACAGCATGGTGGATCGAATCACGCCGCAGACGATCGACGCGGACCGGGCGATGGTGCGGGCCGAGTTCGGCATCGAAGACGCCTGGCCGGTCGTCTGCGAGCCGTTCCGGCAGTGGATCATCGAGGACACCTTTTCCAACGGTCGCCCGCCGCTGGAACAGGCCGGGGTGCAGTTCACCTCGGACGTCCACCCCTACGAGATGATGAAGCTGCGCCTGCTGAACGCCGGGCACTCGGCCATCGGCTACCTCGGCTTCCTGGCCGGCTACCCGTACATCCACGAGATCATGGCCGACGGCCTGTTCCGCGAGTACCTCCGGCGGCTGATGGACGACGAGGTGACGCCGCTGCTCGCCCCCGTGCCGGGGATCAACCTGGCCGAGTATAAAGCGACCCTGCTGACGCGCTTCGCGAACCCGACGGTGGGGGACCAGACCGCGCGCATCTGCCTGGACGGCTCCTCCAAGATGCCCAAATTCCTGCTGCCGTCGCTGCACGAGGCGCTGGCGGCGGGGCGACCGGCGGCGCTGCTCACACTGGCCCTCGCGGGCTGGTTCCGGTATCTCCGGGGCGAAGATGAGCAGGGCCGCCCTTACGTCATTGACGACCCGCGCGCTGCCGATCTGCAAAGGCTGGCGCGGCAGGGGGAGGCCGACCCGCGCCCCCTGCTGGGGCTGACCGACCTGTTCGGCGACCTGGGGCAGTCGCCGTCGCTCGTGTCGGAACTGACGCGACTGGGGGAACAGCTTGAGGCGGACGGCGCGCGCCGAACACTGGCGCAGGCGCTCCGCTGATTAGAGAAGGAAAGCCGCCCCTCGCAGTCGAATAAGAAGCCAGCCATCCTTTTCTTTCTGTTTGGCTATGGAAACCGTATGTCCTATTTAGATTTGCCGCTCGGCGACCAGGCCCCGGTCATCGTCAACATGATCGTCGAGATCCCGCAGGGGTCGTCCAACAAATACGAATTCGACCACGATCTGGGCGTCTTCAAGCTGGACCGGACGCTGTATTCGCCGCTGTTCTACCCGTTCGACTACGGCTGGATCTGCGACACGCTGGCCGAGGACGGCGACCCGCTGGACATCCTGGTCATCACGACCCAGCCGACCTTCCCCGGCTGCCTGATCGCCGCCCGCCCATTGGGCGTCCTGATGATGCGGGACGAGAAGGGGCCGGACGAGAAGATACTGTCCGTCGCCGCCGCCGACCCGCGCTTCGAGGGCATCGAGCACCTGTCGGACCTGCCCGCCCACATCCTCAAAGAGATCGTCCACTTTTTCGACATCTACAAAGACCTGGAAGACAAGGAAACCACCGTGCTGGGCTGGCAGGACGTCGCCACGGCCCATCAGGTGATCGAGAAGTTCCGCGTCCAAAACGGACAGGGGCAAAACGGGCAAGGGCATTAGGAGCAAGAGTGGGAACCGCTTACACGCCGGGGCTGAAGGTCAGCCCCCACACGCTGATACAACGCACGCGCCGCCTGCCGCTCAAAGGCGACGTGCTGGTCCAGACGGGCCAAGACGTCTCGCCCGAGACGGTCGTGGCGCGCGCCTCGCTGCCGGGCCTGATGCAGTCCGTCAAGGTCGCCGCCCAATTGGGGATAGACGCCGACGAGCTGCCCGGCGCGCTGTTAGTCAAGGAAGGGGATGAGGTGGAGAAGGGGCAGGTGATCGCCGCCACCAAGGCCTTCTTCGGCATGTTCAAGTCCGAGGCCAAGTCGCCGGTCTCGGGCCGCGTGGAGACGATCAGCGCCGTGTCCGGCAACGTCGGCGTCCGCCAGCCACCCTTGCCGATCAACCTCACTGCGTACCTGTCGGGGAACATCGCCGAGACCATGCCCGGCGAGGGCGTCATCGTGCAGACCGAGGGCGCGCTGATCCAGGGCATCTTCGGCATCGGCGGCGAGCGGGTGGGGGAGATCCAGATGGTCTCGACCGCCCCCGAGGGCGACCTGACCGAAGCCGAGATCACGCCCGCGCTGGCCGGCAAGATCATTGTCGGCGGCGCGAACATCTCCGGCGCGGCCCTGCGGAAAGCCTCCGAGGTCGGCGTCAAGGGCATCGTCGTCGGCGGCATCATTGACAAAGACCTGATCGCCTTTTTAGGCTATGACATCGGCGTCGCCATCACCGGGCATGAGAACATCACGCTCACCCTGGTCATCACCGAGGGCTTCGGCACCATCGCCATGGCCCGCCGGACGTTCGAGCTACTGCGCTCGCTCGAAGGCAAGTCCGCCTCCATCAACGGCGCGACCCAGATCCGGGCGGGCGTCATCCGCCCGGAAGTCATCGTCCCGCTGGGCGCACCGGAAGCGGGCGGCGCCTCAGCCCGCAGCGGGGACGAGGGCAACCTGTCCGTCGGCACCCCCATCCGCATCATCCGCGAACCCTACTTCGGCCAGCTCGCGACCGTGGCGGGCCTGCCCCCACAGCTCACGACTATCGGCTCCGGCGCGTCGGTGCGCGTCCTGGAGGCGACTCTCGCGGACGGGTCGGTCGTCACGGTCCCGAGAGCCAACGTGGAGATCATCGAGGGGTAGGTTTCCCGCTGACATTGCCTCTCACCAGGCGCATCGGCAATGCTTTGGTACGCCGCAGGGGGTATAATTCCCGTGCTTTGGGGGGGAGCGGCTATGACCGTCATGTTGGCTCTGACAACGGAACAGGAACAAAGACTGACGCAAGCGGCCCAGGCGCGCGGTCTGGATGCGGATCGCCTCTTACATGAGGTCTTCGATGCGGCTCTCGCGCAACTGGAACCCGCCCCGGTCCCGCCGTCTACGCGCACCCCGGACCTTCATGCCGGCCAAACGTGGATCAGTGAGGATTTCGATGCGCCTTTGCCGGATAGTTTCTGGCTGGGTGAAGAATGAACCTTCTGTTGGACACCCATGCGTTTCTCTGGTGGGACAACGGCTCCGTCAACCTCTCACCCCGCGTGCTTGCGCTCTGCAACGACCCGACCGTTATCTTGTACCTGAGCCTCGTCAGCCTTTGGGAGATTCAGATCAAGAGCGGCCTGGGCAAGCTGTCCCTGCGCCTGCCGTTGCGGGCGCTCGTGGCAGACCATCAGGCGCGGAATGGGCTGCAACTGCTGCCGATCACTCTCGATCATCTCCTGGCGCTGGATGCACTGCCGCATCATCACAAAGACCCCTTTGATCGTCTCCTCATCGCGCAGGCGCAGGTGGAAGGCGTGTCTCTCGCCAGTGCGGATCATGTCTTTGGCGGCTACCCCGTCTCCCTTGTTTGGTGATCTTCGACGCCCGCAGCCCGAACCCCGCCGCATCTCTCTCGCCGAAGCCGGCCGGGAAGGAGGAGACGATCAGCCATTCCTGGCAGTCTATCGGCAGCAAGGCCCCGGCCGGTTGGCTAGGCACACGCGCAGTCGCCTCGCTTCTCCTCACCAGGTATAGTGGGCAGTGTAGGTGACGACGCCCTGGCCGTTCGGCGCGACCGGGACGCGGAACTCGATGGTGTGGGCGTCGGTCTTGACGAACTCCTGGGAGTGTTCCAAGATCGTCCAGGTCAGCCCCCGGTAGAGATGCTCCACGACCCGGAACTCGACCGGCACGGCCTTGTGGTTGCGGACCTTGATTTCAAAGGTCTCGTCGGTCACGGTGTTGGTGCTGTTGCTGTGGAAGTCCGTCTGCCGCCGCTCGCCGGTGAGGTCGAAGGCGTTGCCCGTGTAGACGCGCAGGGTCTCGTCTTTGGGCGTGTGGTCAATGGTGTTCTCGCCGATGAACTCCAAATGGCCGTCGGCGTCCCGGCGGTAGAAGCGCACACGCCCCTTGGGAAGCGGGATGCCCAGGCCGTTCGCGGCGGAGTTGACGATCTGCCGGAAGACGGACACCTTTGTGTATGACTGCGTGCCGTAGCTCTGTGCGGTCCGGGCCTGCCAGTCATTGTAGTTGTACTGGCTGGGGTCCAGCATCGAGCCGTCGTAGACATAAATGACCTGGGACGGGATGCCCTGGGCGTGGACGAACTCCACCTGTTTGGTTTCGCGGTCGCGCAGCGTCGCGGGCCGCTGAAGCGTGTACAGATGGTACTCGTCAAAGGCTTTCTCGGTGACGGCCGGCTGACCGCCCCCGCCGGGGAATCCCCCGCCTCCGCCGAAACCGCCCCCGTATTGGTTTTGCGACTGGACCTTGCTCACATCGCCAGCCATCAGCTTGATGCGGGCGTTGTCGAATGTCTTGCCGCTCTGGTTGTCCATCGTCACCCAGCCGACCATGTCCAGGGTGTTGCCCGACTCGGGGGACACCAGGTTGTAGTCCGCCTTCCAGGTCATGCCCTCCGTGATGTAGGCCAACTCGGCGTTCAGCGGCCCCGCCCGGTCGGTCTGCACCGTCCAGTCTAGGGTGGGCTTGAGGATGGCGTCGTCGCCCAGCGCGGGGAAGAGCGGCAGGCCCGGCAGCGTGAATTGCAGCTTGCCGTCCACCTCGATCAGCGGCTGGCCTGCGCCGCCGGAGGCGTACCCCATCTGTCCGGCGTAGTAGCTCTGGCCGTAGGAATAGGCGTTGTTGTGGATGACGTAGCCGCTGCGGACGATCTTGCCCCGGACGATCTCCGTTTTGTCGCCGTGCGTCACCTGGAAGTCAATCGTCTGCCCCTCGTACCGGTTCAGCAGCAGCCCCTCCGAGATCGGGTCGGCGCGGTAGTTCTGCTCCAAGACTTGCAGAGTCCGCAGCCCGGCGGGGTCGCGCAGGACCACCGAATCCGGCTCCACATGGGCCGTGATGTCGCTGAAGGCCAGGTGGTTGACGCCCGCCGTCAGGGTCAATGGAACGGTCTCGCGGACGACCGCGAAGTTCTGGTTGTAGATGGTCAGCGCGTGCCCGCCGCCCGCTTCCGGGGGGACGGTCGGCGCGGCCAGCGCCAGCGCCGCCCACCCGGTCAGGGCCGACCCCGCCCCAAGCCGCAGCGCCCAGTGTCGGTGCGTTTTCCGATTCATGCATCAACCTCCTTGCGGCCTTGCGCCGCGCTGTCCTTCAGTCGCCGATGTTATGCGGGGCCAAAGTACCGAGGGGCTGAACCCCCTCGCTGGGGGGCGAGGCGCCCAGTCACCACCTGCGTGGCGACAAGACAGGCCCACGACTACCTTTCCTTGCCCGCGCAGACTGTCCTTGCCCGCGCAGGCGGGCAGTGGGCGTCCGCGCCCCCCAGCGAGGGGGTTCAGCCCCTCGGTGCGTTGGCCCTGCGCCGTTCCTCCCTGCCGTTAGACCCACCCCAGCCTGATCTGCTTCAATCGCGTTTGAGCCTATTCGCGGCGAAGCAAGGCGACTCCTGCTTATGCATGGGTTTCGGGGGATTATGGGTGAACGGCTGGGGGAATAACGCGCCATGAGCCACCGTTCTGACCCGGCTTCCTGGGAGCACGCGCTAGTACCCGGCGCGGGCGTTTCGCTGCACCTCGTCACGGCGGGGCCGGGCGCGGGTTCAGACGGCCCTGCGCCGGTGCTGTTCCTGCACGGCTTCCCGGAGTTCTGGTACGCCTGGCGTCGCCAACTGGAAGCCTTCGGGGGAGAGCGCCTGACGGCTGCCGTGGACATGCGCGGCTATGGCCGGTCGGGCAAGCCGCCGGGGGTGGAGGCTTACGCCCTGCCGGACCTGGTCGCCGACGTGCTCGCCGTGCTGGACCGGATCAGCCCCCACCGGCCCGCCGTCCTGGTCGGCCACGACTGGGGCGGCGTGGTCGCCTGGCAGTTCGCCCTCCGGCACCCGGAGCGGCTAGGGAAACTAGTCATCATCAACGCGCCGCACCCCGCCGTCTTTGCCCGCGAGCTGCGGAACAACCCGGCCCAGCGGCTCGCCAGCGCCTATGTCGCGCTGTTCCGCAGCCCGCTGGCCGAGCCGCTCCTGCGGGCAGGACGCTTCGCCCTGCTGCGCCGTGCGGTCTTCGGCGGCGCGGCGCGGGGCGCGTTCCCGCCGGACGAGCGGCGGCGGTATCTGGCGGCCTGGTGTCAGACGGGGGCGCTGACGGGCGGGCTGAACTATTACCGGGCGGTCCGGTTCGTCCCCGGCGAGGCCGCCCGTCCGATCTCCGCGCCGACGCTGGTTCTGTGGGGCGAAAAGGACACGGCCCTGCTGACGGGCAATCTGGAAGGGCTGGAGGAGTACGTCTCCGACCTGACGGTGCGGCGCATCCCCGGCGGCACGCATTGGGTGGTGCATGAGCAGCCGGGGATCGTCAACGACTCGATCCGTGAGTTCCTGCGGCGCTAACCAGCTCACCCCCCTGCCCCCAATTCTGGGGGAGTCGGAATGAGGAGGGAAGCCCTTGCCCTACTCATGTCCCCCCAGAATTGGGGGCTAAAGGGTTTTTCTAGCGCGCGTGGCCGGAAAGCAGCTCGTCGGCCAGGGTATCGTCGCCGTAGATGTGGCGCAGGGCCTCGATGATCGCCTCGGAGTGGACGGCGACCGAGCGGGCCTGCGTGTCGGTGTAGGCGTAAGTGCCGCCCAGAGACTGGATGTTGCCGTCGAAGATCAGGCCGACGACCGCGCCGTCTTTGTCCACGACCGGGCTGCCGGAGTTGCCGCCGACGATGTCCGCCGTGCAGACGAAGTCGAAGGGCGTGTCCGGGCGGATGTTCGGCCTGGCCGTCACCCAACTGGGGGAAGGCTGGTAGGGCGGCTGGTCGTCGCGCCCGGCGGCGTAGGGGAACAGTCCGCCCATCGTCGTGGAGGCCGGGACGGCGACGCCGTCCTGCGTGTAGCCGCTGAGGGTGCCGTAGGAAAATCGCAGGGTGCCGGTGGCGTCGGGGTAGACGTCCTCGCTCCCGGCGGCGAGCTGCGCCTGGGCGATCTTCGGGTACGCCTGCTGCTTGACGCTCGCCACCTGTTCCTCGCTCTGCGTGCGGAGCGCGCGGAAGGCCGGCGTCAGGGCCAGCGCCAGCTTGATCATGGGGTCCTGGGACGCCTGGATCGCCGGCAGGCCGCCCGTGATGAGGCGCTTCCTCTCGTTCAGGTCGGTGAGCTTCGTCCCCCCGACCAATTCTGAGGCGCGCTCCTGGGGCGATTTGCCGCCGAGGGCCTGGACGACGAGCGGGTCGCCCGCGCCCAAAGTCTCCTCCATCACGGCCAGCGCGTCGGCGAGGTTCAGCCGCTCAAAGGCGGGGTAGATCGGCGCGGGCGAAAGCAACTGGCGTTCAAGCGGGGCGCGGTTGGCGTCGCTGCCTTCGGGCAGACGCTGGCGGTCCGGCTTCCGGGTCTCCTGCGCCGCCGCGACCAGCGCCTGGGCGACACTGAACAGGCCCGAGAACACGGGACGCCCCCCGGCGAGCGGCCCGTACTTTGCCGTCAGCGCCCGCTGGGCCGCGTCCGCCTGGGCCACCTGGTCCCAGGCGCTGCCGAAGGCGGCTTGCAGCTTGGGGTCGGCGGCGACGCGCGCCCGCAGCGCCTGTTCCTGCGCCTGCTTCTGCGCGAACACGGCCGGGTCTTGCAGGCTTTGCAGCTCGCCGGTCAACAGCTTCCGGCTGTTCTGGACGCCGAACAGCGCCTGCCGGGCGACCCGCGCGTTCTCGGGCTGCCGCTCGCCCCAACTGATCAAAAGGACCTCCCGGCGGCGCAGGCTGTTGAGGGCGAGCGGCAGGGCGACGTCCCGGTCGTAGGTCAGGTCCGCGACCGTGTTCAGGCGCTCCGTCCGCCCCGGATGGCCCGAAACGAACACCAGGTCGCCGTCCCTCGCCCCGGCTTTGCTCCACGTCAGGTAGTCTTTGACTTTCGCGGGCTTTCCGTTCTCATAAACGCGGAAGAAGCACATGTCCAGGTCGTAGCGCGGGTACTCGAAGTTGTCCGGGTCCCCGCCGAAGAACGCGGCGTTCTGGTCGGGGGCCATGACCAGGCGGACGTCCGTGTACCGCTTGTAGCGGTACAGGTCGTAGCGCGCCCCGCCGAACAGGGCGACGACGCTGCTGCGGAGGCCCGTCTTGGCGAGCGCGTCCTTCTCGATGGCGGCGATGGCGGCGCGGCGGGCGCGGAACCCCTGCGGGGCCGTCATGTCGGGCTTGACGGCGGCCTGGACCTGGTCCGTCACGGGCACGATGCTGTCCAGGACGTTGATCTCCAGGTCCGGCGCCTTCACTTCCTCGGCCTGCGTCCGGGCGGTGAACCCGTCGCGCACATGGTTGTGCTCCGCCGTACTCAGCTTCTGGAGGGTGTCCAGGCCCACATGATGGTTCGTCATCACCAGCCCGTCGGCGGAGACGAACGAGCCGGACGCGCCGCCGACATGGGCGGACGCCCGCTGGAGGTGCGTGGCCCACGCTTCGGTGATGCCGAAGCCGTACTTCTTCTGCACCTGCGCCGTCGGCAGGGCATTGTAGAGCCACATGCCCTCGTCCGCCCGCGCGCCGGATGCGCCGACGCCGAGCAGGCCCAGCATGGCCCCGATCTTCCACAATCGTTTCATCGTGTCTCCTCAGAATTGGAATGGTGTTGGCGGCGCGGGTGTGCGGACTGCGGCGGCCGGGGATGCGAGAGCCGCCCTACTATAGCACGAACGGGCCGCGAAAAGCAAGCGCGGGCTAGGCCGCCAGCAGGCGGCGCAGCGCCGCCAGGCACCACGCGATCTGTTCCTCGGCAATGACCAGCGGCGGCACGAACTCCAGGACGCTGCCGTCGCCCGCCGGCAGCAGGATCAGCCCTTCGCGCAGGGCGGCGGGGACCAGCGGCAGCGCCCGGCCCGGCGTGTCGAAGGCCAGCCCCAGCATCAGCCCGCGCCCGCGCACCTCCACGATCTGATGGGGGAACTCGGACTGGAGAGCGCGCAGGCCGTCGGCGAACACTGCCCCGATTTCTGCCGCCCGACTCGGCAAGGCTTCCTCTTCCAGCACGTCCAGCGCGGCCAGGGCGGCGGCACAGGCCAGCGGGTTGCCCAGGAACGTGCTGGTGTGCAGGGCCTCCCCGGTGGACTCGCCCCAAGCGGCCATGAGGCCAGCCGAAGCGACGCAGGCCGAGATCGGCAGGCCGCCGCCCATCGCCTTGCCGACGCAGAGGATGTGTGGGACAACGCCTTCGTGGTCGCAGGCGAACCAGTCCCCGGTCCGGCCCCAGCCCGTGAAGATCTCGTCCAGGATGAGCAGGGTGTTCGTCCGGGAACAGAGCGCGCGCAGGCCGCGCAGCCAGCCCGGCGTCGGCACGACGATCCCGCCACGCCCCTGGAGGGGTTCGGCCAGGATCGCGCCCGGCGCGTGTTCCGACAGGTGCGCCTCGATCTGCGCCAGGGGGCAGCCATAGGGCAGGTGCCGCGTGAACCCACCCATCTGCGCGCGGAACGGCACCCGAAAGTCCGCCCGCGCGGTCACGTCCAGCGCACCATACGTCAGCCCGTGGTAGCCGCCTTCAAACGCCAGCACGCCGGGCCGGCCCGTCGCCAGCATGGCCGTCTTCAGCGCGGCCTCCACGGCGTCGCCGCCGTTCTGCCCCAAAATCACCTGGGCGTCGGGCAGGGGGACCAACCCGGCGATGCGCTCGCAGAGCCGGACTTTGATTTCGGACGGGTGGACGTCCCCCATGCCGTGCAGCAGCTTCTCGGCCTGCATCTGCACGGCGCGGATTACGCGGGGGTGGCTATGCCCGACGGACGCGACGCCGAACGCTGCGGTCACATCCAGGAAGCGGTTGCCGTCCACGTCCGTGACGAGGCAGCCCCGCGCCTCCTCCCAGAAGACGGGGAAGTCGGGGGCGAGAAAGGTGACGTTGGGGCTTTCGGCCCCGCGCCGGCGCCGGGCCCACGCCCGGGAGCGCGGGCCGGGGGGGGGGGGAACGGGGGGGGGGGGCAGAG
>CAXTWM010000001.1:0-44546 GCA_964247915.1 uncultured Armatimonadales bacterium | reverse complement strand
CGGTAATAGGGGCGGGGGGGGCCGAGAGCGTCACCATCCATAGGTTACGGCCTTTGACGGAGCGGCCCAGGCTGGAAAGCGTCATCCGGTGCGCGTGGGCCTTGTCGTACTCCCGGAGCGCCTGCAACTGCTGAAGCATGACCGCGTAGCGCGTCGTGCCCGGCGGGCGCTTCAGATTCTTCTCGGCGTGGGCCGAGGGTGCGGAAAACGCGAACAGGAACAGCAGCCCGGCGAGGGCAAAAGTGGGGCGAGGCATAGACGTTCATCCTCTCAGAAACAGGGGCGTTCCCTCGCCTAGTCGAGCGCCCGCAGCGCTTCCCGCGCCGGGGCGAAATCAGGCCGGTAGTCCAGCGCCTGCCTGAACGCGGCGGCGGCCTCGGACTTCCGCCCCTGGCGGACCAGGGCGACCCCGTCCGTGTAGGCGTCGCGCGCCGCATCGTCGGGCTTGAGACGCATCGCCTGTTTGTACTGGGCGACCGCCTCGTCCCGGCGTCCGCTGTCGGCGAGGATGCCACCCAGATTGATGTGGGCCATCCAGCTTCGCGGGTTGACGGCCAGCGCACGGCCGAACAGGGCGACGCTGCTGCGCCAGTAGGTCACCTGAGCCGCGCTGAGCAGGCCCATCAGGAGCAGGACGACGGCACAGAGGTTCCCCACGGCCAGCCGCGCCCGCGTAGGCAGGCGGTGGGGCAGACGAGTCAGGCCCCAGGCCAGGGCCAGCGACGGCCCCAGCAGGGCCAGGTACGAGTACCGATCCGCGACCGTCGAGAACGTCTGGAACCGGAACGGGATCAGCCCCAGCGTCGGCAGCAGGGCGGCGGCGAAGAATGATGCGCCCGCCGTCAGCCACGGATAGCGGCGGCGAAAGTGCCACACGCAGACGCCCAACGCGAGAGCGATCAGCGACCACAGCCAGGCGCGGTCCGCCAGGGCGACGCCGGGGCTGCGGCCGTAGTCAATCCCCAATCCGATCGGCCATACTAGATGCCGGGCCGAAAGGGCCAGAGCATCCCCGGCGATCAAAGGCCGCGTCCACCAGGGCGTCACCACGCCGGACATCAGGACCGGCTCGGCGTGGTGGGCAAGGAGGACGCTCACCAGAACGAGCGGCAGCCAGCCCATCAAAGGCCTGACGCTCTCGGGCCACGGGCGACCCATGATCCAGCAATCTAAAATCAGCGCCAGCAGCGGCAGGACGACCGCAGACGGCTTCGACAGCAGGGCCAGCGCAAACCAGACCGTCGCCAGGGCGTACCATTTCCACTGCCCCATTCCTTGCCCCGCCTCGCGGAAGCGCAAAAAGGCAGACAGAGCCAGCAGCGAGAAGAACGCGCCCAGCAGGTCGGTCAGCCCCGACACCCAGGCGACGGCCTCCACTTGCAGGGGGTGGAGCGCGAACAGGGCCGCCCCCGCCGACGCCGCCCACTCGTTCTTCACCAACCGGCGCAGCAGCCCGAAGACGAGCAGGACGTTCAGGACATGCACCAGCAGGCTGACCGCATGAAAGGGCCGGGCGCCCAGCCCCGCCCCCTGCCCATCGGTCAGGTACGGCGCGGTCGCCGCCCCCGGAGCGATCAGGGCATAGACGCTGTAGACCAGGGGCCGGTACACCGTGTCCGCCGCCTTGCCCATGCCGGTCCCGGTCCAGAAATGCGCCAGGTGGGCCGGCGTCACCGGGTTCAGATACGGGTTCCGGTAGACATTGATCTCATCGTCCCAGCGCACAAAGCCGTGCCGCCCGATCTCGCCGAAGACGGCGACGCAGGCGAGGGCCAGCAGCAGGCCGAGGAGGAATGGGCGGCGCGAAGAATCCATGCCCCCATTGTCGGCAGACCCCCGGTAATTTTGCAGGCGCGTCTAGCCGCCCTTGAGCCTGCGGGCCAGCTTCTGCGCGGTCGGCTTGCCCGTGGTGTAGATCCAGTAGGCCGCCCTGTTGTAGACCAGATCAAACTCGCCGATGTACTCGACGTAGCGCGTCCCGAAGCCCTCTTTAAAGCGGTTCAAGCCCTGCAAGTGGTCTTCCTTTTCGACCTCGGCGGCGGATTCGCCCTCCTGACGGCGGCGGGGGCTGACGCCCCGGAAGTCGTACCAGACGCAGCCCGCCTCCCTGGCCCAGCGGATCATGGCCCACTGCATCGCGTAGTTGGGCATGACGTTCCTGCACTCGTTGGAGGATTCGCCGTAGACGTACCACGCCTTATCACCAATGATAAAACACAGCGCGCCCGACAAGATTTGGCCCTGGTAGCGAGTCATAAACAGCCTCGCCATGCCGGCGGGAACCAGGTTGTCCCACAAGGTCTGGAAGTAAGACAGCGGGCGCGGGCGGAACCCGTTGCGCGCGCCCGTCACCTGCATCAAGTCGTTGAAAACGGTCAGGTCGTCGCGCGTCAGGTCCGTCAAAACCTCGACCCCGTGCTTTTCCAGTCCCAGCTTGATGTTGCGGCGCACCTGCGGCTTGAACGAAGCCAGCAGATCGGCCTCCGTCCGGCCCGCCAGGTCGAGCTGCATGACGCAACGCGGCTGCGTTCCGCCGAATCCCTGCACGTCGAAGTCGGGCGGCGGCGCGAAGCCGTGCCGCGTCAGCAAGGCCGTCACGTCCGCGCGCTCGACCGGCACAGCGGGGTCAATCTTGAGGAACGCGGCCCCGTCTCGCGCCGCGCGGTCACGGATGACGCCCAGCAGGGCGGACAGCGCGGCCTCGTCGGTCCAGTCTTCCAGCAGCGGGCCGCGCGGGGCATAAAAGAACGGGCCGACGAGGGGCAGTTTGCGACGCAGCAGGGCCGCGCCGCCAATCAGTCGTTCCCCTCGGAAGAGACCCAGACGGATCGGGGTCCAGTCGGCGCTCTTAACGCCCCCCCACTCCCAGGATTGGAGCACATCCCCTTCGGGGACGCGGCCCACGAAGGCATTCCAGGCGGCGTGGTCCGCCTCGCCGGTCAGTTCGCGGACGGTCAGCGGTCTGGCTGTGGACGCCGTTTCGGATGCGGGGGAAGTCGTGAGGCTCAAAGGGGGGGTCGCTCCTAGGTCAAGGATGGGAAAATTCAATGCGAGTGGCACGTCTATTTTACTGATGTTGCTCAGTGTAGAGGCGCGGCAGAACTGGGGGCTGGTTTCAGTCAAACAGGCTCGGCAGGTCTCTCGCCCCATGAACGACGCGCATGAGACGAATGCCATCTTCTAAAGGCCGATAGAAGATAATATAGCTTCCCTGAACCACGCTACGCAGACCGGGCGAAAGCTCATCGCGTCGGCGGCCCATGCCTGGAAATTCCGCGCAGTCCCGGCACTTCTGAGCGATGGAGCGCAGGACTTCTTCCGCAGCCTCGGCACTGTCCTCCGCAATGTAGGTCCAGATCTCCAGTAGGTCTATTTCCGCCGGCCGCGTCCGCTGCACTTGTGCCATTACTTCGGCTCCCGCATTGCCAAGCGACGCTTGCCTTCCCTGATGATGGCTTCTATGTCCAGCGGAGCCACTTCGCCCCGCTCCTCGGCTTCCACCGCGACCGCAAGGTCTTTGCGGAGTTGTTCGAGCTTGATCTGCCGGAGCATGTCTTTTTCTTCCAGCAGACGCAGCCCTTCGCGGATGACCTCACCAGCGGAGTGGTACTGTCCGCTCTGAATTTTGGCGTTCACCAGTTCTTCCAGTTCCGAAGGCAAGGCAATGGTCATCATGTTCGGTTCACTCCTCATTTAGTATGGCACAGGTCGGGGCGGGTGTCAACCGCCGTCGCGCTGCCGGACCTGCTCCCGGACGATGGCGAGGAAGTTTTGCAGGATGGGGGAGGCGTCCTCTTTGCGCGAGACCACCGCTAGCTCTGTGCGCGGGGCTGAGTCCGGCAGGGGGCGGTAGACGACGCCGTCACGGTGCAGATGCTGGACGCTGGCGGGCAGCAGGGCGATCCCCAGGCCCGCCGCCACTAGGCTGATCGCCGTCTGCATCTCGCGCACCTCCTGGACGACGCGCGGCGCGAACCCCGCCCCCTCACAGACCGCGCGGACGGCCTGGGCGTAGGAGGGCAGCGGCCGTTCGGGGAACGAGACGAACGGCTCTTCAGCCAGCATCGGCAGCGACAACGACGGCTGGGATGCCAGCGGGTGGGCGGCGGGCAGAGCCACCAGGAACGGCTCGCGCAGGACGGCCTCGACTGAAACATCGGCCTCTTCCGCGTGGGGCCGGGCGAAGCCGACGTGGATGCTGCGGTCGCGCAGCGCGACGGACTGCTCGGCGGCGTTAAGTTCCACCAGCGACAGGTGGACGTCGGGGAACCGCGCCCGGAAGTCGTGCAGGGTGGCGGGCAGCAGGTCGTAAGTGGCCGACGCGGCGAATCCGATGCCGAGCCAGCCGGTCTCGCCGCGCGCCGCCCGCTGCGCGGATTGGACGGCGGCGTCGAGAGCCGCCAGCGTCTGACGAGCGCCCACCAAAAAGACCTCACCGGCAGGGGTGAGCTGCACCCGGCGGCTGGTCCGCCCGAACAGCGTCACGCCCAATTCGCGCTCTAGCTGCTGAATCTGCTGACTGAGCGGCGGCTGGGCGATGAACAGCCGCGCGGCGGCGCGGCCAAAATGCAGTTCCTCGGCCACGGCCACGAAGTAGCGCAGATGCCTCAGTTCCATATCCACGGCCTCTTGATCATGCGACAAAGATATATTGGACACACAGGCGATTATAGCGCATAATAGCCATATCACGACCGAGTTCAGGAGGCTGACATGAGCGATACCATGACGACGGCGCCCGCGCGCTCGGCGAAAGAACAGTTCGACAGGCAGGCCGCGCATTACGACCGGCAGTGGAACACCTGGAGCGAGGAAACGCTGGGCTGGCTGCTCGATCACGCCGCCCCGCGCGCCGGGGACTTCGTGCTGGATGTGGCGACCGGCACGGGCTTCACGGCCCTCGCCTTCGCCCCGCACGTCGGGACCGTGATCGGGCTGGACGTTTCTTCGGGAATGCTGGAGCAGGCGCGTCGGCAGGCAGGAGAACGCCGAATCGCCAACGCCGTCTTCCAGGAAGGCGCAGCGGAGTCGCTGCCGTTCGCGGACGGCAGTTTTGACATCGTGACCTGCCGGATCGCGCCGCATCACTTCCTGGACATCGAAAAGTTCCTGGCGGAAGCGGCCCGCGTCCTGAAACCGGGCGGTCGGCTCGCCCTGGTGGACACGACCGTTCCCGACGACGCGCCCGAAGCGGCGCAGTGGCAGAACGAGGTCGAGGCCGTCCGCGACCCGTCCCACGTCCGCAATCACACGCCGAGCGAGTGGCGGGCGATGACCGAGGCAGTGGGGCTGACCGTGAGCGAGTGCGGCAGCGGCGGGGGCGGCATCACCATCCCCCTCTCCGACTGGATCACCAAAGCGGGCTGCACGCCCGGCCAGGGCGAGGAAGTCCGCCGCCGTTTTGCCGACGCGCCCCAGAGCGCGAAGTCGGCGTTCCAAATCGGGACGCAGGCAGACGGCGAGACCGTCTTCACCTGGCAGCGCGTCGCGCTGAAGGCCGTGAAACCATGAGAGATACCGTGAGCGGGTATAATAGCGGGAGTTTTAGAAAGGCATTCACCCTAATGCGCGCACGTTTCCTTGCTTTCACCCTGCTGCTGTCCCTGCTGGCTGCCTCCGCCGTCCAGGCCGCTCCGACTCAGCTCACCTGGTACGGCCACTCGGCCTTCAAGATCACGACGCCCTCCGGCAAGGTCGTCCTGCTGGACCCCTGGATCACCAACCCGGCCAACAAGAACGGGGCCTCAGACCTCGCCGCGATCACACGGGCCGACCTCATTCTGATCACGCACGGCCATTTTGATCACGTCGGCGACTCGGTCGCCATCGCCAACAAGACCGGGGCCAAGCTGGTCGCGACGGGGGACCTCGCCGACGCCCTAGTCGCCTACGGCGGCTACCCGAAGGCGCAGGCGGGCATGGACACGCAGGGGAACTTCGGCGGCGAATTGTCCTTGCTCAGCGGCGAGGTCAAGGTGCTGTTCGTCCCCGCCGTCCACTCATCGGCGGTCTCGCCCCCTCCCGGCAGTGCGGACACGAACCCGCACAACGGCGGCAACCCCGGCGGGTTTGTCATCACGGTCGCGGGCGGTCCGACGATCTATGACACGGGCGACACGGATGAGTTCGCCGACATGGCGCTGATCCCCAGGGCGCACAAGATAGACGTCATGCTGTGCTGCATCGGCGACCACTACACGATGGGGCCGGTCCGCGCCGCCGACGCCGTGAAGACCGTCGGCCCGCGCGTCGTCATCCCCATGCACTACGGCACCTTCCCCATTCTGACGGGGACGCCCGCCGAGTTCGGCGACGCCCTGAAGAGGAACGGGTCAAAGGCGCAGATGACCGTGATGCGCGTTGACCAGACGCTGACTTTCTGAGGAGATAGATTTCATGCCCAAAACAATGTTCGAGAAGATCTGGGACGCCCACGTCGTCGGCGAAGAGGCGGGCCAGCCCGCACTGCTGTATGTGGACCTGCACCTGGTCCATGAGGTGACCTCGCCGCAGGCGTTCGAGGGCCTGCGGCTGACCGGGCGCAAGGTGCGCCGGCCCGACCTGACCGTCGCCACGATGGACCACAACGTCCCGACGACGGACCGCTCGCTGCCCATCGTGGACCAGATCTCCAAAAAGCAGATGGAGGCGCTGTCGGAGAACTGCCGCGAGTTCGGTGTCACGCTCTACGACATCCATTCCCAGCGCCAGGGCATTGTCCACGTCATCGGCCCGGAACTCGGCCTGACCCAGCCCGGCATGACCATCGTGTGCGGCGACAGCCACACCAGCACGCACGGCGCGTTCGGCGCGCTGGCCTTCGGCATCGGGACGAGCGAGGTGGAGCACGTCCTGGCGACCCAGTGCCTGCCGCAGTCGCGGCCCAGGACGATGGAGATCCGCGTCAACGGGTCGCTCGGCCTGGGGGTGACGGCCAAAGACATGGTCCTCGCCATCATCGGCAAGATCGGAACCGACGGCGCCACGGGCTATGTCGTGGAATACACCGGCGAAGCCATCCGGTCGCTCTCGATGGAGGGCCGGATGACGGTCTGCAACATGAGCATCGAGGCGGGCGCGCGGGCGGGCATGATTGCCCCGGACGAGAAGACGTTCGCCTACATCCAGGGCAAGCCGTCCGCCCCGGCGGGCGATGCCTGGGAGGAGGCCGTCGCCGCCTGGCGCGAACTGCCGACCGACGCAGGCGCGTCCTATGACACCGTGGTCGAGTTGGACGCGAGCGAGATCGCCCCGCACGTCTCGTGGGGCACCAGCCCCGGCATGGTCGTCCCGATCACGGCGGCGGTCCCCTCCCCCGACGACTACGCCGACCCCGCCGACCGCCGGGCCGCCGAGCGCGCTTTGGAGTACATGGGGCTGGACGCGGGCGTCCCGATTCGCGGGATCGAACTCGATACCGTCTTCATCGGCTCCTGTACGAATGGGCGCATCGAGGACCTGCGCGCCGCCGCGTCCGTCCTGAAGGGCCACACGGTCCGCGCGGGCCTGCGCGCCCTGGTCGTCCCCGGCTCCGTCCAGGTCAAGCTCCAGGCCGAGGCCGAGGGCCTGGACCGGGTCTTCAAAGACGCGGGCTTTGACTGGCGCGAGGCCGGCTGCTCCATGTGCCTGGGCATGAACCCGGACATCTTGCAGCCCGGTGAGCGCTGCGCGTCCACCTCCAACCGCAACTTTGAGGGCCGCCAGGGCAAGGGCGGGCGCACCCACCTCGTTAGCCCCCAGATGGCCGCCGCCGCCGCCATCGAGGGTCATCTCGTGGACATCCGGGAGTGGGAGAAGAACTAAGGACACAACGCAGCAAGGCGAATAGAGCAGCCACACCATGCTGACATTTGAGTTTGTACGTCTTGGGGTTCCTTGCACGGTGCAAACGCAGAACAGAAGCCGCATCGAGAACTATAAACGGGATCTGAGACGGGCTGCTGTTAATCGCTGGCCTGGAAACAACCCCCCGCTCACTGCTCCCGTCGGCGTGATACTCACATACTTCTACACATCAGACCTCATGGATGTGGATAACATCATTAAGCCGGTCCTGGATCAGTTAAAGGGGCTTGTCTACGCTGATGACAAGCAGGTGGTCAGTGTCACCTGCCGGAAAATTGATGTTCTGAGTCCTGAAGCGGTGATCGAGATTAGTTTTTCCGTGCTGGCATCTGCCTTCCGATCAAAAAGCGACTTCCTGCACGTCCTCGTCCAGTGGGAATAGCATACAACGTCTTGAGTCCTGAACAGGAGCAGCAAGCATGCAAACGGCATTTCATCAGGAGCGCGTCGCTGCCATAGCGCATCGGTACAGGCAGCGCGGCTATCAGGTCGTGGAGGAACCCGATGCCGGACAGCTCCCGGAGTTTCTACAGGGCTTCAAGCCCGATCTTTTAGCTAAGAATGGGGCAGAGGCCGTTGTTGTAGAAGTGCAATCTTACGGCCAGGTCGCACGGTCCCGAACTCTAGAAGAATTAGCAAAGTCCGTAGAGCGCCACCCCGGTTGGAGGCTGGAACTAGTTCTTAGTAACTCCCCGGAGACGCCCGAAAATGGGACGCTTTCAGCCGAGTCAAAGCAGCCTACAATTCCAATCCAGAAGATCGAAGAGCGCATCAATAACAGCAAGTATCTGGCTTCCATTGGCGACTCACCGGCAGCGGTCATCCTGCTCTGGTCAGCATTAGAAGCAAGCCTTCGGATCGGGCTGGAGCGCATTCCGGCCAGCTTTATCAACAACGCACCGGCGGCAATCATCAAACAAGGCGTTGCCTATGGTCTTATGGACCCGGAAGATTGCGACATTCTGAGCCAATTGCTGCCGGTCCGAAACACCGCAGTGCATGGCTTCGCCGGATCGGTAGACGCGGATTTATTAGACAGGTCAACCCGCATCACGAAAAGCATTCTGGCTGAAGTCAAAGGGCTGAAGTAGCACATAAGCATTGTGGGCAGGGAGAAGAACTGAAAGGAGAAGGCAGATGGCCGTTGCCGAGCCGAAAGCGGACGTTCCGGGCATCACGCGCCCGATGACCTACGAGGAATACATCAGCGGGCCGGAGGAGATGGCTCGCTATGACATCCTCGACGGATGGAAGGTCTATCGTTTGTATGGAGACAATCTGTTGCCCAGCCCGACACGCAGACATCAGCGGATACTCGGCCGTCTCCTCCGCCGCTTTCAGGATTATGAGCAGGCGTCGGGACGAGGGGAGGCCGTCATCGCTCCCTGCGACGTGGAGATTACCTATCAGCCACTCCGCAGCCGCCAGCCGGACCTGCTGTTCATCAGCCGTGAGCGCTTGGGGCAGAATGCGCCTTCGGACGAGTACGCCCCGCTGTCGCCCGCGCCGGAGCTAGTGGTGGAGATCGTCTCGCCGTCCGACACGGCCTCCGTGCTGGCCGCGAAGGTCGCGGACTATCGGGCGGTGGACGTGCGGGAAGTCTGGATCGTCCGGTCCGGCGACCAGACGGTTGAGGTCATGCGCCTCTCGGCGGAGCAAGGCGACAGTGCGAATGTTTACGGGCAGGGTGACACTGCCGCGTCCCGAGTCTTCCCCGGCCTCCTCGTGCCGGTGGGCAACATATTTTCACAGGAGTAACCGTCGTAACATGGAACCATTCACGAAATTGACCGGCCTCGCGGCCCCGCTGGACCGGGTCAACGCGGACACCGACCAGATCATCCCGAAGCAGTTCCTGAAGCGCATCGAGCGCACGGGCTTTGGGCGGTTCCTGTTCTTCGACTGGCGCTACGAGGGCGACGGCGAGACGACGAACCCAGAGTTTGAGCTGAACCAGCCGCAGTATCAGGGCGCGACGATTCTCATCACCGGCAAGAACTTCGGCTGCGGGTCGTCGCGCGAGCACGCGCCGTGGGCGCTGGAGGACTATGGGTTCCGGGCGATCCTGGCGCCGTCCTATGCGGACATCTTTTACAACAACTGCTTCAAGAACGGGATGCTGCCGGTCACGCTGCCGGAGGAAACCATCACGATGCTCTTGGCGCGGGCGAAGACGCCGGGCTACCAGATGACGGTGGACCTAGAGAACCTGACTGTGTCGGACACTCAAGGCTTCTCAATGCCGTTCGAGGTGGACTCGTTCCGCCGCTACTGCCTGCTGAACGGCCTGGACGACATCGGACTGACCTTGCAACACGAGCCGGACATCACGGCGTATGAAGCGAAGCGGCCCGCGTGGGCGTGCGGCGCGGCGGCAGCATAACGGCTACCGCTGGAAGCAAGAGGGGCGCGGCAGGGGCCGCGCCCCTTTTTATTTCAGCGCCTCTTCGGCTTCGAGTTCGCGCAGCAGCGGCTCGGCGCGGGCGACGAGTTCTTCCTTACGCGGGCGCAGCGTTTCCCGCGTCTCGCAGTAGATGGCGAGGGCGCCCAGGGGGTCGAGCGTTTCGGTGAGCAGCTTGGAGCGGACGGCATCGGTGTCGCGGACGACCTCTTTATGAATGGAGACGGTCAGGAAGCTGGGGTTCAGGGCGGCGCGGATGTCGGTCTCGCGCAGGGCCGCCTGCTGCTCGGACTTGATCTTGTAGGCCATCTTGACGATGGCGTCCTCGATGGGCTGCTTCTTGATGGCCGCTAAGATCGTCTCAGTCGGGTCGTCGCCCGCCTCGGTCGCGTCCACCTCGATCTCGACGAAGGGCCGCGTCTTGACCCGGACGTGCTTGACCTCGCTCGCCCTTTTCGCCAGGTCCACCAGGGCAAAGCCCTTCTCCTCGGACCGCTCCCCGAAGTCAATGCGCTCGATGCTGCCGCTGTAGACGACGGGCGGCTGCCGGCCTTTGTGCAAATCCTGGTAGCGGTGGATGTGGCCCAGGGCGACGTAATCAAACGGCGCCTGGGTCAGCACGGACAATGGAACTTCCGGCTCATTGGTCAGGTAGCCGACCTGGTTGGCGCTGAGTTTGGCGTTGGCGACCGAGAAATGCCCCATCAAGATCGTCGGCAGGTCGGGGTCGCACAGGGCGGCCAGGCCATTGATGCCCGCCGTGTACCGGTCCACGATGAGCTGCGTGGTCCCCTGGACGCCCTGGTCTTTGTTCTCCTCGCGGGACAGGACGAGGCTCTTGATGAGGTACGGCATGGCGGCGATCTGGACGCGCGCCCCGTTCTTGGTCTCCAAGATCGCTGTGTCCGGGTGGTCGAAAACGCGCAGCCGCTCCCCCGCCAGTTCGCCAAAGATCTCGATGGCGTTGGCCCGGCCTTTCGTGTTCGGGATGTCGTGGTTTCCCGCCAGCATGACGACGGGTACGCCCGCCCGCGTCAGCCGAGCGAGGCACTGGGCGAACTCGCGCTGGTGGGTCTGGTTCGGGTCGCGCGTTTTGTAGGCATCCCCGGCGAAGACGGCCAGCTCGACCTCGGCCTCCAGTGCAATGGTGATGGCTTCCGACAGGGCGTTGCGGAAGTCCACGAGCCGGGAGGGCAGGCCGGTCTGCGGGTCGAACCGGCCATAGTTCTCGACGCCGAAGTGGACGTCGCCGAAGTGCATGAGGCGGATAGGTTTGGGCATGGGAGTTTTTCTCCTGGAGTGAGCCTAACCCGGCCTGAAGGCCGGGCCTACTCGGATGGGCCGCCCCTTCGGGGCTGAGGACAAGTGACTGTGGGCATTCCCCTTCCCCCCGGTGGGGGGGGCCCTTCCGGGTAGCCCGGCCCTTCAGGGCCGGGTTGTCTACTGGTTCTAAACCGGCAGCACGTCCACGACCGGCGGCAGCAGGATGGACTGCGGGTTGGTCGCGGCGGCAATGGCGGGCACGTCGTTCAGGAAGTGGTAGCAGACGCCGAACGCGGCAGGGCCGGTAATCGTGTCGCCTAGCTTGAAAGCAATGGACACGTCCCCTTCATGTGTCAGCCGCACCGCCATGTCCCGGCAGTCCGGCGGCACCTGGGTGACCGCTACGGCCACCGCCTTGTCGCTGTCTATCAGGTGGAACCACCGCTGCGGCAGGAACTCCTCGGCGGTCGCTACGTCCCCGATATAATCCGTCCGCCCTGCCGTGGCAATTGACCACCGGGCATGGGGCGCATCCCCGAACTCCGTCCGCCACACGATCTCCGGTGCCTTCCCGTCCAACTTGCCGAAGACATAACCGCCCACGCCGAAGTCACAGGTGAGCGTAGGAGAAGTGATCGCCAGGGGCAGGGTGAAGACAACTTCATCCTGTGCTTTCGGTTCTCGTATTTCGTGGGTGACAGCCGCCCAGGACTTACAGGCCGTAATTTCCGTGTGTGTGCCACAGACCGTGTCGTCGGGATAATGGCGCGAGCCGCCCGTCCATGCACTCAGGGTCGAGAAGTCGGGGGCCGCGTTGTAAAACAGGTCTCCGTCTTCTTCCGGCAGTTCGCCGTTGCGGGAAATACGCAAGCGCTCCTTCAACAACGGAACGCCGTCGTAGACGACCTCGCGAATTGTCCCATCGTAGTGCAGGCTGATCTGAAACTGCTTCTGCTGGTTGATGAGCAGCCTGCTTTTGTTGTCTTTTGTCAGGCAGAGCGGGTCGTCGAGTGACGCAGTGGATCGGCCTTCCGTCAGGATCAATTCGCGCTCGGCATTGGGATCAAGCGAAAGCGCGAAGTCCAAGCGGAACGAGCCGGTGTGGGTCGCTTGCAGCGGAACGTCGCTCTCTCCGTCGGACAGCCGAAGGCCCTGAAGGGGTGTATCAGGCGGGAGTGCGACATACGCCGACAGCGGGTACAGGAACCGCCGGATGCCGTGGGTTTCGCGGACGCGGAGGCGGCCGAGGATTTCGCTCATTTGGATAGCGCCTCCTCGAAGATCGCGGCGATGTGGTCTACAGTATACTGCGTTGCTCCCTGGCTGCCCTCAAAGACCGAGTAAGCGGCTTGCCCCATCGTCTCCCGCGCGTCGGCGTCTCGGAGCAGGCGCACGAAGGCATCCGTCAACTGCTGCGTCTGCGCCTCTTTATCGCTTTCATCCGCCGAAATCTGGGCGATGCCGCCCCTTTCGATGAAGTCGTCAATGATCTGCGGGAAGTTCTTCATGGAGGGGCCGACGACGATGGGCTTGCCATAAACCGCCGGTTCCATGATGCTCTGACCGCCGTGAGGAATGAGCGTGCCGCCGACGAACACGACGGTGGCGAACTGGTACGCCGTGGCGAGTTCGCCCAGGGTGTCCCCGATCAGCACGTCATCGGCCGGGTCGCCCGGCGCGGGGTCCGAGCGGCGCTTGACGCGCCAGCCCTGCCGCTCGGCGAGTTGGGCAACCGGCGTGAACCGTTCGGGGTGGCGCGGGACGAGGAGGAGGCGCGTGTTTTCCAGGCCCGGCGCCTGCCGGATGCGGCGCAGGGTGTCGAGCACAGTCTGCTCCTCCCCCTCGTGGACGCTGCCGGCGACGATCAGCGGGGCATTCCCCGCCGTCAGGGCGAGCGAGTGGTCGAGCGCCGACGCCTGCGCCTCGGTGACTTCTTTCTCCACCAGGTTGCGGTCGTACTTGATGTTGCCGCTGACGCGCAGCTTGCTCGGCGGGGCGCCCATGCGCTGCAAGCGGTCGGCGTCCTCACGCGACTTCATCATCAGAAGCGAATAGTTCTGAAAGACCGGCCCCAGGAGCGGCTGGAGCCAGCGGTAATACTGGAACGACTGGGCCGAAATGCGCCCGTTGACCATGACTATGGGAACGCCGCGCTTTCGCGTCTCGTGTAGGACGTTGGGCCAGATCTCGGTGTCAATCGTGATGAAGAGTTGGGGGCGGATCGTGTCCAGGACTTTGTCCGCGATGGAGGCGAGGTCAATGGGGAAATAGAACGTGTTCCCCTCCCCATACTTGGCGAACCGCTCCTGGGCGATGGCCTGGCCGGTCTTGGTGATGGTGCTGAAGACAAAGCGGGCCTGGGGGAACCGCTGGGACAGGGCGTGGGCGAGCGGCTGGACGCTCAGGGTCTCGCCGACGGAGCAGGAGTGTATCCAAACCGTTGGGCGACCGTCGGCCTTGAGGGTGTCCGGCAGGGAGCCGAGCCGTTGGCGCAGCGCGGGCAGGTACTTCTGGTGCTTCCAGGCGCGGTACAGGAAGTAGGGGGTCATCAGGAAGACCCAGGAGCCGAACAAGAAGCTGTAAAGGGAGTACATAAGGTTAGGCGCTGTTCGTCATGCTGAACATGGCGATGACGCGCTCCAGGTCGGCCTCGGTGTCCACGCCCACGGTGTCGTGCGGCGTCTCGGCGACCAAGATGGGGAGGCCGTTCTGCAAGAACCGGAGCTGGTCCAGGCTCTCGGACAGCTCCAGGGACGACTGCGGCAGGCGGTGGTACAGGTCCAAAGCCTCGCGCGTGTAGGCGTACAGGCCGATGTGCTTGAAGTGCTGCACGCGGCCCGTCCCGGCGCGGTCGTAGGGGACGGGGTAGCGCGAGAAGTAGAGCGCGCTGCCGTTATCCGCCGTGACGACTTTGACGTTGTTCGGGTCGGCGGCCTCGGCGGGCTGGACCGCGACTTTGAGCGTCGTCACCCGCGCCCCGCTGCCGTCGGTGAACGGCGCGAGCATCAGCTCCAGATGGTCGGGCCGCAGGGTCGGTTCGTCGCCCTGGATGTTGACGTAGATGTCCGCCTGAGTCCGCGTCAGGACCTCATGCACCCGGTCCGTGCCGGACGGATGCTCGCCGGTCAGGACGACGGGGATGCCCGCCGCCTCGCAGGACGCCTGGATTTCGGGGCTGTCGGTCGCCACGGCCAGGTCGGTCAGGAGGGGCGAGCGCTTGGCGTTCAGGTAGACCCAGTGGATCATCGGTCGGCCCGCGATCTCCCGCAGCGCCTTCCCCGGCAGCCGGGACGAGTTGAACCGCGCGGGGATGACGCCCATGATTTTCAGGTTGTTTGCCATTTATGCTTGTCGCTGGCCCGGACCGAGGGAGGGATGACTTCGCTGTCTCCGTGCTCGTTCAAACCGTTCGGAGATGAGAAGCCAGTGAGCGGACACGGCCATGCCTACCAATGCGTTGAAACACATCAGCCGCGGCCAGTCGGTTCCGAATTGGTGCCAAGTGGAAAGAAGTGGCTGGACGAAAAGGCCACCTATGAACGAGCCTGAAAAGCAGCATCCGTATTTAGCGAGTTTACTCATCAGCTACCTCTCCTTCCGACTCTATCTCCGCCAAATCTGCCGGGCGCAGGTGGATCAGCTTGATCCGCCAGTGCTCGCCGAAGCGATCTCTTACCGCCGCATCGTCGTCAATGCGGCGCTTCCTGCCCCCTTGTACCCAGTACGTCTCCGGCTGGGGCCAGGAGTAGACCAGCTTGCCTTCGGCGGCCTCGGCCAGCGTCAGCGGCGGGCCGTCCGGGACGATGCCCGAGTCTTCCGGCGACGGCAGGGGCTGGACCAGCCGCTGCCAGCCGTCGCCGAAGCGCAGGCGGCCACAGGTGGGCGAGGACAGTAGGCGCTTGACGCCGCTCTCGACGAACCAGACCCGGCGGTCGCCGTCCACGGGGACGCGAATCAGACGCCCTTCGAGCTGCGCGGGAGACGGCGACGCCGTCCGGCGCACGGGGGCGGGCGTTCCCCTGGCCCCCTCGGACGGCACCGAGGTCGAAATGATCTCCACCTGGCCCACTTCGGTCAGGAACGACGGCGGGGCGTAAACGGCGACAAGTTCCGCTTCAAAATGCCCGGCCTCGTCAATCGGGAACAGGCCGCCCCCGCCGCCCTTGACGGTGTAGGAGTAGGTGACGTTTTGGCCGTCAGTTGCGGGCAGGATTTCGCGCCGCTCCAACTGCCTCTCGACGGCAACGCGCTCGATGACCCGCCACAGAACGAATCCCGGCGCGGGGGCGGGCAGGTCGCCCGAAGCGGTCTTGGACGGCCCCCGCCCCCCGAGCAGCCCGCCGCGCCCGCCGGTCAGATGGATCGTCGCCGTCACGAACACGGCCTGGGGGTGCGCGGCGAGGTCCATCAGAACCCACCCCGGCGCAAGCGCCTTCCCCTCCCGAAACGGGAAGGGCAGGAGAAGAACAGGCTTACACTCTCCGTCCTCCCGTTCCGGGAGGACCCCTGTGACCGAGGAACGAGGAAACAAGGAGGTGGGTTCACCACGGCAGGCTACACCTTGTACAAGTGCGAGGACCGATCTGCCTGGCGGAGCGACTCGCCGATGGAGCCGAGCACCTGCCCGTTGATGGGGGCGGCGATGACGATGCCCAGGGCGTCCCGGTGCAGGCGCTCCAGGCCGTTCTCGCGCAGATACCCCGCCTTGCCCGCGATGGCGATGGCGTCCGTGGTCATCTGCAAGGCGCTCTCCGACAGGAACAGCTTGGCGGTCATGGTCGCCGCCTCGACCGGCGGGCGCGAGTCGTCGGGCAGCGAGGCCATCTGCGCCAGCGCGTAGACGTGGGTCCGCATCACACTGAGCAGGGACGCGAGCTGCGAGACGCGGACGCGGACGCTCTCATACTTTTCAAAGGAGTTGTTGGCCTTGACGATGTCCAGCAGCCGCCCGAACGTCCCCAGGGCGATGCCCGTGGCGACGATGCCCGAGTGCAGGCCGGATTGCATGTCCAGGTTGATGATCGGGCCGATGCGGCCCGGCTCCCCCACCCGGTCCGCGTCGGGCACCAGGGCATCGTCCAGCCCGACTACGCCGCTGTGCGTCCCCTGCAACCCCATCGAGTCCATCGGCTCGCCGATCCGCAGGCCGGGGTTGTCGGCCGGAACCAGGAAGAAGCCTTTGCCTTCGGTCGTGTCCGTCATTACCATGTAGACGGCCGCGTGGCCCGCGCCGGTGCAGAACGCCTTCTGGCCGCTCAGGTGCCAGATACCGTCCTCCCGGTAGGCTTTGGTGTTGAGGACGCTCTTGTCCGCCCCGACTCCGCTCTCGGACCAGGCCGACGCGCCCAGGGCCTCGCACGAGATTTGCGGGAGGTAGCGGCGCTTCTGCGCCTCGGTCCCCGCCCCGGCGATGCGGTTGGCGGTGAGGGTGTGCAGCAGGAGGACGAAGGCGGTCGCGGGCGCGATCCGGGCGATCTGCTCGACGGCGTAGGTGACGTTGAGCGTATCCAGCCCCAGCCCGCCGTACTGCGGCGGCGTCTTCATGCCCAGAAGCCCCCGCGCGGCCAGGCGGCGGATGTTGGCCTCGGGGAACTCGCCCTCGTTGGGCCGGGCCTCCTCGGTGTGGACGGTCAGCTCCCCGCCGACGAGCCGCTGGACGGCGTCGCCGATCTGGATGCCGGGGTACAGCTCCCGTGGGTCTTGATCCCAGGTCAGAACCATGAGTGGGTGGTCCCTTTCTGCCCCCCAGTATAGCCGATTGGCGGGGCCGGTGTCAACGCGCGGGCGTGTCATAGGTGTGCCGAAAAGGGACCTGAATGTTCGGGCGGTATCTGCCGAAGATATGGGCAAAGATTGCCTGCCGTTAGAACGTCGAGACATGATGCAAGCCCCTCTGCCCGATAATGAAGACGCCCGGCTCCGGGCGCTGCGCGGTTATCAGATACTGGACACCGCCGCCGAAGCCGACTTCGACGATTTCACCGGCCTCGCCGCCCACATCTGCGGGACGCCCATCGCCCTCATCAGTCTGATTGACGCCGACCGCCAGTGGTTCAAGTCGAAGGTCGGGCTGGACGCCGCCGAGACGCCGCGCGACCAGGCGTTCTGCGCGCACGCGATCCACGGGTCCGGCGTCTTCACGGTCCCCGATGCCCAGGCCGATCGGCGGTTCGCCGACAACCCGCTCGTCACGGGCGAGCCGGACATCCGGTTCTATGCGGGCGCCCCGCTGCTCACCGCCAGCGGCCAGGCGCTGGGGACGCTGTGCGTCATTGACCGCGTGGCGCGCACCCTGACGGCGGAGCAGGAGCGCGCGCTGGGAGCACTGTCCCGCCAGGTCATCGCCCGCCTGGAGCTGCGCCGCCAGCTCGCCGAACGCGAGAGGGCGGAACGGGAACGGCGCGACGGCGAGGCACTCAAGACTGCCATCCTCCACTCCGCACTGGACTGCGTCATTACGATTGACAGTCAAGGCCGAGTCCTGGAATGGAACCCTTCCTCGGAAGCGACCTTCGGCTACAGCCGGGACGAAGTTCTGGGGCGCGACCTGGCAGACCTGATCGTCCCCCCTGCTTTGCGGGGAGCACACCGGCGCGGGCTGGCTCATTACATGGCGACGGGCGACGGGCCTGTCCTGGACAAGCGCATCGAGATCAGCGCGGTGCGGGCGGATGGCTCAGAACTGCCCGTCGAACTGGCGATTACCACGATCCGACTGGAAGGCGGGCCGCCTCTCTTCACCGCCACCCTGCGCGACATCAGCGAGCGCAAGCAGGCCGAGAAGACCCTGCGCGACCGGGAGGAGCAGTACCGCCTGCTCTTCGAGAACGCCACGCACGGCATCTACCGCACCACGCCGGACGGGCGCATCCTGCTCGCCAACCCCGCCCTTCTCGAAATGCTCGGCTATGACAGCCTGGAGCAACTGGCGGCGCGCAACCTGGAGGCCGACGGAACGGAAGCCACCTATGAGCGCGCCGACTTCAAAGCCCGTCTGGAAGCGGCGGGCGAACTGCGCGGCCTGGAAGCGGCCTGGGAGCGGTGCGACGGACAGAAGATCCTCGTGCGCGAGAACGCCCACCTCGTCCGCGACGCCGAGGGCAGGCCGCTCTTCTACGAAGGCTCCGTCGAGGACATCACCGCCCGCAAAGAGGCGGAGGAGGCGCTGCGCCGGGCGCACGAAGAACTGCGCCGGGCGCACGAAGAGCTGGAAGAGCGCGTCCGGGAGAGGACGGCGGCGCTCGCCGAGGCGAACGGGGCGCTGACGGCGGAGGTCGCCGAGCGGCAGCAGACGCAGGCGCAGCTCGCCCACGCGCTCCAGGAGCGCGAGAACATCATGGAGACCGTGCCGGACATCATCTTCCGGCTGGACCTGCGCGGCCGCCTGGTGCAGTGGAATCGGAAGATGGAGACCATGACCGGCCTTTCCGCCGCGCAGCTACAGGACAAGCCCAGCATCGAGCTGTTCCCCGCATCGGACCAGGGCCGAATCGCCCAGGCCATCGCGCAGGCGTTCCAGGAGGGATACGCCGAGGTCGAGGGGAGCCTCCTCGGCAACGGGGACACCCCCGTCCCCCATCACTTCCAGGGCGTCCCCCTGCGGGACTCGGGCGGGCGGGTCATCGGCCTGACCGGGACGGGGCGGGACATCACCGAGAGCCGGCGGCAGCAGGCGTCGCTGGCCGAGAGTGAGCAGCGCTACCGCTCGCTGGTGGAGCACTCCCCCGAGGCCATCGCCGTCTACAGCGACGACCGGATCGTCTACGTCAATGCGGCGGCGGTGACTCTGTTCGCCGCCGCCGGCCCCGAAGACCTGCTGGGGCGGCTGATCTTCGATCTCGTCCACCCGGACTGCCACGCGCTGACGAAGGAGCGCGCGCGCCTCAGCCAGCAGGAGGGGAAGCCGAGCGCCCTAGCGCTCCAGCAGTACGTCCGGCTGGACGGGCGGGTGATAGATGTTGAGGCCGTCAGCACGAGCATCACCTACCAGGGCAGGCCGGCGGGGCAGGTGCTGATCCGCGACGTGACCGAGCGGCTGCGCGCGGAAGAGCAGGTCCGGGCGACCAACGACATGCGCCGGCTGATCATGGACAACATCCCGCAGTTCATCTTCTGGAAGGACCAGGACTCCGTCTATCTGGGCTGCAACCAGAACTTCGCGCGCGGGGCGGGCCTGGCGCACCCCGACGAGATCGTCGGCAAGACGGATTTCGATCTGCCGTGGACGACGGAGGAGGCCGAGTTCTACCGGGCCATAGACCGCGACGTGATGCGGGAAAACACGCCCCGGCTGCACCTCCTGGAAACACAGCGGCAGGCCGACGGCCGCGAGAAGTGGCTGGAAACAAACAAGGTCCCCCTGCACGACTCCCAGGGGCGTGTCATGGGCATCCTGGGGACCTTCCAGGATGTCACGGACCGCAGGCGGGCCGAAGAACAGATCCGCAGGCTCAACGCCGAGCTGACGGAGGCTTATGACGCGACGATCGAGGGCTGGTCGCGCGCCCTGGACTGCCGCGACCACGAGACGGAGGGCCACTCCCGGCGCGTGACCGAGCTGACCCTGCGGCTGGCATGCGCCGTCGGCCTGGACGGAGAGGAGCTGGTCCATGTGCGTCGCGGGGCGCTGCTCCACGACATCGGCAAAATGGGCGTCCCCGACCGCGTCCTGCTCAAGCCCGGCCCGCTCGACGACGGCGAGTGGGAGATGATGCGCCGCCACCCGTCCCTGGCGCACGAGATATTGGAGCCGGTCGCCTTCCTGCGGCCCTCGCTGGACATCCCCTTCTGCCACCACGAGAAGTGGGACGGCACCGGCTACCCGCAGTGCCTGCGGGGGGAGCAGATCCCGCTCGCCGCCCGCCTGTTCGCGGTCGTGGACGTGTGGGACGCGCTGCGCTCGGACCGCCCCTACCGCAAAGCGTGGGATCGGGGGCGCGTCCTCGACCACATCCACGGCCTGGCCGGGACCCACTTCGACCCGCAGGTGGTCGGGGCGTTCCTGTCCCTGATGGCGAAACCCGACGGGCGCTCGCTGCCCGCACTGGCCGCTTGATTCTTCACCGCCGGGGTATACTAAACCCCAACGACCATCCCCGGAGTGCCCCATGACCCAGCCGTTTCGCCCGCCCGCCGTCCCGCTCGTCACGCACGACCCTTATTTCAGCGCCTGGTCCGTCTCGGACGAGCTGACCGAGACCGAGGTCCGGCACTGGACCGGCACCAACTACGGCCTGTGCGGGCTGGCCCGCATTGACGGCCGGACCTTCCGCTGCATCGGCACGTTCCCGCGCGGCACTGACGCGATGCCGCAAACGAGCCTCGAAGTGACGGCGACGCGCACGACCTACGGATTCGAGGCCGGCGGCGTCCGCCTGACCCTGACCTTCCTGTCGCCGCTGCTGCCCCACGACCTGGACGTCCTGGCCCGGCCCGTGACCTACATCACCTGGGAGGCGCGCGCGACCGACGGCGCGGCGCACGACGTTTCCGTCTACCTGCACGTCCAGGGGGAGTGGGTCGTCAACACCGCCGACCAGGCGGTCGTCTCGTCCCGCTACCGCCAGCCCGGCATGGACGTGCTGCGGATGGGGTCCGCCCGCCAGCCGATCCTGGAGACGGCAGGCGACAACCTGCGGATTGACTGGGGCTACGTCTACCTCGCCGTGCCGCAGGAGGCGGGGGGCGCGACGGCCTTGATCGAGGCCGATCCGGGACGCCAGGCGTTCTTGCAGACGGGGACGTTGCCGGACGCCGACCTGATCGCCGCCCCGCGCCCCGCCCACGACGGCTGGCCCGTCCTGGCCTGCGCCCTGCCGCTCGGCGCGGTCGGGGACGTGCCCGTCTCGCGCCACGTCCTGCTGGCCTACGACGACGTCTTCTCCATCGAGTACTTCTACCGCAAGATCCGCCCCTACTGGCGGCGTGACGGGTGGGGCATCGCCGAGCTGCTTCAGGCGGCAGAGCGCGACTATTCCGGCCTGACCGCTCGCTGCGCGGCCTTCGACGCCGAGATCGCCGCCGACCTCCGGCGCGCTGGCGGGGAGAAGTTCGCCGCGCTGTGCGCCCTTGCCTTCCGGCAGTGCATCGCCGCGCACAAGCTGGCCGTGGACTTCGACGGCACGCCCCTGTTCCTGTCCAAAGAGAATTTTTCGAACGGCTGCATCGCGACCGTGGACGTGACCTATCCGTCCGCGCCGTTCTTCCTGCTCCTCAACCCGGACCTGCTCCGGGCCATGCTGACGCCCATCCTGGACTACGCGAACACGTCCCACTGGCGCTTCCCGTTCGCGCCGCACGACCTGGGCACCTACCCGCTCTGCAACGGCCAGGTCTACGGCGGCGGCGAGCGGAGCGAGGACGACCAGATGCCGGTCGAGGAGTGCGGCAACATGCTGATCCTCATGACCGCCCTGACTCAGATTGACGGCCACACGCGGTACGCCGAGAGGTACTGGCCCGTGCTGGCGGAGTGGGCCACCTACCTGCGGGACAAGGGCCTGAACCCCGAGAACCAGTTATGCACCGACGACTTCGCCGGGCACCTCGCCCACAACGTCAACCTGTCGCTCAAGGCGATCATGGGCCTGGGCGGCTTCGCCGTTCTGTGCGAGAAGACGGGCCGGGCCGAAGACGCGGCAGCGTATCGCCAAACCGCGCAGGCGATGGCGGACGAGTGGACGCACATGGCCGACGACGGCGACCACTTCCGGCTCGCCTTCGACAAGCCCGGCACCTGGAGCCAGAAGTACAACCTCGTCTGGGACGCCCTGCTCGGCCTGAACCTGTTTTCGCCGGACGTCGCCCGCCGCGAGGTCGCCTACTACAAAACAAAGCAGAACACCTACGGCCTGCCGCTCGACAGCCGTAGCGAGTACACCAAGCTGGACTGGATCGTCTGGACGGCGACACTGGCCGAGGACCCGGCCGACTTCGCCGCCCTGACCGAGCCGCTCTACGCCTGGGCCGACGAGACCCCCACCCGCGTCCCGCTGACCGACTGGTACTGGACCACGGACGGCAAGAAGGCCGGCTTCCAGGCCCGCTCGGTCGTCGGCGGCCTGTACCTCCCGCTGCTCAAAGACCCGGCGGTCTGGCAGAAGTGGGCCACCCGCGCCCAGCCCGCTGCGTAGTAGGTGTGTGCAAAAGAAGTCACCGAGTAAGGGCGCGATTTATCGCGCCCCATTTTTCTACCCTCCGAAAGTTTTCCACCCTCCGAATTAGTGCCATGCAGGATGCCCCGGAAAGTATCTCCGTCCCCGCTTGTATTTTTGCTTGCATTGTCGTATAATAGCATCAGCAGGCCGGAGGCGAAGCGACGTCCCTCGACTCCGCCCGGTGTGCCGTTCTGCTCGATCTTGTCAGGAGGTTCGCCCGTGAACAGACTGTCATCCCCGCGCCCCATCCTCCGGCCTTGCCGGCAGGCGGCGGCCCTTCTTCTCCTCGCCGCCCTGCCCGGCCACGCCCTCGCCCAGAAGCCCGCCGCCCAGAAGCCCGCCGTCCCGCCGCCTGCCGCCGCACCCGCCGTGCCATCTTCTGATGCGGGACCGTCCCTCGCCCTCAGCCCGAAGGAGGCCCTGGCCCAGAAGCGGATGCTGGACGCCGACAAGCGCCTGGACTGCCCCGTCACCCTGGACGTCATCAGCGTCCCACTCGACGAGGTGCTGCAAAAGGAAAGCACCCAGGCTAAGCCGAGCGTCAACAAGAGCGCCGACGCCAAGCCGAGCACCGATGCGAAAGCGAGCGCGGACGCCAAGCCGGACCCGGACAAGCTGGTCCTGACCGCCTCCCACAACTGCGAGAGCCTTAAGCTCCAGATACGGCTGAACCGCCGCCCCTTGCGGACCCTGATGACTGCCCTGGCCGAGATGTTGCCGGGGACGTGGACCCGCACCAAGGAAGGCTACAACTTGTCGCTGACGGACAAGGCCGTCATCACCCGCTCCGAGTGGTGGCGCCTGTTCCTGGGCGAGCGCGAGAAGGCGCTTGCGGCCCAGCGGCAGGCGGTGCTGGCCGCCATGCAAACGAAAGCGCGCCGACGCCAGGCGGACGACCCGGAGCCGGAGCCGTCGAATCATGCCATCGAGGAGGAGATAGCGAACCAGCACGACTTCTTCGTCGCGTTGCCCCCGGCGCTGAAAGAGCAGATCGCCGCCGACATGGAGGAGACTGCCTTCTATGAGGTCGGGCATGTGGGATACGGGAGCGGCGGGGAGCAGTTCGGCGCGGTCGGCTGGCTGTCCCAGATGTCGCCGGAGACGCAGGAGAAGTTCAAGGCGGCACTGCAAGACAACATCACCAACCACCTGGCCCCGCTCCCACCAGCTTTTCAGAAGTACGCCCAGCAGGCGCAGCAGGGCTTGGCGGCGCTGGACCCCAGCAAGGTCTACTTCCTGTTCCGAAATTACGGGGTTGGGGTGACGGCGACGCCCTTCAACGGCCCGCCGTCGCTCAACACGTCGTTGCAGCTAAATCTCCCCCAGCTCCTGAGCCTGCCGGTCCTGATGCTGGACCAGTCGCGGCTCGCCGACTTTGTTTACGGCGGCGGGATGACCGGGCCGCACTGGAAGCAGCTTGCCAACCGCTTTCTGGCAAAAGGCGATGCCGCTTTGGACATTCAGAAGGAGCTGATCTACGAGGTGTACGGCATGGGCCAGGCCGCCCCTCCCGAGTGGAGGCAGCTCGCCGACTACCAGCGCGGGCGCGTCTGGCCTAACACCCTGCCCAAGCTGCCGCGCGACGATGGCCGCCCGCAGCCGATCGTGATCAGCCGGGCGGCGCAGACGGACTGGCTGGGCGAGCAGGGCCACATGGAGTACGTCAGCGACTATTACTGCGACTATCACTGCGACAGCCTCTCGCGCAGCGGCTACGAGATGCCCCCGGAGCAGAGGAAGCTGCCGCTACGCCGCCCGCTGGCGACCGAGCTGGATGAGATGGCGGCCAAGCGCGATGTGAGCTGGGAACGGGACGCGGACGGCATCGTCCTGGTCCGCAACAACCGCTGGTATCGCGACGACAGCCTGGAAGTGCCCCAGCCCCTCCTGCGCCGCTGGTTCGCCCGCCTGCTCCAGGCGCGGCGGCAGGAGGCGGCGGCCCAGGCGGCGGTTCCGGTCGTCCCGCAGACGCCGGAGGAGCGGATGGCGGCGATGAAACAGGATTGTGACTGGGCGGCGGAGGTGTCCGGCGCGCTGACGCCCTGGCAGATCCGCAACGGCCTGGCGCTGTTCCAGCCGGAGGAGAAGGACCTGGCCCCGCAGAACGACGCCACGGAGGCCAAGCTGTTCGAGAAGCTAAAGCACCGCGTCCCGCAGCCGGGGGGGGCGATGCTGCCCCCCGGCTTTGATGAATTCACGCTCACGACCCGGATGCCGCCGTTCTCGATGACCGTCCTCACGCTGAAGGGATATCCACACACGATAAATCTGTACGGGAGCCTGGACGACATGGGGCGGGCGGCGCTGCTGGCGGGGCGTCTACCCGTCTCGGCCCTCACCCCGGCGCAGCTCGCGGAAGCGGCTTCCCTGCTGCCCTTGCTGCCGCAGGCCATGCAGACCTTCCCGGCGGACTCGGTGCTGCTGAGTCTGCCCCCCGCCGGTGGGGCCACCGACCGCATCCTCCTCGGGGCGATGCTGCCGACGGCTGGCTTGAAGCTGGTGACGCCGCAGGGCAACCCGCCGCCGCCTTCCGGCCCCTGATGATGGGGGAGGCAAGGGGAATGGCGGGCGGAGAATTCCGCCCGCCATTCTTTTAAGACGTCTCGTGCGTCGTGCCCGGATTCGAGCCGCCGGATTTGCGCTTGGCGTCTTTGCCGCTCGCCCCCTCCGTCCGGCGCATCTCGGTCAGTTCCGCCTTGCGCTCCTCGCCCAGCTTTTTCAGCGTCTCCTCCCAATCCTTCTTGTAGGGGCGCAGCGTCTCCACCAGCGCGGTCGCGATCGCCAGGTTGCGGAACCACTTGCGGTCGGCGGGGACGATGTACCACGGCGCGGACTTGGTGGCCGTCGCGCCCAGGGCGTCCTCGTAAGCGCCCGTGTAGGCGTCCCAGAACCGGCGCTCCTCCCAGTCGCCCGGCGACAGCTTCCACGCCTTCTCCTCGTCCTGCTCCCGCGCTTCCAGCCGCGCCTTCTGCTCGTCCTTGCTGATGTGCAGGAAGAATTTGAGGATGATCGTGTTGTTGTCCGCCAGCTCCTGCTCGAAGTTCTTGATGTGCGCGTAGCGCTTCTTGATGACGTCGTCCGTCACCATCTTGTGGACGCGCGTCACGAGCACGTCTTCATAATGCGAGCGGTTGAAGATGGTCATCATGCCCTTCGCGGGCGTCCGCTGGTGGACGCGCCACAGGAAGTCATGGGCGGCTTCCAGCGGGGTCGGCACCTTGAAGGAGGCGACGTCGCAGCCCTGCGGGTTCATGCTCGCCATCACATGGGCGATGGTGCCGTCCTTGCCGGACGTGTCCAGCCCTTGCAGCACGATCAGGACGCTGTGGCTCTGGGCGGCATAGAGCCATTCCTGGAGGCCCGACAGTTCCTCCCCCAGCTTGGCGAGCGCGGCGGCGCTCGCGTCCTTGTCCTCGTCGCCCTTGTCGTCGGGCGCGTAGTCGTTCAGATTGATCTTCTGTTCTTTGTCCAGTTTGGTCGCAAGGCTCATGGTCGCGTATCCCCCTGCCCCATTGTATCACATGCCGTCAAGGCACGCCCCACGCGGAACCTCCTCGGGCGCGCGGGGGAAGGCAGGGGGGCCGTTTACAAACAGAACGTGCCGTGCTATAATAGGCTGTAAACCGGTTTACGATATGAGAAAGCCAGCGACGATCCAAGATGTAGCGATGGCGCTGGGAATGCACAAGTCCACCGTGTCCCTAGCGCTGTCCGGCAAGGGCAACATCTCCGCCGGGACCCGCGCCCGCGTCCTCGCGGCCACCCAGGAACTCGGCTATGAGCCGAACCCGCTGGCCCAGCGCCTCGCCAACGGGCACCGCAACCCGACCGTATGCATCTTCAGCGGGGTTCTTGACGTCGGCCTCGCCACCGAAAAGATACTGATGATTCAGAAGGAGATGAGCGCGCGCTCCTTCGAGACCCCGATCTACACCTGCCCGGAGCCGGCCGACGGGGCGGACACCTCCCAGGCCGCCCTGCTCAAGAACCTCTGCCGGCAGCGTCCCCAGGCGATCATCTGTGCCGCCTCCATGCTGGACCCCAGCGTCTTTGGGGAACTGGAAGCGTACCAGAAGTCCGGCGGCATCGTCGTCAGCTATGACGTCCCCGTGCCCCTCTCGTGCGACCAGGTCGTCTTCGACCGGGAGGACAACGCCTATCGGGCGGCCCGTCACCTGCTGGAGCGCGGACACCGCCGGCTGGGAATCGGCATGTCCAACACGGCCCCCTGGCTTTCGGGCCACGCCGACGGCCCGCAGTCGTTCCGCCTGCGCGGGTTCGCCCGCGCCCTGGAAGAGTTTGACGTCAGGGTCCGCCCGGAATGGTGTTTCCGCACGGCCGCCTATGAGCGGGGCGGGGCGGAGATGGCGCGGCAGTTTCTGGGCATGGCCGACCGCCCCACGGGCCTGTGCATCGTCAATGATTACGTCGCGCTGGCGTTCATGGTGGAGGTGATGCGCGCCGGGGTGCGTATCCCCCAGGACGTGAGCGTCGTCGGGCACGACGACCAGCCCATCGCCGCCCTCTGCCCCGTGCCGCTCACCTCGGTCTCGCACCCGGCGCGGAAGATCGCGCAGGCGGTCGTCGCCCTGCTGCTCGACCGGCTGGCGGGCAGCCAGGGGCCGCCGCAGACCGTCGTGATCCGGGGGGAGATGGCGGCGCGCGAGAGCGTGGCTCCTTCGTCAGCCAGAAACCCGTGAAAGGCTCCATTCACACCATGAAGATGCATCTCGTCCCGCTCCTCGCCGGCCTGCTCCTGCTGACGGCACTCCTCGCCCCCGCGCGGACAGCCCATAGCGCGCCCCTGCCGACGCTGTTCATCATCGGCGACTCCACCGTCAAGAACCACACGGCGGGGCTGGAAGGCTGGGGAGACCCGATCTCCGCCTACTTCGACAAGACCAAGATCGCCGTCCAGAACGACGCGCTGGGCGGGCGCAGCAGCCGGACGTTTCTGACGGAGGGCCTGTGGGACAAGGCGTTGGCGGGCATGAAGCCCGGCGATTTCGTCCTGATGCAGTTCGGCCACAACGACGGCGGCTCGGTCAAGACCAGCTACCGCGCATCGCTGAAGGGCGTGGGGGAGGAAACGCAGTCCGTCGTGAACCCCAAGACGGGCCTCCCGGAGACGGTCCACACCTACGGCTGGTACTTGCGAAAATACGTAGCGGACGCCAAATCCAAAGGGGCCGCCGCCATCGTCCTGTCGCCCATCCCGCGCAACATCTGGACGCCGGAGGGCAAGGTCGCCCGCAGTGGCGGCGATTACGGCCTGTGGGCCTCCCAGGCGGCGAAAGCGGCGGGCGCGTCCTTCGTTGACCTGAACACCATCATCGCGGACAAGTATGACGCCCTGGGGGCGGACAAGGTGAAGGCGTATTTTCCCGGCGACCACACTCACACCTCCCCCCCAGGGGCGGAACTCAACGCCGCGTCCGTCGTCGAGGGCCTGAAAGGGCTGAAGGCGTGCCCGCTGTGCGCCTTCCTTGCGAATCCGGCACCGACGCCCGCATTGGCCGCCGCCGCGCCCGCCGTCGCACCCGCTGTCGCGCTCGCGGCCACGGCGGGCAAGGGCAGCTTCAAGTTCGCGTTCGGGTCCGCGCCCGCCGCGCCCGGCTTCCTCCCGGTGACGCCGGCGACCGCCTACACCCCTGAGCGCGGCTACGGGTTTGAACCCGGCCCGGCGGTGACGGCGACCGGAGGCGCGGTCACAAGTGACAGGCCGTTCCTTTTTTCGGTCGCGCTCCCGGAGGGCGATTACAACGTGACGGTGGGGCTAGGCGACTCCGCCAGCGCCTCGACAACCACCGTCAAGGCCGAAGCGCGGCGGCTGATGCTGGAAAAAGTGGAAACCACGCCCGGCCAGGCCGTCACGAAGACGTTCACGGTCAATGTCCGCACGCCCCAGATCGCGGGCGGCGGCCGTGTCCGTTTGAAGTCCCGCGAAGCCGGGCCGCCGCTCGACCGCGATTGGGACGACCGGCTGACGCTGGAGTTCAGCAACGCGCACCCGGCACTGGAGACCCTGGAGATCACACCGGCCCCCGACGCGGTCACTGTCTACCTGGCGGGCGACTCCACCGTCACCGACCAGACCGAGGAACCCTGGTGCGCCTGGGGGCAGACGCTGCCCTGGTTCTTCGGGCCGGGCGCGGCGGTCGCCAACAACGCCGAGTCGGGCGAGAGCCTACGGAGCTTCCTGGGCGCGGGCCGTCTGGACAAGGTCCTGAGTACGATGAAGGCCGGAGACTACCTGTTCATCCAGTTCGGGCACAACGACCAGAAGGAGCACGGGGACGGCGTCGGCGCGTTCACCACCTATGCCACCGACCTGAAGCGGTTCGTCGCCGAAGCGCGCAGGCGCGGCGGGCTGCCCGTTCTGGTGACGCCCATGAACCGCCGCCGCTTCGACGCGGGCGGCAAGATCGTCAACACGCTGGGCGACTACCCCGAGGCCGTGCGCCGGACGGCGAAGGAGGAGAACGTGCCGCTGGTTGACCTCAACGCGATGAGCAAGACTCTGTTTGAAGCGATGGGACCGCAGGGGACGCTGAAAGCCTTCGTCCACTACCCCGCCGGGACGTTCCCAGGGCAGGTCAAGGAACTGAAGGACGACACGCACTTCAACGCTTACGGCGCCTACCAGCTTGCCAAGTGCGTCGTGGAGGGCATCAAGGCGGACCATCTGGGGCTGGCGAAGTACCTGACGCCCGATGTTCCGGCCTTTGACCCCGCGCATCCCGACCCGGCAGACGCCTGGCACCTGCCCGCCAGCCTGGCGGCCACGGCGACCAAGCCCTATGGCAACTGAACCCCCAGACGAACAGCGCTGGCCCGAGATCACGCGGACGATGCGCCCCTGGACGCGCTGGTGGTGGCTCGGCAGCGCCGTGGACAAGGACAACATCACGCGGCTGCTGGAGGAATACCGGCGGGCGGGCCTGGGCGGCGTGGAGATCACGCCCATCTACGGCGTTCAGGGGCAGGAAGCGCGGGACATCCCGTTTCTGTCGCCGCGCTGGCTGGAAATGCTCCGGCACACGCTGGCCGAAGCCCGGCGTTTAGACCTGGGCGTGGACATGGTGACCGGCACGGGCTGGCCCTTCGGCGGCCCGGACGTGACGGACGAAGATGCGGAAGACAAGCTGGTGTTGGAAAAGACGCCGCTGACGGGCGGGAAGACGCTGGAATGGTCGTCCGGCGGCACACGGCCGCAGGCGCTGGCCGCCGTCTCCGACCGAGGCGAGGTCGTCCACCTCCTCGACAAGATCACGCGGGACGGTACGCTGACCTGGGCCGTGCCGCCGGGCGCGTGGATGCTCTACGGTGTCCGGCAGAACTGGGCGGGGAGGCGGGTCAAACGCGCCGCGCCGGGGGGCGAGGGGAAGTGCATCAACCCGTTCTCGCGCCAATCACTCCTGCACTATCTGCGCTGGTTCGACGACGCCCTGCGCGGCCTGCCGCCGGGCCTGATCCGCTGCCAGTTCCACGATTCGTTTGAATACCTCGCCGATTGGTCCCCCGCCCTGCTGGCCGAGTTCCGGGCGCGGCGCGGGTATGACCTCAGCGACCGCCTGCCCGCCCTGGCCGGGGACGCCGGGCCGGAGGAAAACGCGCGGGTCAAGACCGACTACCGCGAGACGGTCTCCGACGTGCTGCGGGAGAGCTTCACCGAGACCTGGACCGAGTGGGCACACGGCAAGGGCAGCCTGAGCCGCAACCAGGCGCACGGCTCGCCGGGCAACCTGCTGGACCTGTACGGCACGGCGGACATCCCCGAAACGGAGATATTCGGCGGGCCGGGCGACCCGCGCGCCAACAAGTTCGCGTCCTCGCCCGCCCACGTCCTGGGGCGCCCGCTGACCTCCTCCGAGAGCTGCACCTGGCTGGGGGAACACTTCACGGTCAGTCTCGCACAGGCCAAGGCCGCGCTGGACGGGCTTCTGCTGGCGGGGATCAACCACCTCTTCTACCACGGCACCGCCTACTCGCCCGCCGACGCCGCCTGGCCCGGCTGGCTGTTCTATGCCTCCACGACGTTTGCGCCGCAGGACCCCCTCTGGCGCGACTTCCCCACCTTGAACGCCTACCTCGCCCGCTGCCAATCCCTGCTCCAGTCCGGCGAGCCGGACAATGACGTGCTCCTTTACTGGCCGCTCCACGACCTGTGGCAGTCGAAGCCTGACGTGTTCATGTTGGAGATCAACGGCAAGTGGCTGACAGGCGAGCCGGTCGGAGCGACGGCGCAGCGCTTGTGGGATCGCGGCTTCGCCTTCGATTACGTTTCGGACCGGCAGCTGCGCCTGGCGCAAGCCTCGGAGGGCGGCATTCAGATGCCCGGCGGGCATTACAAGGCAATCGTGGTTCCTCCCTGTACCTTCATGCCGCATGATACGCTGCAAGCCTTGACCGACCTGGCCGAGCGCGGCGCTCCCGTGATCTTTGAGGGCAATCTGCCCTCGGACGTTCCCGGCCTCGGCGACCTTGTCCATCGGCGCGAGCGCTTTCAAGCGTTGCTCGCGTCACCCGGATCGGAACGGTTCCGGGTCGGTCCCGATTCCGAGCCGCTGCTGACACAGGCGCGGGTGCGCCGCGAGGCGCTGACGGACCATGCGGGGGTGCAGTGCATCCGCCGGCGACACGCCGAGGGGCATACTTACTTCATCGTCAACGCGGGACAGGAACCGCTGGACGGCTGGGTCGGTTTCGCCACGCCTTTCCAGTCGGCGGTCCTGATGGACGCCATGGCCGGGGAGACGGGCGGGGCCGCCGTTCGCCCTGTCGGGGGCGGGCCGCCCCAGGTCTTCCTGCAACTGCCGCCGGGCGCATCCGTGTTCCTGCGGACTTTCTCCGACCGGGACGCGAATGGGCAGACGTGGGGCTACACGGAGCCTGCCGGGGAGCCGATCCCGCTGACAGGGGCCTGGGAAGTCGAGTTCGTGGAAGGCGGCCCCGCCCTGCCGCCGCCGTTCGCGACGGACACCCTCGCTTCCTGGACGGAGCGCGGGGAGGCGGCGGAGCGGTTCGCGGGCACGGCCCGCTACCGCCTCGCCTTTGACGCTCCCGCGACGGCGGCGGACGAGTGGCAGATAGACTTGGGGCGCGTGGGCGAGAGCGCCCGTGTGTTTCTCAACGGGGAGCCGGTCGGAACACTCATCGCGCCGCCGTTCCAGGTCCGCCTCGGCCCTCTACGCCCCACAGGCAACGTACTTGAAATCGAGGTGACGAACCTCGCCGCCAACCGAATTCGTGACATGGACCGGCGCGGGCAGCCGTGGAAGGTCTTCCGCGAGATCAACTTCGTGGACATCCATTACAAGCCGTTTGACGCTTCCGGCTGGCCGGTGCGCCCGTCCGGGCTGCTCGGCCCGGTGCGGCTCCTGCCGCTGAGGAGAACTTGATGAGCAATAGCTTCGCAAAAGGTGTTCGGGCAACGCTGGCCCTGGCTGCCCTCGTCCTGGGGGCGGGCCGCGTGTCCGCCGCCGACCTGCCGGTGACGGTCACGGACGCGGGCGGCGTTTACACGCTCTCCAACGGGATCGTCACGGCCCAAATAGACAAGGGTTCGGGTCGGCTCCGCTCCCTGATCTACCGGGGCATCGAGACCATCGCCACGGGCTACTGGTCCCACACGCCTTCGGGGCCGGACGTGACCGACGCCGTCACGATCTCCCCCCAAGCCAACGGCGGCCTGCGGGGCGAAGTCTCCGTCCGAGGCGTCTCCGGCGGGCGCGCGATGGGCAGCGGCCCCGGCGGCAGCGTCGTGGCAGACCTTGAAGTACGCTACGCCCTGGACCGAGGCAGTTCCGGCTTGTACACCTACTCGATCCTCGACCACAAGCCGGGCTACCCCGCAACCTCCATCGGCGAGGCCCGCTACGCCGTCAAGCTCAACGACGACGTGTTCGACTGGATGACCGTAGACGCCGACCGGAACCTGAAGATGATTACGGCCTACGATTGGGACCACGGCACGCGGCTGAACATGAAGGAAGCGCGGCGCATGACGACGGGCATCCTGAAGGGGCAGGTCGAGCACAAGTACGACTACTCCGCCGTCCAGTTCGACACGCCCGCCTATGGCTGGTCAAGCACCCAGAGGCACATCGGCTTCTGGATCGTCAACCCCTCCGACGAATACCTCAGCGGCGGGCCGACCAAGCTGGAGCTGTCCGCCCACCGCGACGCGACGTTCACGGACAGCCTGACCGCGCACGCCGCCCCCACCCTGCTGAACTACTGGCGCGGGAGCCACTACGGCGGCAGCTCGTGCGTCATGGCCCAGGGGGAGGAGTGGAGTAAGGTGATCGGTCCGTTCCTGCTTCTCTGCAACTCCGGCCCCACCCCGGACGCCCTGTGGAGAGACGCGCTCGCCCAAGCCGGGCGGGAAGCAAAGGCGTGGCCCTACGCCTGGGTGTCGGGCGTGGACTACCCCCACAAGGAGGCGCGCGGGACCGTCAGCGGCCAGGTTGTGCTGGCCGACCCGCAGGCCCCAAATGCAAAGATGACTCATCTCCTCGTCGGGCTGGCACACCCGGATTACACGCCGCCGGGCAGCGAGCCGGTGGACTGGCAGCTAGACGCGAAACATTACGAGTTTTGGGTTCGGGGCGACGCGCAGGGCCGCTTCACCATTCCCAATGTCCGGCCCGGTGCCTACACCCTCCACGCCATCGCCAACGGCGTGCTGGGCGAATACGCCCAAGCCGACATCACCGTGGCCGCCGGGCAGTCGCTGGACCTGGGGCGGCTGACGTGGACGCCCGTCCGTCATGGCCGTCAGCTCTGGGACATCGGCGTCCCCGACCGCACGGCGAAGGAGTTCCTGCACGGCGACCATTACAACCAATGGGGCCTTTATTTGCAGTACCCGAAGGACTTCCCCAACGATGTCCATTATGTCGTCGGCAAGAGCGACTACCATAAGGACTGGAACTACGCCCAGGTGCCGCGCGCACAGGACCAAACGGGGAGCGGGTCGGGGCCGGCGACGACCTGGTCGGTGACGTTCGCCCTCCCCGCCGCGCCGCAGGGGCGGGCCACCCTCCGACTGGCCCTGGCCGGGTCCAGCGCCCGGCGCATCGCGGTGGCGGTCAACGACCAGCCCGCCGGGGATACCGGCCCGCTGCCGGACACGGCGACCATCCGGCGCGACGCGATCCGGGGGTACTGGCGGGAGCGGGACGTCGCGTTTGACGCCGGACTGATGAAGGCTGGGACGAACGTCCTCACGCTGACGATTCCCCCCGGCGGCGTGATGAGCGGCGTGGAATATGACTATCTGCGCCTGGAACTGGATGACACGGCGACTGCCGGGAAGGACGCGCGGTGACGGGTTGAAAAAGACGTTGCTAGGCCTGCCGCCCCAGTCCCCCGGAATGAATTCCGGGGCTTTGATAAAGCAGGTGTCCACCTGCGTGGACAGAAGACGAGCCGCCCGCTGTCTTTCCTGTGTCCGCGAAGGCGGACAATCGGTCTGCCGAAGACCCGGATTTCAATCCGGAGAGAAGAGGCGAGGCACCGGCCTCCTGCTTCTCCTGTTGCTGCTGGCGTCCATCCTGGGAATGTCACGCGCCGCGTCCGCGCGTGTCACGGCCCCGTTTGATGCGGGCTGGCGGTTCCTCAAAGCCGACGCGCCGGGGGCCGAACAGCCCGGCTTCAATGACGCGGCCTGGCGTCCGCTGTCCCTGCCCCACGACTGGAGCATCGAAGGGCTGTTCGACCGGAACGCGCCCGCAGGCGGGGCGGGCGCGTTCCTGCCCACCGGGGTCGGCTGGTATCGCAAGCGTTTCGCCCTGCCCGCTTCAGACGCTGGGCAGCGCGTCTTCGTGGACTTCGACGGCGTCATGGCGAACAGCGACGTCTGGGTCAACGGCTTCCACCTGGGCCATCGGCCCAACGGCTACGTCGGCTTCCGCTATGATCTGACCGGGCACCTGCGCTTCGGGGCCGGGCAGACCAACCTGCTGGCGGTGCGGGCGGACACCTCGCTCCAGCCCGCCTCGCGCTGGTACGCCGGGTCGGGCATCTACCGCCACGTCCGGCTCGTCGTCACGGACCCCGTTCACCTGGGCCACTGGTCCACGTTCGTGACCACGCCCCAGGTCACACCCGCCCGCGCCGTGGTCCACGTCCAGAGCGCGGTCGTCAACGACTCGGCGGCGCCCCGTCCTGTCGCCCTCCAGATCAGCCTCCTGGCCCCGGACGGCCATGCGGCTGGAGCCGTGCAGACCCCGCCGCGCGTCGTCCCCGCTGGCGGCGCGGCGGAGTTCGGGGCGGACATCGCCGTCCCCTCGCCCAAGATCTGGGACCTGGACCATCCCCTGCTGTATCAGGCCGTGACGCGCGTGCGCGCAGCGGGGACGACGACTGATGACGAGACCACGCCCTTCGGCATCCGCGCGTTTGAATTTGATCCCGCGACCGGCTTCCGGCTCAACGGCAAGTCCCTCAAGATCAAGGGCGTCTGCCTGCACGGCGACGCGGGCGGCCTGGGCGTAGCCGTTCCGCTGGGTGTCTGGGAGCGCCGGCTCGCCCTGCTCAAACAGGTCGGCTGCAACGCGATCCGCACCAGCCATAACCCCCCCGCCCCGGAGTTCCTGGACCTGTGCGACCGGATGGGGTTTCTGGTCATGGATGAAGGCTTCGACTGCTGGATGGTCGCCAAGACCCCTTACGACTACCACCTCTACTTCAAGCAGTGGGCGGCGGCGGACACCCGCGACAGCGTCCTGCGCGACCGCAATCACCCCTCCATAATCCTTTACAGCGCGGGCAACGAGATCCACGACACGCCCAACCCTGCCGTCGCCAAGCCGATTCTGGCCTCGCTGCTGGCCGTCTACCACCGGTACGACCCCACCCGTCCGGTCACGCAGGCCCTGTTCCGGCCCAACGTCAGCCACGACTACGACAACGGCCTGGCCGACATGCTGGACGTCCTCGGCACGAACTACCGCGACCAGGAGCTTCTAGCCGCCCACGCCGCCAAGCCGTCGCGCCGCATCATCGGGACCGAAAACGGCCACGATCGCACTTCCTGGCTGGCCGTGCGCGACAACCCGCCCTACAGCGGTCAGTTTTTGTGGACGGGGGTTGACTATTTAGGGGAAGCCCGCGCCTGGCCCACCGTCGGGGCGGGGTCGGGCCTGTTCGACCGGACGAACGCGCCGCGCCCGCTGGCCTTCCAGCGGCAAAGCTGGTGGAGCTACGCCCCGATGGTGAGAATCACCCGCCGCGTTTCCCCCGCCGCCGTCACGCCCGCCGACCCTGGCTTCACGCCGCTGGCCCGCCGCGCGCAAGCCTTCTGTGACTGGACTCCCCATGACCTGACGCCACACACGGAGAATGTCGAGGTTTATAGCAACTGCGCCCAGGTCGAGCTGACGCTGAACGGGCGCTCGCTCGGTTCCTTGCCGCTGCCCGCCGACGCCTCCCCACGCATCTGGCGCGTCCCCTACGAGCCGGGCACGTTGCGGGCCTTCGGTCGTAACGGGGCGGAGGTCGTCGCCACCGACGAGCTGCACACGGCGGGGCCGTCGGCCAAGATCGTCCTCAGTTCCGACCGGGACGCGCTTGCGCCAAGCTGGGACGATGTGGCTTACGTCCGCGCCACCGTCACCGATGCCGCCGGAGTGCCGATCCCCGATGCCGCCGACCTCATCACATTCGGACTCAGCGGTCCAGCCTCCATTGCCGCCGTAGACAACGGCGACTTGGGCAGCCACGAGCCGTTCCAGGCCGCCCAGCGCCACGCCTTCGGGGGCCAGTGTGTCGCCATCCTGAAAGCCACCGCGTCATCGGGCCAGATCACGCTGACCGCCTCCGCCCCCGGCCTGACGGCGGGTTCCGTCACCCTCGCGGCACGGATCAAGCCATAGAAGCAAGCGTTTACGGTGATACGTTAGGTAACGCTTCAGTGCGTCCCCTGGTGTTGGTGCGCCTGAACCCGGAGTACGTTAGCTCGTACTTTCATAATTGTTGGAAACAAAATAAAGGCCGTCAAAATCACGACCAGCAACGCCACAATTATGCCTATTGCTTCCCCCTCAAGCGAGCGACCTAGTAATACTCCTGTGATCACAGACGCTACCAGGCAAGCCGCGATTGCTACCCACAGGGGCGCAAAGTAGGAGACAAATAGCCCGACGCACATTCCGACTGACAGGGAGGCCGACATCAGCAGCAGCCAGACCATCCCCGTGAGGATGACGCCCACTTTGTCGGGCTTCTCCGACACGATCTTGGGTCGCGCTCGCGCTACGAAAGTGCGAGCATTAAAAGAATATCGTGTGCGTGAAGGCTCCCCCTCGCGACCATCCGACATAGCACTCGCCTTTCACATCCAAGCTAACCGTTCAACATACGAACTAAAGCAGTCCAAGGCGCTGGGCGCAGGAGGTCAGCAGTTCGCGCTCCCAGGGCGGGCGCTCTGGGGCGCGGGGGTGCGTCCGGTCGGTGGGAATTTTACCCGTCAGGTGCAGGAAGATGGCCGCCGAGTGCTTGTAGGCGGGGACGGGTGGGCGGAAGGCGATGTTGCCGAGAAACTGCAAGGCGTCGGCGAGGGCAAGATAACTCGTATCCTGGGCAGCCCACAGCCGATCCCGCTCGGCGAACTTGGCGGGCGCAAACGCCGCCAGGCCCAGCAGGTAGTCGCTGCCGTACTCGATCATGTCAATGCCCAGGTCGTTGCCGGTGAAGATCTGGAAGTCGGGCCGGAGGCGGTCGCGCGTCGCCAGCCGCTCGATCTCGCGCACGCGGTCCAGGCTGGAATGCTTCATGCCCTTGATCTGCGGCACTTGCAGCAGGCCCGCAAACACGTCGTCCGACCAGATTTCGCCGTTCGGGGCGAACATCTTGCCCAGCTCAAAGGCGTACACCGTTTCCACCCCCGCCGAGGCGGCAGCGTAGGTGTCCACGACCTTTGACGGGGGGACATCGTGGAGGCGGGCGGTCTGGCAGAAGATGGGTGTGCCGCCATGCTCGGTGATGCGGGCGATCTCGCGCCGGTACAGGTCCGTCACCTCCCCGTCCTGCCCCTCGATGTACGCGCCCGCGACAAAGGGAGCGCCGCTCAATGCCTGCCGGGTCAGCGCCAGAACGCGCGCCTTCTCCCCATCGGTCAGCAGATTGACATAGCCCGTGTCCATGTTGACGGCGGGCGTCAGGCCCGCCGCCACCGTGTCTTGTAGGCAGGCCGCGAAGGCGTCCTCGGCGATGCCGCCGCGCTCGGTGAACGGCAGCAGCACGGCGGCCATGCCGGTGACTTTGCGCCCTGGCTTGCGGCGCGCGTGTATATCCGTGAGGTTCATTTTTTCTACCAGATGACAACCCTGCCGTTGAGAGCTTTGGCTTCCACAACGGCATTCGCGATGTTTTGGAAACGTTCCAAGGCATGTTTCCATTGATCTTCTCGGTCCGGGGCTATGAGGCTGATGTTCTGAATCAGCGTTTCAATCTCACGTCCCAATACCTCCAGGTCCTCCCCTTCAGCGTAAATGTCCGTCTCAGCGAGCGTGGGGAGTAGCGTCAGCCCTAGAGAACGGGCAACAGGTGATCCATATATCTCGGTCCGCCACTTTTCAGGCCCTGCAAGCGTCCGCCAATGCTCATGCTCTTTGAGGAGACGAGAACCCTCAGCGTTCATTTCCGCTGGCGATAGCCCTTGGGCTTTCCAGCGTCCCTGAGCGGATTTCCAATCAACACTGTGAAGCCCCTGTTCTTGGCCGGACTCGTCAAGATAGTAAACATGGACGCCTAAACTCATATAGCACCTTCTAAGCGGGTAGGTCCGTCAGGTCCACCCAGGCGCGCTTGTGCCAGGACTCGATGCCCGCTTCGGCCAGTTGGACGCCGCGTGCCCCGGCCAACAGGTCCCAGGGGAAGGGGCCGCCCTCGACGACGTGACGCAGGAACAGCTCCCATTCGGCTTTGAAGGCGTTGTCAAAGACCTGGTTGGCGGGCATCCGCTCCCAGCCCGCTTTGTAGTTGATCGGGCTTTCTATGTCCGGGTTCCAGACGGGGCGCGGCGTGGCGGCGTAGGGCTGGATGACGCAGTCGCGCAGCCCGGCGACGGCGGACCCTTTGGTGCCGTCTACCTGAAGCGTCAGCAGGTCGTCCCGGCCTACGCGGACACACCAGGAGGAGTTGAAGTGGGCGACGATGCCGCCCGCAAGCTGGAACGTGGCGTAGGCCGAGTCGTCGGCGGTACAGGTGTAAGGCCGGCCCTGCTCGTCCCGGCGCCCCTTGACGTGGGTGGCGCCGAGACAGGAAACGCTCTGCACCGGCCCAAATAGGTCATCCAGGACGTATCGCCAGTGGCAGAGCATGTCCACGATGATGCCGCCCCCTTCCTCTTTTTTGTAGTTCCAGGACGGGCGCTGCGGCGGGATGGAGTCTTCGCCCGTGAACACCCAGTAGCCGAACTCGCCCCGGACGGACAGGATTTCGCCGAAGAAGCCGGTCTCGATCAGCAGTTTCAGCTTGCGGAGGCCGGGCAGCCAGAGCTTGTCCTGCACGACGCCGTGCTTGATTCCCGCTTCTTTTGCTAATTTGTAAAGACGATAGGCGTCCGCCGTGCTGGTGGCGGTGGGCTTCTCGCAGTAGACGTGCTTGCCCGCCGCGACGGCCTTCTCGACGGCGGGGACGCGCAGGTTGGTCAGTTGGGCGTCGAAGTAGACCGAGTTGTCCGGGTCGGACAGGGCGGCGTCCAGGTCGGTCGTCCAGGCGACGCCGCCGGCCTCGCGCGCCAGCCGCTCCAGCTTGGCGGCATTGCGCCCGACCAACAGAGGCTCCGGCATGATGACCTGGGCGTCGCCGACGCGGAGGCCGCCCGCCTGGCGGATGGCGGCGACCGAGCGCAGGAGGTGCTGGTTCGTCCCCATGCGGCCCGTGACGCCGTTCATGATGACCCCGATGTTTGTCACGCCGGGTGTGTCCGTGGACATGAGTGACTAGCCCTCCTTTGGGAACGTCTGCGTGTGCTGGGGCCGCGCGCCTGCGGGCAGGGGCGGGGCGTCCACGCCCTCTTTCGGCAGGGTGCCGTCGAGTTCCTGCCGCCAGTGGGCCACGTCCCCGGCGGGGCCGTAACAATACAGCATTCGGAGGGGCGTCGGCCCCAAATTCGTCATCTGGTGGAAGACGCCGGGCGGGATGAAGACGGCCTGACCGGATGTGACGGTTTGGCGTTCCACGCCCAGACACATCTCCCCCGTCCCTTCCAGTACGAAGTAGACCTCCTCCTGATCCTGGTTGTGCCACGGCACCTGCCCGCCGTCCGGCTCCAGCGTGACGAAGCCCAGGCTGAAGCTCTCGGCCTGGATCGGCGACGCGCCGCCGACGAGGTTCTGCGTCCGCCGCCGGGAGGGGTAGACGCGCCCCGCGATCTCGGCCAGGTCTGCGATGGTCATTTTGACTCCTTCCGCACCGTCCGGCCGGGGTGAAATCGGTTGACCATCCGCAGCCACTCATCCGCTGTGAGTTGATGCCCCACGCAATTGGGGTGGATGCCGTTCCAGACCCAAAAAGTCGCCGGCTGCTTTGAGTATGTAATGGCCCCGTCGAACATCTTCTGGAAATGCAGGACCGGAGCGTGATATTCCGCCGCCAGCCGCTCGACCGCCGCCTGACGCAGCTTGATCTCCGGGTTCCACTGCTCGTGGACCTATCCGTACTGCTGCGCCATCACACCGCCTTCTCGCCAGCATGGCAAGAGCAACGTTAAGCATGATAACACGTCGTCTTAGGGTTGTCAATCCGACAAAAGCGGTCGTCCGTTTGATGTCAACAAAAGTTCAAAAAAGTTGTTCAAAGAATGTATGTACCTATGCTTTGTATGGTATTATAGGGTACTAACGGCGGCCATACTGAAACTTGCGCCTGGTAACAAACCCGCGTCCTTACAAGAGATAGAATGAAGATAATCCGAACCATCTTTATGGCATTAGTCATGCCCCTCGTTCTTGCTGGCACATACGGATGTCATGGTACGCATGAGCATCCTCCAACAGCCACAAGTCTGACCATCGCCTCATCAACGGGACCTGATGGCGGGCCTCTGTTCGTTGCCAACGATAAAGGCTTTCTCTCTCAGGCGGGGCTTAATGCTAAGCTTGTGCCTTTCGCATCAGGGAGGCTCGCTTTGGATGCTCTGCTAGGAGGAAAAGCACCCGTTGCGATGGTGGCAGAAACTCCTTTGGCTTTGGCGGCGTTTCAGAACCAAAACTTCTACATAATCGCAACAGTGACCGAGTCCCCACTTAAACTTGTGCTTGCGAAGAAAGCAATCCTGAACGGTACTCCTAGCCTGAAAGGTAAAACTTTAGCCGTCGCGCACGGGACTTCTGGAGATTACTGGATGTATTCCTACCTCCGTGCTAAAGGGTTAGATATCACAGACGTTAAGGTCGTAAATCTACGTCCGCCCGACATGGTTGCGGCACTGGCACACGGCGATGTTGATGGATTCTTCTGCTGGGAACCTTTTGCTTATCGTGCTCAGAAGGCATTAGGTAACAAAGTCACTATTATTTCCAGCAAAAATACTTACCAACCTAAGTTCAACGTGGTCGTCTCCCGTGACTTCGCTAAATCTAACCCAGCGGCGTTGAAAAACCTTCTTGCTTCCCTTATGAAATCGGAAATGTTCATGAAAACTAACCGAGCAGAAGCTATTCAAATCGTTGCCAGGGATAGCGGTATGGAACCGGAAGTGCTCACTCGCCTGTGGGACAACTACAACTATGAGGTTGTCCTTAACCCATCCCTTCTGACCTCTCTGCAAGATGAAGGTCGCTGGGCGAAGGCGAACAACATTGCACCGCAAAATGCAGTGCTGCCCAACTATAAGGATTTCATTCTTGATGAGCCGCTGGATGGCTTGAACCACAAATAGATTAACAACATGCCTAATAAAGTGTCGCGTTGGCTGTCAATCAAAGAGTTTACTTGGAGAAGAGCAATTTGGCTGTTCTTCATACTCATCACTGTGTTAGCTCCTTTCTTTGTGTTTTGGACATGTGAGTCCGATGTCGTTTTTGCTTCCGTGATCTTGTTACTTATATTTTTTTGGTTGCTGGTAGTGGGTTTTTGGCAATATAAGACGAGGCAGCCAATCCCAGATCCCAAGCGTAGGTATTGGATAGCAATCATTCTGCCATGTCTGTTTGTCCTTGCTATTGGGGCAATTGTAATCTGGCCGCTACACGGGCCGCTTCGGGTGAAACTAACATCTGATGTGGGTACGTCCCTCAGTATTGTCTTCGGCACAATCTCCATCGTGGGTTTGGCGCTTTCGATTTCCGTTCTCTTCACCCTACGCAGATCGCTGAATGATGAAGTTTCTGTTATGAGGGAAGCTATTGATGTAATACGAAAGGCCAACAAGGAGTTAATATTTATCTCATTAACACCCAGCATCGGTTACGCATCGGCTATCAGAGACAACAATCGTTTGCTTCTAGATCGGTATGGGATAGTTCTGAGTCGTAAGTTGGATGAATTGTTAGGCCATGCTAGAACAAATCCCGAATATAAAGTTAGAATTGCTTTGTGCTCTAAAACAGACTCAGAAGCATTTCACGATCTAAAGGCTAATGCTTTAGGGAAACATATCCCCTTCGATTCGCGCGAGAATCCCGAAGGTGTGTATAAACAAGCGGTGGAAGACATTGAGGAGCATTTAGACAAGAAGAAAAAGCAGGTGGAAGAAGGACGACAGCAAACCCCTAATGCTTATAAACATGTATTCTTTCATTCTTGGAATGAAGGCTGCGTGGCAAAGTACCTTGCTGACAAGAAATGCAACTACAATCCCAAATTTTCAACTTCAGGGATTCCTCCACTTGGAATAATTATCGCTGATAATCATTCTGCGGTGATTTCCTATCATGAAGATTTATTAGAGAATAAAGTTGTTCTTGCCGGTGGACGTGCTCTGACGGATCACGAAGAGATTGAGTTCTTTAGGATGCTTATTCATCCATATTATTTAGCACAGCATGAGCAGGTTCTATTACCGCTCACAGCCTCCGTGCCACCGACAGACCCCGCGCCACCGACAGACCCCGCGCCACCGACAGACCCCGCGCCACCAACTGGATAGCTTCGGCTACATGGATTGAACGCTGTAAAATTTGATAATGCTAGACAAACTCAGAGGCAAGAACTTTGACTACGTTTTAACTTTAGCATCGTTGCTGCTTCTTTTACTTTCCTGGGAGTTAATCGCTCGCATCGGCCACTTTAACACTAGTCTTTATCCATGCCCCAGTCAATTATTCTTAACTTTTTTAGCCATGCTTAAGTTGCATCAACTTAGCGCAGACATTGCGGCAAGTTTTCAACGAGTCGCATTAGGTTATGCGATTGGCACGACGCTGGGCATTATAATTGGGTGCCTAACGGGGCGCATCCACTTTTTCAGCGTGACACTGGGGCGCATCATAAACCTTTTCCGTCCTATTCCTGCCATCGCATTCATATCCTTAACGATTGTCTGGTTTGGGTTAGGAGAGACGCCAAAAATCTTTTTGATCGCCTGGGCCGCCTTCTTTCCCATTTGGATCAATACACATCTCGGAGTAGGTCATGTTGACCAGGTTTACATCTGGGCAGCGAAAAGCATGGGAGCAAAAAACAAGGATGTTCTATTTGAGGTAGTATTGCCATCTGCCACGCCCTTTATCATAGCGGGAGCGCGCCTTAGTATCTCGGTAGCCTTTACGGTCTTGGTTGCGGCTGAAATGACGGGAGCTTCGGCTGGTGTTGGTTATCGTATTTCGGAGGCTGATGCGGATTTCAGAGTTGACAAAATGATGGTAGATTTGGTTGTTCTTGGCCTTCTCGGAGCCTCGGCAGATGCGATCTTCACAAAATTGACTTCTTTACTCTTCCCGTGGAACTCTGCGAGTAAGTACTGATTGTATGAGGGACATGGCCGTCAAAGGTAAAATCGAAGTAACCAGTATGACGTATAGCTATCCTGGAAGGAAGCCCCTTCTCGCTCTCAATGATGTTAGCTTCACGATTTTTCCAGGTGAGTTTGTTTGTATCTTGGGGCCGACGGGGTGCGGCAAATCAACCTTGTTGAATCTATTAGGCGGATTTCTCAAAGCTACATCTGGAGAAATACTGGTGGATGACCTAGCCCTAAAAGGACCTGATCCCCAAATAGGAGTTGTGTTCCAAGAACATGCCGTCTTCCCCTGGAAGACGGTGCGTAAAAATGTAGAGTTTGGCCCCAAAATGATGGGTGTATCAAAGGATGAACGCCGAATTATTGCAGAAGCACTTATCAAACGTGTGGGATTGAATGGCTTTGAAGATAATTATTCCGCTACTCTGTCTGGAGGCATGAAGCAACGAGTGGGCATCGCCAGAGCACTCGCGAATGACCCGGCGGTGATGCTAATGGATGAACCGTTTGGCTCATTAGATGCTCAAACGAAGATCACCATGCAGGAACTATTACTTGAAATCTGGGATCGCTCGCATCGAACAATCGTTTTTGTGACCCATGATATTGATGAGGCCATATTACTTGCGGATCGGCTGTTCATCCTCTCAGCACGCCCAGGTCGGGTTCAAGAAGATATTAGGGTAACCTTACCACGTCCCCGAAGCATAGACTTTACAACGTCTCAGGAGTTCGTTGAGCTAAAAAGACACATCCTGCAAACGTTCAAGAAGCTATCTCAAAAATCGCCCACAGGCCTGCAAAGGGCCTTATACTGGCTTTTGCGATCTCCAGAAATAGATTCTTAAGCAACAGGGCTTCACTCCTGCTCCGTCAGATAGAAGGGGGCGGGGGCGCTGCCGCTCTTCCAGGCGTGGCCCGTCCGGGCGAGGAGGGCGTCGGCGGCCTCGGGTCCCCACGTCCCAGC